>CAYOZO010000080.1:0-15920 GCA_964408405.1 uncultured Turneriella sp.
CCAGCTCAAGCCCAGTAGCAACATTACGGTTACGCACAGCGATCCCCCGCCAGCGCCCAATACCACTGACCTTGCTCAGCCAACCTATGTTGGTGCCTTTGCAGCCAGTGATACCTGGGCTGACGGCTGGACTTCCTTTCCCGCAAACTAAACCCTCAGGCGGCCCATCGGGCCGCCCTACCAGAGACCATGAAGAATAAAATAATCCCGATACTCATCGTGATCAATGCCCTGATGGTCTGTGGTAGCAAGGTCACACCGCTCACCGGGGGATTTTCCTCGCCCAAAGCACTCGTGGAATACCACTTAGGCTGCATTGCGGCCAACGACGAGAAATGCTTTAGTAGCGCCCTGCTCACCCGGCAGGAATTCAGGTCATCGGTTTATCCCTATCTTCCGGAAGCCAAGGAAAAAGGCGGTGGCATTTCGGAGGCGGACTATTGGGCTTGGACTGTGCCCGATCGCGCAAAGGCGGTAAGGGCCGTCTTTACGCGATTCGGCGGGGCGCGACTCGTAAAAGTCAACATCGAAAAACCACGCAAGATTATCGACGCAGGCCCCATTCGCATCCTGCGCGACATCCCCATTTTTGCCGATTTTGAAAATCCGCAAACAAAGACCGTACACTCGATGATCACGACGGATCTCTTCAAAGCTGTCGTCGAAATTCAGGGGAAATACAAGCTTTGGAATTCGACCTACGAGTAAGCGCAAAAAACTCCTTACTTTTTTCTTGACGCTTCAGCTCGCGCGCAATAAATTCCGATAAAAGTAAGGAGAGCCATTGACCGCAACCGTATCCCACATTACGAGCAAAGCGCAGGTGACCGTGCCCGCAGCCATGCGGCAGATTGCTGATATCCATGACGGCGACACCGTGCTCTTCGTCGCGCACGGCAACGAGCTCGTCATGCGCAAGTACACCGCCGAGGACGAAGCCTGGCTGAAGTATGCCGAAAGCGGCTTTGCCGAATGGGACAACGCAGAAGATGAAGTCTATAACGACCTATGACGCCTTTGACAAGGGCGACATCGTTCTCGTTCCTTTTCCATTCACAAACCTAAAAACTCTCAAGCGCCGCCCGGCGCTGGTCATTTCGCCCAAGGTCTTCAACAAGGGGGGAGATGCCACACTGCTTTTTATGACCAGCAATGTGAAAACTCCCCCGCGCGAGGGCGACGTGCTCATTAAAAACTTTGAAGCTGCTGGTCTGCCGAAGCCCACGCTGGTGCGCATGAAATTTGTCACCATCGCCAATGCGCTGATACTGAAAAAAATTGGCAAGCTGCCCGCCGCAGATATGAAGCGCGTCAAGGCGCAGATCATGCGGTTTTTTGGCATGGGCGAGTAGCAGGAGCGTCGCACTGAGCCCGTCGAAGTGCGGCGGCTTATCAGCTTGGAGCCCGTTAGCATTCATGCTTGACGGCGTTACCTAATCTGATCACTCACTCTCCGTGACCGTCTTGCAGCAATTTGACCGGGCTGCCCTTGAGCTCATGAAGCGGGCGCAGGATTATTACGGCGAACACCTGGTGACATTTGCCGTCTATGGTTCTCTCGCGCGCGGCGTCGCCACAGCAGAATCAGACATCGACTTGTTGCTCATCGTCGAAAAGCTGCCGCAGGGGCGTATGCCGCGCATCGATGCATTCACCGAGCACGTGGAAAATCCGCCGCTTAAGCCAATCAGCTTTGCGAACGAGAATTATCCGCTGCGCATATCTGCCATTATCAAGACACCCGATGAAGTGAAGTTAGGCAGCCTGCTTTTTCTCGACATGACCGAACACTTAAAGCTTCTCTTCGACAAGGGGGATTTCTTTGCGCAATACCTCGACGGCCTTAGGGCAAAGATGCGCGCCTGGGGTTCTGAGAAACGCTACAGGGGCGGCGGCTATTACTGGCTGCTCAAACCCGATCTCAAACCGGGCGAAAAGTTTGATTTATGAGTAACGACGAATTGGCAGCGGCTTATCTGAAGAAGGCGATGTTGCGCCTCGAAATTCTGTCGGCCTATATCGAAAAAGAAGGTTACTCTGACGCAGTCCGCGAAGCGCAGGAAATCGTCGAACTTGCAACCAAGGCGATGCTGCGCATGGTGGGCATTGATCCGCCGAAATGGCACGATGTATCGGCGCTGGTTGCTGAGCACAAGTACGCGCTTCCCTGATTCTGTCCGGGCAAAAATACCCGAACTCGTCATTCTCTCGCAGCGCCTGCGCAAAGAACGCGAGATAGCCATGTATGGCGACGTTGACATGATACCCACAAACCTCTACTCGAAAGCCGATGCCGAGAAGGCTCTTGCCGATGCGGCTTTATCGGTAGAGCTCGCGCGACTGACTTCGCAGTAGTATGTTACCATTCAGGCTTGACGGCAGCGCTGCATCTGCCGGATAGAGGCCGTGTCAGAAGAGGAATTCCTCAACTGGAAAGAAATCAGCGAACTCGATCAAAAAGCGGCCCATACCCTGTTTAAGGCGCGCAACTATCCGCTCTGCGTTTTCCACTGCCAGCAGGCAGTCGAAAAATACCTCAAGGCGCTGATCTATTACTCTGGTAAACCGAAATTCAGCCACTCTCTGAGCCAACTCGGAGCAGAATTGGAAATCCGACTGGGCAAGAGAATGCCGAAAAATGTTGTAAACGCATTCAACGAACTGGATTTTCATTACACATCCTCGAGATATCCGGGGATCATGAGCATAAAGGATCTCTACACAAAAGCGAAAGCCGAACAGAGCCTGAAATGGATGGAGACATGCCTGCGTTATCTAAAAGCCCTCAGGTTGACGTAAAATTTATCGCTACATTTCGCGCGAATATTGAGCAATTTGACCGCAAGGCGGTCGCTCTGCTCTTTGGTTCCCGCGCACGCAATGACCATCGTTTTGACAGCGATTATGACATATTGATTCTATCCAAAAGATTTGCCGGCATGCCGCCCGAGAAGCGCTGGATGCTGGCGCAGACGCGTCTAAAGCCTGCGAATTTTGATGTCGCCTTGCAAACTCACTGCTACACACCCGCAGAATGGCAGCAGATGCAGAGTTCGCTGCTCTACGCCGAAGTCATGCGCGACGGCATTGACCTCAGGCGGCTAACCGCGTGACGGACTTGCCAGGATAGGATTGCCCAGAGTTAGCTGAATATTCACTCGCAGCGCACTGCGGCCGTTTGGCTTTGGCAAAAGGCATGCTTTCGCTCGGCAGAAAATCCTTGCTCCTCTGTGCCGTGGCATTAGGCACGGAAGTGGCAGCAGTTGAGCTGCGCATACTGACTGACACCAACGAGCCCGTTGAATTTGGCACGGCTATTATTGCCGAAGCGAAGTTCAAGACCAAGTTCGAGAAAGGCAGGCTCGCGCTACCCAAGCTCAAACCTGGCATTTATTCACTACGCATAACCGCACCTAACTATGTCAGCATAGATCAGCGCCTTGAGCTGCCGCTGAAAAAACCGTTCACGCTCGTCATGCCGCTACAGAGTCGCCGCGCGCAGACGGTGCGGCTCATCACCCATGAAGAGAAGCACAACGTCAGCAAGCACCAGCTGCAGCAGCACGAGCTGAAATCGGTGCCGGCGACCTTTGGCGATAACATCTCTGCGCTCGCGACGCTTCCGGGCGTCAACCGGCCCGGCGGCATTTTTGGTCCGCTGATTATTCGAGGCGCACCCGACTCCGCAAACCGCTACTTCATCGATGACATACCCGTGATTAACCCGCAGCACTTCGGGGGATTTCAATCGGTTATTTCGAATGAACTCATCGACGACATGACCCTCTTTTCTTCTGCGTTTCCTGCCTACTACGGGCAGGCACTGGGCGCGGTGATCGATATCCGCACGATCGAGGCAGTCGCAAAGCCGACCGCGACGATGGAGACCGGCATCATTTCTTCGAATGCATTCTTTGCTGCGCCGTGGTCAGGCTTCTCCCCGAAGTTAACTCCCCCCGCAGAAAATGCAAGCGAGGCGGAGCGCCAGGCGTACCAGGAAGCGAAACGCAAATCAGAAGTTGATACAGGCTTCTTTTCGGTCTCGGGCCGGGTGGGTTATCTGTCGCTGCTCGTGCCACCCATCTACAAATTGATTACCGGCAAAGAAATAATCGCCGTGCCCGAATATTACGACTACCAATGGAAGGCGCGCTGGTATTTGGGGGAGCATAACCGGCATGCAGTATCGTTGTTTGTTTTCGGCAGCTATGATACATTTACGCTGATTCGCAAACTGAGCGACGAGGAAAAAAAGCAGCGCATCGAACAGGGTGAAAACCCGGCAGCGGGCGATCTCACGGTATTTAACGACATCTCCTCACACAGCCAGTCTGTGTCATACGATTACCTGCATTCGCCAAATTTCAGGATACGCACGATGCTTTTCAACACGCTGATCTACAGCCGTTTTTACCGCGAAGCCCCCGGGCGCGCGCTCGGAACCATCGACGTCAACACGCGGCCCAACATCACAGGACTGCGCGAGATCTTCGATATCTGGTACATGAACCGCAAGGCCCGTCTCAAGGCGGGCCTTGACTACCAGCTATTCCACTTCAACAGTTCGGGTATTACACAGCAGCGCAAAGAAACCATTCCCCCCGGGCAAACCGATTTCAATAACCCAGACCACTTTGATGTGATCAGCGTCTCGGCATTGGGCCAGAACCACCTCATTTCGCTCTACGCAGACAACCGTCTCGAATTCGGTGGCTTCTTCATAACGCCAGGAATCCGTTCGGATTACCTGGCGCGCTCCGGTGAAGCGACGCTCGACCTGCGGGGGCTTGCCGGCTACAAGTTTGTTACCAACACGACCATTGCTGTATCAGGTGGCCTTTACTCGTCATTCGCACAGACAAATACTTACCGCTTTAATCAGGCAAGCAGACGCGAAGCGCGCGTCGTCACAGCGGATTATCTCGAAAGCGAGAAGGCGCTCCACCGCAGTATCTCACTGGAGCAGGAATTCGGCTTTCACGTTCTTAAAGTCGAGGCCTTTTACAACAACCTGTATGACATGATGCAGACAACCTCTACGGCCGACCAGGCACGCGGCGTTTACTTTGCCAACACCGGCGGTTCACTTTCGCGGGGTGTCGAAGTCAGCTACCGCAAGTCTCTGCAGGAAAATGAAGATGGTTTTTTCGGCTGGATAAGTTACACCTACACGCGCGCCGATGTGTCGGGTGTCGCCGGTACTTTTCCTTTCCGCTTTGAACAGCGCCACGTCGTGAAAATGATCGGCGTCGCACGCCTCGGCGCGTGGGAGCTCGGAGCGCGCTTTGAGCTTTTTACCGGCTTTCCCTATACGCCGATTGTGGGCAGTATCTGTACGCCAGGGCACACCTGCGATGACAATCCTGCGACAACACTTTACACACCGGTTTTTTCTACCGCAATCAACAGCGCGCTGTATCCGCTCTTTCACCGGCTCGACGTGAGGCTCACGCGCAGGAGCACTTACTCGTGGGGCACTTTCTCGTGGTTCATTGAATTTATCAACGTCTATAACAACGAGCCACAGTTGCGCCAGGAATTTCGCAACAGAGAGCCTTACGCGCCGGGTCGCAATCCCCGCTTTGCCGGTCCGAGCACGCCCATTAACCTGATTCCCAATTTTGGACTTGAGTGGAAATTCTGATGGCTGCTCTGCATGCGTTAGCGCACAGGTTCTAACAGGATGTTGAAAAAATACCGTGCTCGCTGCAGACGCCGCGATTTCGTGCCGAAATCGCTCGCAAAACGGCCATAAATGGCCTGTCTGCAGCTGCGCTCGGTTTCAACATCCTGCTTTGTGGCTGTTTTTCAACAGCCTGCTAAGCTATAACTTCTTTACGCTCATACTGATTTCAGCGAAATGGAACGGAATATGAAGAAGCTCCCCCTTGTTATTGCATTCGCAGTGGCCATTGCAGCTGGCTGCAAAAAGAAAGAATTTACCGGAAAGGTATGGTTCTCTGAACCGTCCGACAAAGCCGAGGTGACCTCACCCGTAAAATTTGTCATGCAGGTTGAGGGCATGATCGTAAAACCTGCCGGCACGATGGAAGAAGGTACCGGGCACTTTCATATCCTCATCAACAAAGAGGCAATTGCCGAAGGCCAGCCGATAGTCAATGACGAATTCCACAAGCACTACGGCAAGGGCCAGACTGAAGATACGATTGAGCTTAAACCCGGAGATTACCGTATTACGCTGCAGTTTGCCGACGGCGCGCATGTTTCGTACGGCTCCAAATGGGCGAACACCATTTCACTGAAAGTGAAAGGTCCGGCCGGCGCTCCAGAAGAAGAATAATCTGCGCTCGCGGCGCAGCGATTGCGCCGCTGATTTTATGTTCTCTCAGGGTACTCTCTCCATTTCGCTGCTTGTTCTTTCGAACATTTTCATGACGCTGGCGTGGTACGGCCACCTGCAACTGAACAACAGCGAGCGTTTTTCGCACCTGCCGCTCTACAGCGTGGTGCTCTTGAGCTGGTTAATTGCGCTGGCCGAATACGCCTTCCAGGTACCTGCCAACCGCATCGGTAGCGAGAACTACGGCGGGCCTTTCAACCTGTTTGAGCTCAAGGTGATTCAAGAGGTCGTCTCACTGCTCGTCTTCACCTTTTTCGCCGTGTACGTATTCAGAACGGAGCAGCTGCGCTGGAACTACCTGATCGGTTTCGGTTTTCTTGTTCTCGCGGTTTACTTTGTTTTTAAGAAGTAGCATACCGCGCTACGCGCGGTATGCTACTTCTTACCTTTAGTTTCGCTTATTCAGCCACTCAATAATCTTCGGGTGCACTTCTTTGTGCGCCTCTTTGCCGAAAATCAAATCGGTATGCCCATAATCGTCGATGAGACCGTCGGCGCGCGAGAAAATTTCCATCGTCTTATCCTTTGAGCCCAGGCGTTCGTAAACATCACGCACTACGGCCGGGTCGGCGAGTTCATCACGACGACCGGCAACGAGGTACACCGGGACGCTGATATTTTTCAGCTCTTCACGGTAGTTGACCTTGCCGTCGGCAGAATAGAGACCGCCGTTCTCGGTCATATAAATGAACTGCTTAATTTCATTCTTGCTGATGTTGTTGATCGACCTGCGCAAGAGCTGTGCCTTAACTTTCGCGTCGGTATTTTCAGGATTATAGAAGGCATTGGCAAAGGGCGCATAAAGCATTTCGGGAAAAAAGCTCGCTGCAAATGCACCCGGCCTGATCGGCAATACCGGCAGAATCGCCATACCGCCGCGCATACGGTAGAGCTTGAACGTCCAATCGTTGTAAGGCAAAAAGCTCATCGGCGAGGCAATCGTAATTAGATTCGCGACCCTGTTTTCATTCAGCGTCCCCAAGCGCGCGTACATGATGATTCCGCCCATGCTGTGGCCGATATAGTTTAACTTCTGCGCTCCGGTTTGCTTGAGCACAAATTCTATCGCGGCATCGAGGTCATGGCGGATGTAGGCGTCGATGTCGTAGGTATAGGTGTGTTTGCCAAACCAGTAACCGGTTTCTGCCGCCTCAACGCGGCCGCGCAAATCCATCAGCCAGACATCGTAACCCGCACGCTGCAGATTACGCACGAGCGAATCTTCATCTTTCGCCTTGAAGTATTCGCGGTTGGCCCCGAGGCCATGGCAGATCAGCACCGGGTACTTTCTTTTGGCTGCTGAGTTGAGTGACGGCAAGTGTTCCACCGTCAGCGCCCAATCGTCGTCAGTTGTCACGCGAAAGCGGTCGCCCTGTACGGGAATACTCGCGCAGGAAGAAAGTAGCACAGGGAAGAAACCGGAGACAAAAAAGGTTAGCAGCTTCGGGCCGTAGCTATGGAATTTCATAGCACCTCTTTCTGGCTCGGGAAATCCATAGCTATCCAACCGTAGTTATGGATTTCCGCAGCATGAGCCCGCCCTGCCCGCCAGCGGAATGACACAACGGCTTGTCTGCTATGGTTTTCCATAGCTACAAATGTGACATAATTTTCTTGCAGCACCCGGTTACCTCCAAATGCCCGATCTAAATCACCCGGACTGCGCTGCTCGCCCCGCTTCATAGATAAAAGCCCGTGCGCACCCGGTAAGTGGGAGCGCTCATATCAAGTGCCACATCTTTCGCGTACTGCAGTATGTTGTACCCCGCTTCTGCTTCGAGAAAAAATGCACCCCAGAAGTACACAGTTGCCCCCACGACGGGTGTGACGCGCGTCGACCAGGTCGCCGGCAGCGTCGCCGTAGCAATGTGCACAAAACCCGCGTCGGCGCCGAAGTAGAAATCTATCCAGTAGCGCGGCAGAACGTGAAAAGCTCCCCCGAGCATAAAGGGATAGTACTTGGTTTCAGAGACCGCAGTACTGAGCGGCACGCCGGCATTGCCGCGCAGCGACAGGCGATCGCTCATGAAAAATTCGAACTGCCCCATTAGCAGGTGCGCGCGCAGGTTGTCGTGGTTTTCCTGCGACCAGCCAAGCCCGAGCTTCAGGTTACTCTGCTGTATGCCATCATTGTAATCGATTCCCATCTGGTTGGGAGCTATCGCGGTCACGTGGCTTGCTACAAAAAGTGCAATTGCCGCCGGAAGAATTCGCATGCGGCAAAGGGTCGATGTTGACGGCATTGTCAACTGCTTGATAAGGAAATTACCACCCAACGTCATGCCCGCGCAGGCGGGCATCTATTCGCAGTACTGCTGTTGGTATATTCCCGCGCCTGCCCTGAGCAAAGTCGAAGGGTTCGCGGGAATGACGTCAAAGGCGAATACCCGCATCAGGAGAATTCAACCATGTTCTAAACTCGCCAGCGGGTTCACCGAATTCTTGCTGATCGCCGCGAGCGAAAGCAGCACGGGTGCCGACAGTACTGCAAACATGGCCTCAAAGATGGCATTACCCTCAGGGTTTCCCTCACCGCGCAGGCGTGCGAGAAAAGAATCGAACGTGTTCCCCGACAGGTTCGAAAAGAAGATCAGGCGAATCCAGTTTTCAATGTCCTGTGCGGTTTCACTGCCGTAAGTGTCGATGAGCTGCTGCCGGTGCATCGGTGAAGGATTGCGGTTGGTCTCCGCATAATGGAGCGCGTAGAGTAAGGCAACCTTTTCTTCTTCGGGCACGCTCTGTGTTGAAGAACCCAGCAGCGACGCGATCTGGTCTGCGGTGATACCGTTGGCAGCCGCAAGGTCTGAATGCACCCACTGGCAATAGCGGCAGCGGTTGACAGAGGTTACTGCCAGGAGAATGCGCTCGCGAAATGCCGGTGAGATGCGCCCGCTGGTGAAAGTGCCGGGCATGCTCGGTGCTGCGCGCACGATGTCGCTGAGAATCTCTACCATCGATGTGGGCGTGAATACCCGTTTGCCAAATTTTCCGTTCATTGTTATTCTCCTTTGGTTTTGCCGGCTTTCCGCTGTGGCTGGTCATGGCGACCTGCTGCAGCTTCAGCCTTTGCCTTGTGTTGCTGTAAGATCATTTTTTTCATGGCATCGAAGCCTGGTTCAAGGTCGCGCGAAGGCGGCAGCACCTGTCCGGCGTACAGGCTACCCGCGAGAAAAAGGAAGACTGCGCTACCCGTAGCCGGGTCGAGCCCCAGCACACCTGAAAGCCGACGCTCGAGCTCGAGCGCCCAGCGCTTAAGCAGTTTCTGTGCCTTGTGCGGCAGCGCGTTACGCAGCATGTCGGCTGAGAATAAAAACTGCCGGCGCATCTTCTCGCAGCGGCCGAGAAAATAATCAAAGAGCCGGTCAAGCCGTTCTTCAAACGTCGTCAGGTTGCACATAGCATCGACGACTTCTGCGGCGGAGCCCTGCGCGGTATGCAAGAAGAGCGCGCAGAACAGTTCTTCTTTCGAGGGGAAATAATGGTAGAGTGTACCAGTAGATACCCCAATATCTTTCGCAATGTCGCGCATCGAGACGTCTGCGTAGTTGTGGCGCGCGAATGTGCCAGCCGATCTTTCGAGCAGCTCGCTGCGGTACTCCCTGTGGTTGACGATCTTGGGCATTTCAGTTATTGAGGTGGTCGGCGAGACGGCGCGCGCGCTCGCGGGCGAGATACGAACCGCCGGGGCCGGTTCCGATGATGATGGCGTCTGGCTTCATACTGGCTCTTTTTATATCGAACGATTGATATATAATAAAACCTGCTTGGGGTGGCAAGTATTTTGTTATCGGCCCCGGGCGCTCCGCAAGGGGCTGCGCAGAGCATGCTACCCCAAAAACTCCAGTGCGTGACCGCGCCGGAGAAAGTACTTCTTGATCTCTTCAAACAAGACAATCAGTACGGTACCGTGTAATGCGAAGGCATAGACATGCCATGGCACGGGCTCAAAAAAATAGATCTTCCTGAGGTCCGTATAGAAGAAGACATAGCAGAGAATTATCTCGCTTGCTATGCCGATATTGATGAGCGGATTCGAAAAAAAGTTGAAAACGATGGGGTGCCGTTCGAAAAAGCCGGCAAGCGCGCGCAGAACAGGCGCGATCAAAAAGCGACGCACACCCACCGTGAAATTCGACAAACGCATATAAAGCACCCGAAAAGGGAAACTGAGCAGAACAAACAACTGGTGAAAAAATGCCCGGTGTGTGTCGTCGTGGTGTGCCTCTTCAAAATGATAACTGATATTTACCTTCAGCGAGCGCCTGCGCGGAGCATAGTTGCGCATGGCATCGAGTAATCCTTTCCGAACGCTTTCCTGCAGAAAGTCACGCGAAAAGAGCGATGCCGTAGATGATCGCTTGCACATAATATTGCCGATCTGCACTGCAATCGTTGGAATAAAAAAAGCCGCCAGCGACTGCAGGTATATGTAAGAAGCCTGCGCCATATCCAGCTTTTCCGGCGACGCGGGCAGATGCATCAGGGGATTGCCTTCTCTCACAAAACCCATCGTCCAGGCAAAGTAATAATACGTGGCAAAGCAGCTAAACGCCAGTATGCTGCCTTGCACGAGGTATGACCGCAGAATGAAACCTATGGACAAAAGTTTGTCGCTCCTGCGGCGCGGCGGCCTTTCCATTATCCCCTTTTCCGGCGGCTCAATACCGAGACCCATTGCCGGCACGAGGTCAGTGCCCACATCAACCGCGAGAACTCCCATTACTGTCATTACGAGCGGATAGCCAGGAATCAGCATCCAGAGAATAAAGGGATACAGTTCCTGCGGGTTGCTGTTAAAAATGTAAGAAGCAAATTTTCGGATATTGGCAAAAATTGCGCGGCCTTCTTCAATCGCAGCAACTATCGAACTGAAGTTATCGTCGGTCAGCACGATTTCCGCCGCTTCTTTTGCAACATCGGTACCGCGCAGCCCCATCGCGATGCCGATATCCGCTTTCTTGAGCGCAGGACCGTCATTGACGCCGTCGCCTGTTACTGCGACGATTTCATCGAGTTCTTTCAAAAGCGTCACAATGCGGAGTTTTTGCTCAGGGGAAACACGCGCAAAAACGGACTCTCCGTTTTGCAAGAGTTCCTTAAGCGCGCTGTCGCTCATCAGCACGATTTCGCTGCCCGTTTTGACCACGGGATTTTCGCCACCAAGCCCGATTTGCAGAGCGATGCTGCGCGCTGTCAGCGGATAGTCGCCTGTAATCATCATGATCCGTATGCCTGCAGTATGGCAGGCATGGATTGCTTCTTTTACTCCAGGACGCACCGGATCCGAGATGGCAGCCAAGCCCAAAAAAACCAGATTTGTTTCGGTATTTTCGACTGTGTATTCGGTGATTGCCTGCAGCGCATCGTCTTCGCGCACTGCAAAGGCCAGAACGCGGTACCCCTGTGTCGCGAGTTCATCGATTTCGCGATGGATGCGCTCGCGTTCCTCTGCCTTAAGTTCGGTAATTTCGCCGTTTGAAATAATCTTCGAACAACAGCTGACAACCTCGAGCGGAGCTCCCTTGACCCAGGCAGTTTTGTTACCTGTGCGAGGATCCTTGACCACAACGCTCATGCGCTTGCGCACCGACTCAAAAGGATTGAGATGCACCCGCTGGTGTATGCCAGAAACGCCGGCGCGCGCGGCAAGAGTCTGCAGACAGCCCTCGGTGGGGTCGCCCAGAACGCGGGTTCCCCGCGACGTGCGCTCGAGTTTGGCGTTGTTGCAGATATAGGCGCAATCGATTAGTTTGCGCGTGGCAAGATTCTCGTAAACCTGCTCCTGCGTTATCTGCTGCCCGCCGCGGAAAAAAGCTCCGTGCGGTTCGTAACCGTGGCCCTCGATACGCAGGCGCTCACGATCGGCGATAATTTCGTTCACCATCATCAGGTTTTGCGTCAGAGTTCCGGTCTTGTCGGTACAGATAACCGTTGTGCAACCGAGCGTCTCCACCGATGACAGGTTCTTCACGATTGCATTGCGTTTGGCCATCCGCGTAACACCCATAGCCAGCGAAAGCGTCACGGTGGGCAGAAGGCCCTCGGGAACGTTGGCAACAAATATTCCGATGAAGAAGATGAAGGCCTGCACGAATGTGAGGCCTGCTGCCAGCCAACCGAGAAAAAGAAACGTCAGGCCGATACTAAAAGCCAGCAGTGAAATCGCAATGACCGTACGCCTAAGCTCCTTCTGCAGAGGACTCGGTTCGCTCTTGATGCCGAGCGTGAGCCCCGCGATTTTACCGACTTCCGAAGACATGCCTGTCGCGAATACGACGGCACGCCCACTGCCCTTGATGAGGGTTGAACCGGCAAAGACAATGTTCGGCAGCTCAATCCAGAGAAACTTGCCTTCCATCAGAACCGGCTGGTCGGATTTATAGCGTTTGGCTGAAGTCGATTCACCGGTCAGCGAAGAGTTGTCCACTTCGATCTCGAATGCCTCGACAAGTCGCGCATCGGCAGGGACAATGTCACCCTCTTCGATGAGAATGACGTCACCCGGCACAAGCTCTTCTGCGGGAATTTCTTTTACCGATCCGTCGCGCAGCACGCGCGAACTGTGCGCCATCAGTCTCTTTAGCGCCTCGACGGCCTTGTCTGATTTGAACTCCTGTAAAAAAGAAAAGAGTCCGTTCACGATAACAACGATCAGCACCGCAGTACCGAGCTGCGGCATGTCCACTCCGGGGACAAAGCAGAGCGCGGCTGCCAGCCAGAGCAGGACAGCAAAAAAACTGAAAAAGTTACGCAACAATTTCACATACCACGGAATGCGGCGACCGCGCTCAACGACATTACGTCCAAACTGCGCCAGGCGGAATGCCGCCTCGCGGCTCGTCAGGCCATGCTCGAGGTCCGTTGCCAGTTCAAAAGCGACCTGCTGCTGCGTCCGATTGCGAAAAGACGGCTTCGCCTGCTCTTCGCCCGTGCGCAACACCGTTAGAACGGCCTCGGACGAATCTGCCGCGCAGAGCGCGTCCTGGATTGCCGGCAGTACCGAAGAAACTCCCTGCAAGAGCTGCAGGTGCATCGCGGTCGCCTCGGCAGGCAGTGCCAGCAATAATATAACATGGATTTTTTCCCCACCCAGGCTAAGCCCGCCCGACGCAATGCCGAGCCGCGCAATTATCTTTTTGAGTCCGGGCAGACGCAGGTGGGGTACTAAAATTCCCGGAGCGACACGGACGAAACCGCTGTCAAGCTGTGCCGCAAAACCGGTGTGCAGCATTTGCCGTTCATGGTCGCTCACTCCCTTAGAGAGCATCAACTCAAGCGCAGAATTTACGCTGCCTGACACGTTGAGGAAAACATCTTCGCTCTGCAGGTATTCGCGCAGCATGAGCCACTGCGCGTGGGCGAGCCGGGTTGAAAATGAGTTTGCGGCCTGAGTACAGGGCACAGCCATTAAGCAATGGCTGCCGCATTGCGGGCACTCTTGCTGGCCGGCTCAGGCTGCAGCGCACGGCTGGCATACGTCTATCGCCGTAGCCTGCTCAGCGTGGTGAGCAGCGAAGAACTTGCGGCCGCACCTTTCAACACCACCAACTGGGATGGCTGCCTGCGCCGTCCTTACACGGCAACCTTTAAGGCAAAATACTCAGATAAGCAGTTCAGGCTGATCAATCTTCACCTGAAATCTGGCTCGGACAGCGCCTCCTGTTCGACAAGACAGCCTCAGGCAACCGACGTGAACAGCTACTTCAACTCCACCAACAACACGCCCACCCTGATTCTGGGTGATTTTAATGACGAAGTCAAAGCCGGCGTCGGCATCTGCAGCTCGCTCGATACCCTGAACGCGCTCGAGAGCAACGCCGCGCTCAAAATACTGACCCAGTCACCCACGATGGATACCACCCGCTACACGAATATTCCCTACAGTTCGACGATCGACCACCTGGCCGTGAACGCGGCATTCGAGGCGTGGCTGACACCGGCGCGGGCGAGCTACCTGGCGGACATTATACCGCACGGCGACCTGGCGATCTCTGACCACCAGCCGGCGTATTTGTGGGTTAAGGTGCGGTGAGAGTAGCTTCGAGATCACCAAATAGCCGTGACGAACAAATCTGAATAGTTTTGCTATCTTACCTTTTTCTGTTTTGCAGGCGGGGCAGCTGTAGCTGCCTCACCCGCAGAAGAGACGGTCGAAACCATATTCATATCAGAATACGATGCGGGCCAATCCCCAATGGGCCAGCCGATCAAAGGGACGACAGGTACAAGTACCCCAAGCACTACAAGACCTACGCTAACCTTGCGTTCAGGCGTTTCAAAGGAAATCTGATACTTCTTGCCGGGTTCAACCTTAATGATTTCATCTTTGTAGATATATCCGTATTCATAGCGATAGCTCATGCGAAATGGTCGAAAAACTGCTCGCTTCAGTAGCACATTTACTTCGCGCTCACCAGCCTTGACTGGAAACGTATATATTTCATCATCGTTGAGGTCATCCTTGACAAGTTCATTCTTGTCAACACGGACAACAAGGCGCCACTTTTCGTCATAACCATCCAGTTGTTTCCCATTGGGCATTTTAAGAGAGATAAATCCATGGTCTCCAGAAATTATTTCGTTTTTTTTCTGTTCGGACATGCGGTAGGTTGAACAGTTCAAGGCGAATAGCACCAAAAGCGTCCACAGTATCGTTTTTTTCATATTTTCTCCATCGGTTGAATTTGTTTACACTTGGTATTCACCCAATCATACAAATTTCGGCCATCGGGGAGCCAAGATATGGATATGGGTTTTGCCACAATTTTTTTTTGCAAATTTCGCAAGTAGAAAATAGTTTTAGGGTGTCATTCTTCACGAAGAAACACCCAATGGCTTCAAACCAGCCGGCGATTGGCAGCAACGAAGCTCTGCCAGAAACCCACGGTGGGGTTGGTCGTCAGCCGCGTGAACTCCGCCGGCGTGTAGACCAGCAGATCAATCGCGTATTCGCCGGTGAGTACATCGGCAAAATCACGCCAGCTCTTCCTATGGCGCTTCAACCCGAATTTTCAGACCAGCAGCAAGATGACGAAAATCGCGCAGGTTGTTTGTAAGAATCACATCAGCCTTGCCCTTCAGTGCATGATGAATATGATAGAGATCATACATGCTGCCGCCCATTAGACCCAAATCGGACGCCGATTGCAGCACTTTTGAAATGTCCGTTGCCGAAAGCGCAACCAGCTGAAAGTACGGCAATATGCTGCGCCGGACAAGTTCGACCATATGCAAACCCGAAACACGCGGCTTAACCGGCATCATCGAGCCGGCGGAGTATATTTCGAGCAGCACATGCTGCGAAATCAGACCGGTGCTTTTTTTCGACATTATTTTCTCAAATTGCTGAAAGCACCTGTCGTGGTGCGGATGGGATTCAACCAGCGCGGGTAGTAATACCGACGTATCAAAATAGACAGTCATGCGCCTGCCAGACGCCTCAGGCGCTTATCGCGCTCAGTGCGAACAAGTTCCTCTACAGAGGTATCTCCAGTCCATTCTGCAGTGTACAACCCGGATAGATCGGTGACAGCTACGCAACGTGTTTTGCGAGTTTTTT
>CAYOZO010000081.1:0-15813 GCA_964408405.1 uncultured Turneriella sp.
CTGTAGATATAACACTCCCGCGAACGCATAGTTGGCCGCGACCAGTACAGTGACGATCCAATAAGCGATCCGTTTGCCTTTGTTTTCTTTCATAACATTCTCCTTAGATTTTTAGGTGTGATAATTTTACAATGTAATCAAGCCGGTGGCGCATGGGTAAAGATTAGCCCGGCGCCTTTTTGAATTGTATTCCGAGTTTTTTCATCGCGGCCTTGAGCGGTGGGATTGCAGTCGGCCCTACGCCATGCAACGAAAGCAAATCCTTTTCCGTCCACTCTGCCAAATCTTTGAGCCTCCGAATACCGGCACGTTCGAGGGCCCGCTGCGCGGGGCGACTGAGCTTCGGGAATTCGGGGTTTTGCGGCTTTGCTTTTTCGCAGATCGGGCATGTCGGGCAATCGCTCTTCTTCTCGAAGATGTGGCCCTTGGGACAGGTCTTTTTCATCGTACGGGTATTACTCCCTTCGTAAAGGCGAGCCTGAATTCCGCAGGCTGCATCTCAACATCTAATAACTGTAGCAAAAAGGCCAGGCGCTTGGCGCGCGTCTCTGCGGTTTTGGCGGAATTTAACCGGTGCAGAAATGCTTTGCGCGTCGAAGGCGCCAGGCTGTCGAAATGCGCGCGGCGTTTTTTGTTCTTTTTCAGGGCTGCCTGAAAATCCGCAGGTTCTTCAAAGTTCTCTGAGGCATTGATCTTATTCCACGAACCGTCTTTTCTTGCCTCTGCAATGAGCTTAAAGCCCGCTGGCTGCATCAGCTTATTTTTCTGTAACTTCATAACGCGGCTCTTGTTGAGTTTCGACCACTCGCTGCCGCGTCTACGCCGACTGATATAGATACTCGCCTGTGTTTCAGAAACCTTGCGCGGTTGGCTGTCAATGAAACCAAAGCATAGGCATTCTTCGACGATGTCATCGTAAGTCAAAGCCCGTTTTTTTCCGTTGGCTTTGTCATAGATCAACCAAAAAGCGCTGGTCTTTGCATGGTTCTTCATGAACCATGCACGCAGGGCCTTGCGGTCGGCGAAATGGATTTTCGGTGCTACGGCGAGTTTTGACATGAGTTTACCGCAATATCGTAGATATAAGTTTCGCTGCGCTTTTTCTCGAACTTATCGAGTACGTAGGCAACGAACCCGCCGCTGATCTCATTGTCTGCCAGCCTTTGTGTCCAATAATACTGCGAACCCACCAAAGATGAGCCGCGCACCGCTGAAGGGCATTTCTCCGGATTGCATGCGTGGGTCGGCGATGACTTTCTCATTGCCAGCTTCTCGCGTCGCCTTATCGGGCCATTCGACCCACGAAAAAACGACTTCTTCGTTCTCTTCGGCAAGAACCGCGGTGCGAAAGTCATTGACCTTGCCTTTCGGCAGATCGTCCGCCCAGGCTTCGACGACGCGCAAGGCACCGTGCTCAAGATAGACGTCCTTGATAGTGCGCGCCATTTCGATATACGCCTGCTTTTTGTTTCGCGGCACCGGAACGACAAATCCATCGATATAACTCATTTCATCCCCCTCGTATGCTCAACTAATTGCTCGAGTGCCTTCGCCCAGCCGTCGTAAAAGCCCATCTCCTCATGTTTCTTGGCGTTTTCCAATGTCCAATGGCGCGCGCACGCCGTTTATTTTGTCTTGCCGCCACCGGCGTCTCACAGCTCGATAATTGCGGTAAAGAATGGATTTTCTGTCGGCTGCCAGCCAACAGTGTAGGCATCGGTAAAGACGAGCCTCTCGTATTGGACGATCTCGAGATAAACCCCATGATTGGGATATTCACCACCTTCGGGTGATTTCATCATGGTGAAAAATTCACCGCCCCCGCGCAGATCGATTCTGCACTCCGTAGTCAGCCAGGGCTTCGGTGTGAACCAGTGCCTGAGGTGTTCGGGTTCTGTCCAGCAGCGCCAGACAAGCTCGCGCGGGGCGTCGACGACGCGCTCGAGCTTGAGTTCCCTATCGTTCATTGTTTTACTCCTCACTTGCGAGCAGGGCCGCCCGCCAGATACGCCGCGAGTTTGTCGAGCGTCTGCATGCCCAATTCGACCGCGCCAAATCCAATGACACCTGCGCGCTGCTCTGTTGTCGGATGTAATTGCCGCATCGTGAGGACAGTTTTGCCATTTTGTTGTTCGTCAAAAGTGATCGTGACAAAAAATCTGCTGGGATCGTTTTCCTTATCGCTGCCGTGGAAAAAGTGCAGTTTTGAAGGCTCGGTTATTTCGAGATACTCGATGCGGTTGTCGTAGCGCGTGCCATCCGGGCCGGTATAAACAAAGCGCCACAAACCTCCCACGCGAAATTCAAAGGCATGCGTCTTGGCTGTAAAGCCTTCGGGACCGAACCATTCACCGAGCGCGCTCTGTTCTGCGAACGCGGCGAAGACTGCGCTGCGTGGCGCGGCGAGCACGCGTGCGATTACTGTCTCGCGCTCGATGACTTCGTGGTAAGGGGTCTCGAGGAGTTTCACGGGGTCTCCCCTACAGCAGCCTTCAGAGCAGCAATATCTATCTTCTTCATCTTGAGCATCGCCTGCTGCGCGCGATGGGCGATATCCTTATCTTTGTGCGAAATCAGTTGGAGTAATATATTCGGCGTGACCTGCCACGATAGGCCGTACTTGTCTTTAAGCCAACCGCACATGCTTTCTTCGCCGCCGTCGGCCGTGAGCGCGTTCCAGTAGTAATCGACTTCTTTCTGCGTCTCGACGCTGATCATGAACGACACACCCCAATTAAATTTGAAATTAGGATGGTCGCCACCATTGTATGAGAAAAATCTCTGCCCATTCAAAACGAAATCGGCCTGCATCGGGCTCGAGCTCAGAATTTTTGAGTTTTTGAATATCTTGACGTAAAATTTTGCCGCGTCCTCGGGGTTCGCGTTGAACATCAGAAAGGGCGTGATCTGGTGTGCTTTAGCGCCCACATACTTAAGGCCTACCACGCCTCCTTTGTCTTTAGTCGCGACCTTTTTTTTCTTTGCTTTGTTTGCTTTTGTTGCCATTAGTTTGCCTCTGTGTATTTTTTGAAATTGTCGAGAATTGCCTGCCAGCCGCCTTTTTGCATTTCAACGGGGTTTTCGCTCTCCGCCTCGAAGACAGTCACGATTTTTGTTTTATCACCAAGATCGCTGAAGTCGGTTTCAACCTTGCGGCCGTCGGCAATCGTATAAACAATGCGCTTCTGCTCCAGTACTTCATCGTAAGTTGCCTCAAAATCAAAACCAAAGCTGCCGTCTTTAGCCTCCATACGGGATTTCAGTTTTCCGCCGACCCTGAGATCATTTTCAGCACGGGGGCAATGCCAGGTGTCGATTGCAAAGTTCCACTTTGTGATATGTTCGGGCTTGTTGTAATAGTCCCAGACCTTTTTGACATCGGCGCCGATTAAGGCCTCGATGGTAATTTTCGTCGCACTCATTTTTCTTCTCCTTCTGTTTTTGACCCCACCCCGCCTTCGGCACCCCTCCCCTCATTCAGGGGAGGGGTTGGGGGTGGGGTTATATTTTGTGCCTGTAGTTTCCGCAGGTAGATTTCGAGACGATCGAAGCTATTTTCCCAGAACTTACGGTATTTTTCTATAAACTCATTGGCTTCTTTCAGGCGCCGTGCCTCGAGCCGACACCGACGCCACTGCGCTTCCTTTTCCCGTGTAATGAGCCCTGCCTTTTCGAGCACCTTGATGTGTTTCGTGATCGCCGGTGCGCTGATCTTGAAAGGCTTCGCAAGTTCCGTCACGGTCGCAGGCCCTCTGCTCAGACGGGCAAGCATAGCGCGCCGCTTCGGGTCCGCGAGCGCTGCGAACGTGAGACTCAAATGGTCACTGTGGGCTGTAGTGTGCGTTGAACGGCTCATGACTCTTCGCGCGATGCTATTTTTTCGATCACGAGTGAATGCAGACCGGCGTCAAACTCGGGCTTCAGCGCCTGCAGAATGCGGCGCTGTGACTGCAACCTGGTCTCCCCGCGAAAGCTGTCGTCGATGATGCGCAGGCGATAGTGAGTTTCACCGCTCTGGCCGTGTGCATGGCCTGCATGTTCTTTCGAATCGTCGAAGACGTGAAAAGATGCAACCGGAAAAGCCGCCCGCAGTAATTTCTCTATCCGCTCCTGGCGGCTTGATTTCATATAGTCATCCTCTGGCTCATACCCGCCCAGTTAATTAACTTTAAGGTTAATTAACCTATAGGTTAATCAAATCGTGTCGCACGCAACGTCAAGCGGTATTTTACAATCTCCCCATACGCTCGTTCGAAGCCTTGTGGCATTCATTGTTTACGACTTGGGAGTTTTTCCTCTGCTGGGGACTGCACACGAGATTGCTGCTACTGCCGTTTTTCTCTGTGGCCCGGGAGATTTTGTCCGCGATCTCGAAACAGCCTCTCGTGACCGGGGTTACTCCCACATTGCTGACGAAAGCCGCGGCGCCTGGTACCTGCGCCAGTTGCGCGGTTCGAGCAACCTGCCGGGCGATTGGTGGTTTAAGAAAGACCAGGCGCTGTTGGCGTAACCCCACCCCCTAACCACCTCCCCATATGTGGAGAGGGGGAAGCACGAAAATTTACCTCAGTGCCCCCCTCCACGTAGTGGGGCGCTGCGGCGAGCGCAGCCGAGCCGGGGGGCCGAAAGCCGGGGTGGGGTCGGCTTACCCGATAAACCTCTCAATCAACTCATTCACCAGCTGCGGGTGCGAACGCTGCACCCAGTGGTTGGCGTCAACGTAGTGCAGCTGAGCCTGCGGGGCGACATCCGTGACGTTGGAGTAAATTTCCGGCGTGATAGCAAGGTCGTGGTTAGGAATGATCACTTGCACCGGAATATCAATCCGGCTGGGGACCTCAATCCACTTACCCTGCAGCATCTCGCGGTAGAGGTTGAGCGGGTTCACCACGTTGCGCGAAATTTCTTCCTGACTTGCATTGAGCAGCGGATCGCCTTCGGGTACGCCGCCCTTAATCAGCGCGCGCGGCCACGCCAGACGACCGAGGTTGTTGAAGATGAAGTCGGGTACATACGGTAACTGAAAAAGATAGATGTACCATGATTTCGCGGTTTGCTGTACGCCTTCGAGCATCTTGCCGGGGTCGAGCGATTTGAATTTGGCAAATAGGTTTTCGCGCGCGAGCGCCGGGTGCGGCCCGCTGACTGCCGTGTAGGACGCGATCTGTGAAGCATACTCGGGACGCGAGGCAAACACCCAGCTGATGATCGCTCCCCAATCGTGCGCAACAAGATGGACCTTTTTGGCTTTAAGCGCCTTTACCGCTGCTGACACGACCGGCAGAATGTTATCGATATGGTAACCGCTGCGCTCAGCCGGCGCATCACTGCCACCGACACCGGGCAGGTCCATCGCTCCCACGCGGTACTTCTGCGAGAAGTATTCCATCTGGTGCGACCAGGTGTCGTGCGAATCGGGCCAGCCATGTATGAAGAGGATTGCATTGTCAGTCTCGTCACCTGCAACCTGCATGTTGATCTTGCCATGCGATACGGGGACGGAGATATAGTCGGATTTCATTCTGCCTCGCTTCAGCGTGGTTATCACCACGCACAAGAGTTAGAGACGATGCGCGAAACCCCGGGTCAAGAAGATGACGCATTGTTCAGTTTCTACGGCTCGACAAAGGCAAAACAGGCATTGACTGGCTGAAAACTCTGGTTCATATGGTACTCCGCCTAAGGCGAAGCTGACGAGCCAGGCAGGCTAAGCCTTACGCTGTTTCCTCGCTTTCAAACATCTGCCGGTATAACCGCAGGTTTTCGGCATCGTGACAGATGAAGCGCACCTCTTCGATATGCTTTGCCTGCTGTGAAAATTCGGCCATCACCCTGGCGACGATTTTCACCGCGCGCTCTTTCGGAAAACCGTACACGCCCGTGCTGATGTTGGAAAAGGCAATGGTGCGGAGCTTATGCTCTTCTGCGAGTTGTAACGACTTGCGGTAGGCAGCCGCGAGCAGCTGAGCTTCATTTTTTCCGCCGCCATGCCAGACCGGGCCCACTGCGTGGATGACGTATTTGCAGGGTAACTTACCCGCAGGAGTAATAACTGCCGAACCAGTAGGGCAACCTCCTTCGAGCGCGCGCACCGTATCACAATATTGCATAAGCTCCGGCCCCGCCGCGCGGTGTATGGCGCCATCAACGCCACCACCACCGGCAAGCCGAGAATTGGCAGCGTTGACAATTGCATCGACCTGCTGCTCCGTAATATCTCCAGAAACAACCGAAAGGCGCATGCGGGCTCGAAATAATTTTTCGCTGCGCTGTAAAGAGCCTCATGCACGCGAGAGTTCTTTCTGGTTGCATTTCAGGGGCGCGAACACAGGCTGCACCATGGCTCACCGCGTGCGCCAGCTTGTAATCACCGCTGTTTTACCTCTGCTCATTTGTTGCATGGGTGAACCTTCTTCTTTAGAGCAGGAGCTCATCGCGGGTAAGAGCGAAGAGGTTTATGCTGATACAGAACAGTTACAGCAGCGGCCAAAAGCCGAGCCGAACTACGGGCGCACTCTAAATTTCGGCGTAACACCCTGGGGCGAGCTGGAAAAAATGCAGCACGCTTATGAACCTCTGACAGATTATCTTTCTGAAAAGCTTAAGGCGCGCATAAGACTCATGATCGTGCAGGAGTACAGCGAGCTGCTTTCTGACCTGCGCCGTGGTGTAATCGACATAGCGTCCTTTTCGCCGGGAGCTTACGCCGACGCGCTCGATGCAGGAATAGACAAAGAATCGCACTATGTAGCCTCCGCACAATTAGGCGGTAAGGATTACTACCGGGGTATCATTATCGTAAGGCCGGGAATCCGCTCGCTGGAAGAGCTGCGCGACAAGGCCTTCGCCTTTGTCGAAGAGGGTTCTTCGTCGGGTTACAAGTTTCCCCTCGCGCTTCTCTTGGGGCGCAGGATTGATCCGTACAATTTTTTCTCGCGGGTTTATTTTCTGGGATCACACCCAAACGTGGTCTAAGCAGTGATAGGCGGCAAGGCAGATGCCGGCGCCACATGGGATGGCTACATAGAAGAGAACTACCCCAATCAGAAGCCGCCAGTTCACATTCTGCTCCGCACCGATCCGATACCGTACGATGCCGTAGTCGTCGGCAGAAAACACGGTCAAAGTTTTGCAAGAAAAGTGCGGCAAATACTCATCGGCATCAACAAAGACACTATAAGTAGCGACGGGATGAAGATCCTCGGCAGCGAATCAGGCTTTCCTTATTCGGGCTATGTCGTCAACAGTAACCGCATGTATGACGTCGTCCGCCGGACAAGTAAGCTCGTGCGTTCATACCGCCGCCCTCCGGGAGCAACGCCGTGAACGAGCAACGCACCGGTGTTTCGCGCCTGCTCGCACTCCTCGATGAGCGCATACGCACCCCGCATTTCATACGCAAGCGTATTGAAAAATACTCGGTAGCTTCTAAGATAAACTTCATCATTCTCGTCGCCGTGCTGCCGATGCTCTTTATCCTTTCGGTCATATTTCTTGTCTTGTTTTTCCAGATCAGCGGGCAGATAGAATCGACGCTTCTGCAAAAGATGATCGCCGCAAAGAATGCGTACAATTTTTACGAGCGCAGTACGCGCGTCTATGCGCAGATGCTGTCGGAAAATGCAGCGATAAAAAAAGAGTTACTTGCCGATACAATCAACGTCGGACCAATCCTGCGCATCTGCCGCCAGGCACAGGCTGGCACTCTGCTTAACCGTATCACCATCTATGACCGCAAGGGTATCGTGGTGGTTCGCAGCCATAATCCTGCGGAATTTGGCGATGACCGTTCTGCTGAAGCTTTTGTCGCCAAAGCACTCAGGAACGGAGAATCCAGCCCGGCGCTCCTGTACGAGAACGAAAAGCTCATACTGCAAAATACAGTACCGATCTATTTCGATGATGACCGCATCGGTGCGGTGACTGCTGGCTACGAGCTAGATTACCGCTTTGCGCGCACTTTGTCTGACCTCACGCAGTCGGGCGTCTTTTTTGTACACGCGGGCAAGCTCGTCGCGTCGTCGTTTGCATTAGATACGCAGAGCGTGACAGATACACGCTATGAGTTCCAGAACCAGAATTACTCCGTCTCGCGTCGGGTAAATTACACTGACCGGCACAAAAGACAGCAAAGCGACAGAATGGATTTTCGCTTCATACCGATTGCGACACCGACTGTTTCAACACAGGTACGCGCTCCGGGGATCGTCATCGCACTGAAACCTTCTTATCCGCGTTTTCTGCTCTATACCCTGTTCTGGGGCGGATTTCTCATGATTCTCATTGTCGTCTCTTCGGGCATTCTTCTGTCATTCAAGATCGGTCACAAAATTGCGAGCTACGCGAGCTCGCTCTCCGAGGCGATGGAAAACTTCACGAAGGGCGATCACAGTGTCCGGGTGCGCGGCGCTTCAGATGATGAGCTCGGCAAAGTCGCGCGCGCATTCAACCATCTCGCCGAAGAACTGCAGCGACGCATCCGTTACATACATGATACAAATGAAAGCCTCGCTGCGCTGATTGCGGAACGTACGCAGGATCTCGGCGAGGCTCTGAACAGGGTATCGCGGCTCGAAGAGATGCAGCAGAGCGACTACCTGCTTATGTCGCAGCTCTTGAACCCGCTCAGCGCATCGAACCTTGCGATTGGAAAACTCAAGGCCGATTTCTTCGCCGAACAAAAGAAGCATTACAGTTTCAAGGGCCAGTCCGGAGAAATCGGCGGCGACTATACGCTCTTTGCACCCTTAAAGTTTCGCGATTCGCGGGCACAATGGCTCTTTTTCTTCAATGGCGACGCGATGGGCAAATCAAGTCAAGGCGCTGCGGGCGCGCTGGTTTGCGGTGTGACTCTACAGTCAATTCTCGCGCGTACGGGCACAAACCCGATCGGCACAAAACCCGAAGCTTGGCTGAAATCGGTCTTCAAAGAGCTCGACCATATCTTCAGTATGTTTAAGGGGTCAATGAGCATGACCGCCGTACTTGGCCTCGTCAACGCACAGAATGGCAAGACACTCTGTATCAACGCTGAACACCCCCCGCTGGTACTCTACCGCAGGAATAGGGCAGGGTACCTTGAAGAAAAGAGCGGGCTGCGCAAGCTGGGGGGAGCTTCTGGGGTTACGGCGGTTAAACCCCAGGTGATCAACCTCCACCCGGGAGACGTTCTGCTCTGCGGCTCCGACTGGAAAGACGACCTGGAAATTGACGGCACGATCGATAACAGCGAAGAGCGGTTTTTGCGTATCGTCGAGAACACCCGCGCAGACCTGCGCAAGATCGACGCCGCCTTGCGGGCTGCGGGTCGTTTTACCGACGATGTTTCTGTGGTTCGCATCGCCTTCGGCAGCGAAAAATAAATTTTCGCCACCAGCTAAGTCTTCTTGCCCAGAATGCGCGGGAAAAGCAATGAGCTTTCGATCTCCATGTGTTCCTGCAGGTCCTGGTTCAACTGCTTGAGCTTGTAAGCAAGCCGCGCCAATACGGGCGCATAATCACCTTTCTGCGACAGCTTGTCGGCCAAGACTTTCACCTTTGCCATATCTTCTTCGTGGTGCTTGTGCTCTTCGAGCATTTGCCTCACCGAGCCAGAATACGCACGGGATATTTCTTCGCTGCTTTTTCCCGATTGGTCGAGCTGCTCAATCCAGGGAAAGAGAATCTTCTCTTCGTCGTGCAGGTGCATCACCATTTCTTCATGGTACTTCTTCCACATCGCAGAGAGCTCCGCAAGTTCGGCAGGCGGATCTGCCAGTTCGAGTCCGGCTTCGTGAATCAGCTCGCCAATTTCGTCCATGATGTTGCGCGTAAATTCGTGGTGCGTGGTGATCAGGTAGCTCATCACCTGCACATTGCTCATTTCGGGTATGCGATTACCGATGAAATCAGGGGCTGCCGTTCTCATCCAAAACTCCTCTTCTGTGCCCTTTCCCGGGCCGTGCTTTAGTGAGGTAAACATACTTAGGGCGTCAATAAATAACAGAATACCAGAACCATTAGTCTTTATTAGAATTGACGGCCTGTCTAAACAGGGGCAATAAGACCAGCAACCGGCAAAACGAGGAAATATGGCAAAACGCATGAGTATCAGAGAAGCGATGGAAAAGAGCGAAACTATCCGCATGTTTAAGAATCCTTTGCTGGAGCGTCTGAGCCACGTACACCCGGCCACGCCTTTCGTGATCTATATTCCCGTGATTGGCGTACTGATGTACTTTGCTGTGACAGCGACCACGCTCTCGGCCGGTGAGATTGCTATGGCGTTTGTAGCAGGCATGTTGTTCTGGACTTTTGTCGAGTACTTTCTTCACCGTTTCATTTTCCATATTCCGCAAACCAATAAAGTCTTTAAGGCGATCTATTTCTACTCTCACGGTATTCACCACGACGCCCCGCGCGATGCAACACGGCTTGTCATGCCACCGGGGGCAAGTATTCCGCTGGCCGTGGCGCTCTTCTTCTTGTTTCGCTATGCGTCACCTGTCTATCACCTGCCATTCATGGGGGGATTTATAACGGGATACGTCATCTACGACTTCCTGCATTTTTCAGTCCACTTCTTCCAGTTCAAGAATGCGTATTTCAAAATGATTCGCCGTAACCACATGATGCACCACTACCGCGCGCCGCGCAAGAACTTTGGTTTCACCTCGCCCTTCTGGGACTACGTCGGCGGCTCTTATTTCGGCAGCACGGCTGAAGACAGGAATATCGACGATCACAGTGGCTTAAAACCGCTTTGAAAATACCTGAACTCCTCATGCCTGCCGGTAGCCCGCACAAGTTGCGGGTCGCGATTGAATATGGCGCCGACGCCGTTTACTGCGGCGTGCCGCGCTATTCGCTGCGCGCGCGAGAGAATGAATTTCGCCTGCATAACCTGGGCGAAGCGGTGGAGTTTGTGCGCGCACGCGGCAAAAAGATCTATTTCACCGTCAACGCGATACCGCGTAACTCGAAGGTACCGGGCTACCTGCGCTACCTGAAGGCAATGGCGGAGCTTAAGCCTGACGGGTTGATTATGGCTGACCCGGGACTGATCATGATCACGCGCGATAATTTTCCCGATTTACCGGTGCATATCTCGGTGCAGGCAAATACCATGAACTACGCGGCAGTGGAGTTTTGGCACAGATTCGGTGCCAAACGCGTGATACTTTCGCGCGAGGTCACTCTCGCTGAAGTGCGGGAAATCCGCCAGCGTTGCCCCGAGATGGAAATCGAAGTCTTTGTGCACGGTTCGATTTGTATTGCGCACAGTGGGCGCTGTTTCATGAGCAACTACTTCAAGAACCGGGATGCCAACCAGGGTGCGTGCAACAACGCCTGCCGCGACTCTTACCAGATATACCTCAAGAACCCCGAAAAAGAAGACGCGCAGATGGAGCTCATCAGTTCGGAAGAAGGTACGTTTCTGATGAACTCGAAAGACCTGCGCGCCATTGAATTTCTCGATGAACTGGCTGAAATAGGCGTCGATTCGATCAAGGTGGAAGGCCGCACGAAAAATGACTACTACGTTGCAATGGTCGCGCGTGCCTACCGCCGGGCGCTCGATGACATCCGCGACGGGAAAGCATTCGACCGTAGCCTGCTCACCGAGCTCGACAAAGTCGCCTCGCGCAAGTACTTCTCAGGCTTCCTTACCCGCGGCATGGTTCGACCGGATGATTCGCAGAACGAATCATCCGGCTCACCACAAGTTCCCGACAGAGTACCCGATGACGATTGGGCGTCCGAGAACTACGAAGGCAACACCCGCTACCAGTCGCATTACTATGCCGGTTGCGTGAAAAGGCAGGATGCCGATGGCACGGCGTGGTTTGATCTCAAGACCCGCCTCACCGAAGGGGATACTGTTGAAGTGTTTTTTCCCGGCCAGTTCGCATCGCGTTTGTTCACCGCGGGCAAACTTCTGCGCGGCGGCGCTGAGCACGCCGTACTCAGCGGCGGCATCGGCGAAGTGGGTCTTAAAGTTCCATTCAGCGTTCCGGAAAATGCCTTTTTGGCGAAAATGGTGACGCACTCAAGGGTAAACTTAAGTCTACCCTTGAGTGCGGTTTCTCGCCAGTGAGGTCGGGCTGGCAAAAAGCTGGCGGAATTTCTCCTTCCATGTCGGTGCATTCCAGGCGTCACGGAACATGTCGGCAAACTCGTGGAACTGGATAGTTACCCAATTATGGGTTGTGAGGTTCCTGGTCAAACCGTAGCGCACGGGCGTCCGCTCCGGCGTAAACGTGCCAAACAACCGATCCCAGATGATGAAGATGCCGCCATAGTTGGTATCGATGTACTCGGGGTTTGAACCGTGGTGCACGCGGTGGTGAGAGGGAGTGTTCATTACGTACTCGAGTGGCCCGAGCGTGCGAATCGTTTCCGTGTGTATCCAGTATTGGTACAGCAGACTGACTGACATCTGGATCAGAATCCAGTGCGGGGGAAATCCCACGAAGGCTACGGGCAGCCAGAAAGGAGTTTCGATAATCGGCGCAGTCCATGACTGCCGGAGCGCGGTCGCCAGGTGGTAGCGCTGGCTTGAGTGGTGTACGACGTGCGTACCCCAGAGCAGGCGGATTTCGTGCGATGCGCGGTGCATCCAGTAAAAAGCAAAGTCATCCAGAAACACGAGGACAATCCACGCAGCCCAGACGGGCGTGTGCTCGAAGAGTTTTGGGCCTGCGTCGTAGAAGATTTTGAGCAACCAGACAAAAATTACGTTCCAGAAGAAACGCACGACCAGGCTGCCTAGACCACCCGAAAGGCTCGCTGCCGCATCGGCGACTTCGTATGCTTTCTTTTGCCGCCAGAGCACGAGGTTTTCGATACCCATCGTGACGATATAGAAGGGAATCGCGAGAATGGTCGGTTCTTCTTTGATATACTGTATCACTGCTTCCATTTTTTTTCCTCCGCTGTTACTCTGGAATTACTGTTTTTGCCCGGTAGCATCAGCGCCGCCACGTTGCGTACGAGCCTAAGGATCTCTTTTTCAATGCGACCGTCGCTGAGCAGGTGGCGCTCGGTTGCGATGCCCTGGAGCAAATAGATCACGGCATGTGCTGCCGTGCGCTGCATCGCCTGTTCCGCAGTCGGGAAAAGCCGGCTGATGAGCCTGTCTGTGTTCTGCTGGTGCTGCTCGACGATGGGTCTGATTGCCTCGCGGAGTTCGGCATCGGCCGACGACTCGGCAAAAAGACGCGAAATCGCAATGAAATCCCCCGAGGCAAACCAGGCTTCCAGATTGTCGATCAGGCGAGAGAGGTCACAGGCACCGGAATCGCCCAGCCAGCAGTCAAAATCGGCCATAACCTTGTCGAACAGGCGAGCGGTTGCAGCTACCACAGCGGCAGTCTTGGTCGGGTAATAGCGGAATAGGGCGCCCTGAGAGACGCCGGCAACGCGGGCAATTTCGATCGTGGTCAGGCGGCTGAAGCCGTGAGTAATTATGCACGCGACAGTCGCGTCGAGCAGCTTCTGTTGGGTTTCATAGCGCCGTTCAGCCTGCGAGCGGGGCATAGGACAGTTAATTAATTAATAACATAGTGACTACTCACTTTTTATTATAGTCAACAGTCGGAGCACAGAGCGATAGCTATGGAAATCCAGAGTCGTATGGACCTTCTTTTCCTTGCTCGCCTGTGCGCCTCAGGCATCTCAACATCATGCCCCTCACTTCGTTGCTGCGTACAACCTCGGCCTGGGCTGTAGAACAATTCTACCTCCGCTTCAGCCAGCTGGGCCGCCTGCATCCGGTATGGAACCCTCTCGCACAGGGAGTGCAAGTACTAACTGACATTCCTTACCTGCCCTCAGGCTCGAGCTTCCACACGCTCGACATTTATCGCCCGGCCAACCTCAGGGGCCTTGCCCCGGTGGTGCTCTATATCCATGGCGGTGGATTTACGATGCTGTCGAAAGAATCGCACTGGATCATGGCATTGATGTTCGCCCGCGCAGGTTATGTGGTGTTCAACATCAACTATACCCTGGCGCAAGAAGCCCCCTTTCCTGCAGCCATTGAAGATTCGCTGCATGCGCTGAAATTTGTCATCAAGAATGCTGGCCTCTACAAGGGAGATGCCAGCGAGATAATCGTGGCAGGCGAGTCGGCGGGCGCAAACCTCGCGCTTTCGGTGGGGCTAGCGGCCAGCCATGACGAAGTTGCCAATAGCCTTGCGCATGAGGTCTTCGGGCTCGCCCCCCGAATCAAGGCGCTCATGCTTGGCTGTGGATTGTTTGAGGTCGGAAACATCGACCGCTTCAGGGGCAAGATTCCTGAGGCATTCATGCCGGTACTTGAGCATATCTCTGAAACCTATATCGGCCCCACAACTGGCAATGATGTGCATCGCCCGCTTGCCAACCCGCTGTCGCTGCTTGAATCGAATGAGAAGATGGCGCGCGCGCTACCACCGGTGTTCGTTTTCTGCGGGGGAGCTGACCCTATTCTGGACGATACCCTGCGGCTTGCCGCGGCGCTCAAGCGCCGCTCGGTGCGCACTTCGTTACGCATCTACCCCGACAGGCACCATGCATTCCATGCCTTTGTGCCACTCGACAGCGAGGCGCGCCGCTGCTGGCGCGACCAGATAGAATTTCTCGAAGAAATCGGGCGCGAATACGGCGCTGCCTGACCATGCGAATTGCTCGCCTATTCGCTGAGCGATGACTCAAGCTGTTTTTTCAGATTACGCAGCGCGATAGCCGATTGCTGCGCGATGCGGGGCCGCACCACCAGCGGTTCAAAATAGCGTAAAGGGCCTCTGACATCGTAGGTCAGCGTGCGCAAAAAACGAGTACCTCCCTCGTGTGCTTCGAGATCGTAGTGTATCACAAGGTCAAATAGCGAAGAGCTGCCTTTCACCTCAAAGGCATCGGCGCGGCTGCTTAACGTTACCCGGTAATGCGTCGGCCGCTGCACCTTCACGAAAGGATAAGTAACGGTGATGATTTCGTCAAACTCGTCGCCTTCGTGCAAGGGTACGCGCGGCAGCTTCGCCGAAGTCGAGGCGGGGTGCCACTCGTGCCACAGATCGGGCCGTGTGACATAGTCGAAGACAATGCGCGGTTTTACCGCGATAAAAATCTCATTCGTCAGTTGAGGCACGGCGCAGGTTAGTCAAACGGGACGACAGTGCCAATCAGAAATTGCCGCGCGCACCCGCTCGGGACTCGTCAGCTTCTTGCCGCGGTGCTGCTCTTCCCCCCCCCCCCCGATGGCGCTGGAATTCCATAGCTGAGGATTATGTCCCATACCATAGCCCTGTTCTTCCATAGCTATGGCGCGAACGTATCCCGAGCTTTTGGTGCAAGTGTACCCAATTCGGAAATAATCACCCCCGCTGTCACCACGGCGGCACCGGTGATGGCCCTCGACGATGCCCCTTCGAGCCCGAGCAGGATTGCATACGCCATCGCGAACACAGGCTCCAAAGCAAATATCACTCCCGCACGCGCAGGCGTTGTGAGTGGCTGGTAGCGCATCTGCAGAAGAACGACGATAACAGTACCCGGAATTGCCAGATAACCAAGCGCAAGCCAGAGTCCATGATCCGCGACAAAATGGCCGCTGCGCAGTTCAGTACCCGGCAACGACAGCGCGGCGACAGTAAGGCATTGCAGCGTCGAAAGTACACCACGGGTTTCGGGGGCACTCCACGCACCAACGCCAATGATGTATGCACTAAAAGCGAGCGCGCAGCCGAGGGTGAGCCAGTCACCGCGGTTCAGCGCCAGTTCACCGCCGGGTGAAGTCAGCAGAAAGAGCCCGAGCAGAACGACGACGATTCCCGAAGCGGTGTATAAAGAGGG
>CAYOZO010000082.1:0-15480 GCA_964408405.1 uncultured Turneriella sp.
GGTTTATTGGATTGCCCTTGTAGGATACAACCAAAAAAAGCCTTTTGTCGCGCGGCGTGCCAATAACGGTTCCCCGTCTCACCTGCTCACCGGCCGAAACCCTGATCCCGGCAATATCGGAATAGAGAGTGTGCCAACCGTGACCGTGATCGACAATCACCACATTGCCATAACCCCTGAGCTCACCTGCACTGTAGACCGTACCATCTGCGAGCGCACGCACTGCCGGCTCGCGCAGCCGCAGGGTAACTCCGTAGTGGTTATGCTCTGCGTTGCCGGAATACTGCCTGATTACCCGACCGCTCTGCCTGTAGTCGGCAAAGTCGGGCTGGTCTGCCCGTCCGAAACGGTGCCCAACTGCTGCGGTTACACCGCAGATGCAGAAAATAGCTGCGTAGAGAACCGCCTTTCGGTCGAGGAGCATCTGCCTCTTTATCGGCAAAAAACACAGGGATTTTGAGTTTTGACGCCAGCAGCCTGGCCAGGCCGATTGAAAGCCTTTTTTGGTTCTCGCCGCGCCTCAGTCGTTGATTCTGACCCATATTTTCCGCACAGGTGACCTATGGCTAAATACGATAATACCAACTCTGTAATCGGCGAAGGTTCAATTTTTGAGGGTCGCTTCTATATTGCCGGCAGCCTGCGCGTGGACGGCAAGTTCGAGGGCGACATTCGCACGGATGAGGCGCTGGTGGTGGGCGAGACCGGCAAGGTCAAGACAAACATTTCAGCGCGCGAGGTGATACTTGCCGGCACCCTGATCGGCGATATCGAAGCGAAAGATGAGGTTCGGCTGACGGAAACCGGCAGAATGCTCGGCGACATCACAACTCCGGTGCTAAGCATTTCGCGCGGTGTCGTGCTGAAAGGCAATGTGAACATCCATGGCGGTCATAAAAAAGACCCACGCAAGATCGTAGAAGAAAGCTACGGTCTTGTCCGTGAACTGGATAAGAAGGGCATTCAGTAAGACGGGTTGGCGTCTTGGCGAGAAAAAAAGAATTAACAGAAACGCGGGCTTCCGGTCGAAAATATGGAAACAGGCCCGGTATGCGCAATCCATCGGCTCGCAAGAACGCAAGAAAGGACTTCTTCACGCTGAAGCCAGAAGAAGTGAAGAGCGCTCCTCCGCTTTCAGCCTCGCTGCCCAACGAAACCAAAAGCAATAAGAGCGCTGCGCCACTGCGTATCAATCTCGGCTTTGCCGAAGTTTCTTATCAGGGCAACGGACAGTTCTTGTATTTCTACAAGCGCCGCGGCACTCTCAAGAGCGGGGCGCTGCGCGTCGATCGCAAGGCCGCGCTCTGGCTGGTCATGGGCGTCGTGTGTCTCAGCGCCTCGCTTGGCCTCATGGTTTGGAAAAAGCGCCAGATTGCAGTCAAGCTCGCATTTGCCGAAACCAAGACAGGTGTAGGTGGCGTGGGGCGCCTTGAGTCAGGTAAGGTCATAAACGATGCCTCTGACATTACCGGCGAGATCGCGCAGTTCGAAGAAGACGAAAAAATCAAGAACCAGTTGATGGGCGTCATCGAAGAACGCTCCGAAGAATCCAAGGCCGCAGAAAAACAGGCCAATAAAGTTCAGAAACTGAAATATAAGGTAAAGCCCGGAGACACTCTGCAATCCATCGCAAAAAAATACAAGGTGAAGCCCGAGTCTATTAGCGGGTCGAGCAGGCTCGACGAATTCCAGGATGTATCGGTAGGCCAAACGCTATCGATACCGACACGCGATGGCATTTACTACATCGTAAAGAAGAATGAGCGGCTCGCGAACATTCTGCAAGCGCACAAAGTTTCTCTCGATAAGTTCATCGCGGAAAACGAGCACGTGAACGTTGACCTGCTCGACGCAGGTGAAGAAATCTTTCTTCCGGGCGCCAAGCCTATTCGGCGCGCCGAGGGTTGGCTAATACCAGTTTCGAGCCGGGTAGTGACCAGTGGTTATGGCTGGCGCACCTGGCCACGCTCAGCTTTCCATAAGGGACTTGATCTGAAGGCGTTTTACGTGCCGGTGCGCGCGGCAAAGTCAGGAACCGTCACCTACTCGGGCTGGCTCGGTGGTTATGGTAATGCCATCATCATACAGCATGACGATACGTACAAAACGCTCTATGCGCACCTGAGCCGTCGCCATGTTGCAGTGGGCCAGAAGGTGCGCCGTGGCCAGGTACTCGGCCGCACCGGCGACACCGGCTATTCATTTGGTCCGCACCTGCATTTTGAAATCTCCAAGAACGGCGAAAACGTTAACCCGATTAAATTCCTTAAAGGTCTTCGGGGGCGCTCCAAAAAACGCTGATAGGCTTTTTTAGGTCTTTAAGATTTTACCGCCCGCCGATAAACTCTTATGATCCTGAAAAAATCTGCCGCCAATCCGGCAGACCGCAAACTTTCTGCCTTTGAAAGGCCCTATCTGGTTGCAGAGTTCGGTTTGAATCACAATCGCGATCTCACCCTGGCGATGCAGATGGCCGATGCAGCTGCCGCAAGCGGGGTCGATGCTGTGAAGCTGCAATCGTACACAACACGTTTTTTCATCAACCGGCAATTTGAAAACGTACACGGTCTATACGACATTTTCGCAGGGCTTGAACTCGATGCAGAATTCCACCGGCAGTTAAGAAATTACGTCGTCAGTAAGGGCATGGCCTTTTTCTCCACGCCGCTCACAGAAGACTGGGTGGCTACTCTCGAATCGCTCGAGGTACCCGCGTTCAAGATTGCCTCGGGGGATGTAAATAATTTCGGGCTGATCCGAAGAGCGGCGCAAACGGGTAAACCGCTTCTGGTTTCAACAGGTGCAGCCTCAGAAGAGGAAATCCGGCGTGCTGTAAGACTGCTCGAAGATCTGGGCGGTAACTACTGCCTCCTTCACTGTGTTTCGCTTTATCCAACTCCGCTCGACAAAGCCAACATCGGTCGCCTGGCGCGTATCAGACAGCTGTTGCCCGATCCTGACAGAATACCTCTGGGATTTTCTGACCACACAGAGCAGAGCGATGCAGCCTTTGCCGCCATCGCTGCGGGAGCTATGGTGGTCGAAAAACACTTCACGCTCGACAAGACCCTGCCCGGTCCCGACCAGAAGATGTCTTCAGATCCGGCTCAAATGCGCGAACTGCGGCAACGCATCGATCTTGCCTGGTCTATCAGAGGGTTGGCGCAGAACGCCGACTGCCATCCGGAAGAGACTGCGGGCGACTATTACGGAAAGCGGTCGCTTTACGAATTCGAAGGCAGAAAGCTCGCGATGCGCCCGCGGCATCCGGATTTTCCTCTGCCCTAAAAAAGTCTAAGACACATCGCAAGGTTATGGCTCTACAAAACTGTTGTCCACCAATTTGCAGAGCGCTTCAACCGCATCGGCTTCTTTTTCCCCTTCAGCGATGATCGTTATGCGGCTGTCCCGGGTGAGTGCCAGCATCATTAATCCCATGATGCTCTTTCCGTTGATGCGCTGCTCGTCTTTTTCTACAAATATTTCGCAGGGGAAACGGTTGGCCATCTTTACGAAGACGGCCGCCGGTCGCGCATGCACACCCGTCTCGTTCAGGATCGTGACTGTTCTGGAAACCATGGCTGCTTTTAGTTCTCTGCCGCCTGGCGAATCATAGCAGCAAGCCTTTCCTGAAATTTTCTGGCCGCGTGGTGCCCGCGGGATTTCAGGTTAAAATTCTTCGCTGCCGTTTCAATCAAAACCGGAACATTTCGTCCCGGCCGCACTGGTATTGTCATGACGGCTATGTCAACGCCAAGGATTTCTTCCGTCACGTCCTCTAGTCCAAGGCGATCGTATTCTTTTTTGTCGTCCCAGTCTTCCAGATGAACGATCAGATCGATCAGTTTGTCGTTACGCACCGCGCCAGCCCCGAACAGATCGCTGATGTTGATGATTCCGAGGCCGCGTATTTCGAGGTGATGCCCAATAGTCTCTGAGACGAAGCCCTGCAGGCGCGACCCGTCCCGGCAGACGATACGGACGGCATCGTCCGCCACCAGGCGATGCCCGCGTTCGACAAGTTCAAGGGCGGTTTCGCTTTTGCCAACGCCGCTCTTGCCCTGAATCAATACGCCAACGCCATAGACCTCGACCAGCGTGCCGTGCAGCAGGGTTTGCGGCGCCAGCGCGGCATCGAGAATGTCGGTGAAAACGTTGATAAACCTGCTGGTTCTGAGACTCGAAACAAAAACCGGTGTGCGGTTTCTCACCGCGTAAGAGAGAAAATGCTCGGGCGGATAATTATCGTGCGTGAACACAATGCCGGTAATGGGATAGTTAAAGTAGCGTTCGAGAGGTTCGCTGATACGTTCAGGGCTCATGCTGCTTACATAAGCGTGCTCTCCCTGACCAAAAACCTGCATTCGGTCATGCGCAAAATGCTCGAAAAAGCCGTGGAGAGCAAGACCGGGCCGGTTGACGTCAATTTCGCGAAGCTCACGGTCGAGATCCGCATCTTCGTTGATGAGCCTGATCTTGAGCCGATCAGCGCTCCCAAGCATTTCACGGACTTTTACGGATTTCAGGCAGCGGGCCTCTTGATCATGATTCCGCCGCCATTAGCGTGGAAGATCACATTCAGGCGGCCGGTCTCTTCATTCACGAAAGCGAGAAATTCGAGATTCGCTTCGGTCAACACATCGAGTGCTTCGGCTACGGTGAATTTAGATACCGGGTAAACGGCTTCTGCGAGTTTTTCGAGCTTATTGTCCTGCAGCCTGACAACCGTCTCGGTGAAGCCTTCGCCCGCCGGCATAACTATACTGTAGTTGCCATCATTGCGGGCCGTTACAAGCCCGTAGCGAACCGAGTCTGCGTGGTGGTACATGAGAAAACGAAATTTCTTACTGCGCAGCTGCAGAACTGCCTCAAGATCGTCCATTGGCTTGATTTCGGCCTCGCGCACGTCTATCTGCATTTCTTCAGAGATTGTACGATCGTCGCTCCTGGGCAGGAAGAAGTCGCGCGCCACCGCAGTCTTCTCTTCGAGTTTTTTCCGGTACTTATCGATCTGGTTATTGAGTACATCGAGCGTATTATCAATGGCCGCATATAGGTCCTTGTCGCTCTTTTTCAGATGGAACACGGTCGCATCGCCGTGCACGGTGATTTCAAAGAACTGGTTTTGCCGTTCGAGAGAAAATCGCACGTCGATACCTTCGATATGGTGCAGGCGATCCTTCAGCTTTTCAATCTTCTTCGACGCATACTGCTTAATCGCGTCTGTGGGTGGAAGGTTCTTGAAGTAGTATGCTATTTCCATAAGGCGATTATAAACCCTTACAGAAGTGATCGAGCGTTTTTTTAGTTTTTTTCCCGGAAGTCTTAAGATCCTGTGCGCCAACTCATGCAAAAACACCAAAAGGCGATTTTTTGCGCGAGCCGGGGCCGCGTTTCGCCTAAACATGTGCGAAAATCGGCAAAAATTCCCGCCTCTTGGCGCCTCGTGGAGCAAATCGGCACGATTTGCGGAGGAATTTTTGCCGATTAGGGGACGCGGCCTGCGCGAAAAGTCGCTCCGGCAAGTTGGCGCATGAGGCTCTTAACTTCTCTTAGACCGCCGCCGGAACCGGATTTTCTTTCTTCCGCAGAAAATCCGCTACTTGCTGCAATTTTTCGTTTTGCGGCGCAAACTTGAGCGCTGCATTCAGTGTGCGCATCGCTTTGTGAGGTTCGCGCGCTCGCACGTAGCAGCGGATGAGGAGCAGCGCAGCCTTGATATTCTGAGGCTCTTCGGACAAGAGGAGCTTCAGAAAACGTTTTGCGGATGAAATATCCTCTGCCTTATATGCGGCATGCCCTGCCAGTAACAGTATTTGCGGATCGACGTGGTCATCGAGCACGCAGGCCTGCGCCAGATATTGCGACGCGGTACGAAAATCGCGCTGCAACAGGGCAAGTTTACCCACAATAATCAGAGCATCCTGGTGCTGCGGCCGCAACGCGAGCGCCGAAAGCGCCAACTGCCTTGCTCCGGCGTAATCGGCAGAACGCATACGACTGCGGCTTTGGTACACCATGGTTTCAGCTTCCAGATGTCTCAGGTTGTAATGCAGAGTCAGTATCGTCAGGTCATCGCCGTTGGGCTCATCTCCGCGGTAGAGTTTGAAAGACTGCATGAATGCCTCAATTGCCTCAGAAGGTTCGGACAACGCGGCCCGCAACCAGGAGATAACCTGTTCTGCTCCCGGCTGCTCGTGTTTACTGTTATGCTGCTCTGCAAACCCATCGGTCAGTAATACCAGTGTTTCGCCCGGGCGCAGCTTTCCGCTCACCTCCTTATAATCGCGCACATCAAACGAGGCGATACCGAGCGGATAACCCGGTGTGTCGTACTGAGCAATCAGCTCGCTGTTCATCGCCGAAAAGTGCAGCATCTTGGGATGTCCCGCATTGACAAAGGTAAAGCTGTAATCGCTGTGGATGCGCAAAAGCTGCGCGGTAAAATATATACCTGAGGGCAAAATGGGTTTCATATGATCATTGAGCTGCGACAACAGTTCGAGCAGGCTTAACCCCTGCGCGCTCAGCAATCTGAAGTGATAGTGCAGGGCCATGGTAATGAGCGCCGCTGGCACCCCGTGCCCCGAAACATCGGCAATGATGACGGTCAGTGATTCATGCGAGCGATAGTAGTCAAAATAGTCCCCGCTGACTTCAACCATTGGCTCATACGCGGCTTTAATATCGATTGCTCTGAATGAAGGAATTTCGGAATGGATAATCTGCGACTGGACGGTACGGCCGATGCGCAAATCGAACTGCAGCTGAGAGTTCATCTGCTTCTGTACCTTCTGCGCCTCGAGCATACCGGTGATCAGACGCGCGTTCAAAATCGCCAGCGCAACCTGCGCGGCCATCGCCTCAAGGATCTCGAGATCGTCGCGTCTGTAGAAGTGCGAAGTATTTTTCTCAACCGAAAGCGTACCCAGTTTTTCTTCCCGCACGCTAATGGGAGCACAGATAACGCACAGCGTCTCTTCGCCGGGATCAAGATACTCCGGATGCTGCGACAGGTCGTAGATGAGCCTGGATTGCTGGCTGGTATAAATCGAGCCCGAAAATCCCTCACCGACTGCGAGCGGCCTGCGCTCGGGGGTCGTCTGTCGCAGAAACGCTACGGGGCTCAGGCGGCCCCCCCCTTCGATGCGGACAGTCACGTTATCCGCCTCGAAGATCTCTGAGCAGAGGCCGATGACCCGTTCGAACAAAAGCTGTGTGTCGTTGATGGTGGACAGCTCTTTACTGACGTACATCAGAATATCAATTTTGTCTTTGGGCGTGAGACCACCAATGACAGTTTTTGCTCCCCGATACTTGACTACCCGCCGTTTGCCGTACTTGAGCTCCAGCATCCTGTGCAGCTGCAGCAAAACTCATGCCACAACTGTATCGATGCGGTAAGACGGAATGGGATCGCTAAGGTCGGGACTCGATACCGTGCTTTTTCAGTTCGGCCGCAATTCGACCAGTGGCCATGGTAAACCACATACGCCAGTCTGAGAGAAAAGACTTCAACGGATACCGGAAAGTTGCTGGCCGGTTTTTTTCGATAAAGAAGTGACCAAACCAGGCAAACGCATAACCGCTTATGAGCGCCGGTATCACAAGAACGTAGTTGCCCAGGCCTAAGCCCACGGCAAAAATAATGAGGCCCAGGGATGAGCCAATAAAATGCAGCAGACGATTTCTCGCTGAAGAATGTTCATGCAGGTAGAAAGGCCAGAATTCCTGCAGGGTATTATAGTGGTCGCGCCGCCACGCATAGTGCCTTATGCCTCCACTGCGTTCCGTCGCGTGCCGAACGCTTTCTGCGGCGTGTTGCGTGGCCGTGGCTACAACTTTTGCTGTTCTGCCGGGCCGCGCGCTGCTCTTTTTCTTTGGACTGCGCTTGGTCTGTCCTTTAGGTTGTTTTTTTCGAGCCTGTTTCTTTGCCGCCATGATCGGTACCTCTCTGTAAACTATTTTGCCGAGTCTCTTGCCTTACGCGCTTTTTGCAGAAGTTCCCGCGAGTACAATTCCCCTGCAAGTTTATCCTGAACGCGCAGCGCGGTGCGCTTCAGCTGTGCCAGTTCTTCGGGGTTGGGTTCAACCCTCTCCATGCCCTTGCTCAGCAAAACCTGCATGGCTTTGTCATTCTCGCGGCGCAATTCCAGCGTCAGCTCGCGAGCATATTTTTCGAGCGTCGTGTGCACGATCGTCTTCTGTGCATCCGTCAGCTTGTCGTAAGCCGACTTCGAAAGCAGGGTAGCTCCCGCTGCGTTCGCCAGACGCGCATTGGTAATATATTTTGCCTCGCGAAACCATTGCAGGCCAATCGCACCATAAGGGGGAGCGTAAAACGCATCGATGCCTCCGGTCTTGAGTTGCGGCAATACCGCTTCAAACCCGAGAAAAACCGGCACCAAACCATATTCGGAAAGCATCGCGAGCACAAGCCGGTCACCCTTGGGGGCCCAGATTTTTACTCCCTGCATATCAGAAGCGCGCACGATCGGCTTGTTTTTGCTCATGAGATAGACGAAGCCATTTTCCCCCCAGCCCGCAAGAACCAGGTTTTGTGCCAGGAACTTTTTCGACAGGTCCGGGTAAATGGCAGCGACGACCGCATCCAGCTGGCTAAAATTATCAAAAAAGAAGGGGAGCTCAAACAAACGGGATTCGGGCACTACAGTGCCGAGCGTCTGCCCTGTGAACGATGCGATGTCAATGGTTCCCGTCCTGAGCTTGCGCATTACCGAAGGCTCGTCCCCGGCGATGCCACCGTAGAAAACCCGTACTTTTACCTCGCCGTTGGTCTTGGCAGATATTTCATCCACGCACCGCTTGATGACCTTGGCCCAGATAGTGTTCTCAGGCGCCAAAGTCGCGTATTTCAGTGTAATTTCGGCGGAAAGTGGCGTCAGCGTCAGGAATAGCAGCGCTGCAGAAAATATGCGGACGGCGAATTTCGTGGGAAACATGACTTAACGAACCCGGGCGCAAACTACCGTTGTACAGTAATTTTTTTTCGCACGCTCCGCTGAGAATGTGCCAGGTTTGAGCCTGTGAGCTAACTCAAGAAAAATCGCTTCGGCAAGTTGGCGCCAGGCTCATTCCGCACCGCAGAGAAAACCACGGCGACACGGCGTGCACGGCGAGAAGATTGGATAACTATTTCTTGAAATCGCTCCGTGGCCTCCGTGTCGCCGTGGTTCAAGGCTACCGAATACGTAAGCACAAAAAAACGGGCTTACGCCCGTTTTTTTGCTGATATTTCAGCCTCTTAGAAGTTGAAAGCTGCGCCAGCGCGTACGACGTAGCCACTCATATCAAACTTGAAGCCTGATTTTTCGACCTGGCCGCCGCGATAGCCAGCTTCAACCAGGAGGCTGGTAGCGGATGCAGAACCCTCAGTTAACATCCCCAGGTTAAACTGCAAACCGAGCATACCCTGGTACATGAATCCTGCGGCTGAATCGTTCACTGTCTGCGCGGGATAGTTGTTGCTGCCTATGGTATAAGCAGGAGTCTCAGCCTTAAAGAATGACCAGGCATAACCAGCACCCAAAGTCACATAAGGCTGTACTGCTGGTGTATCCTCTGAACCCATCGGCACGATAAAGCGTACATTGAGCAACAGAGGTATTGTATAGTGGTTACGCGATGTAGTGAGCGTAGATGTAAAACCACCAACGGTTGCCGTGGTACACGGTGAAGTCGCGCACTGGTCAAAATTTATCCAGTTGAAATTGATCTCAGGCACAAAGGCAAAAAAGCGCTCTACGTTGTAAGAATAGGCAATGCCTGCATCAAATCCGGCCTTGTCATTTGCTGCCCTGATCGAGCCCAGACCTGCCTTTATTTCAGGGCCAGCAGCCATTATCGCTGACGGCAGCGCTGCCATCAGGCTAAGAGTCGCAGCATATAGGAAGGTTAGTTTCTTCATGTTCTCTCCTTAATAATAGTCAACCGGAAGCATTCGTACTCCCGTTACTTTCTATTAGACGTATGACCCGGTACTTGAGGTCGATAAAAATGTAAATCCAAAAACATTCAGCCCATTCTTTACTTTTGCAGCGCAAAAAGCCGTACTGCCGCGGCAATCGCCTCGAGCGGCCGTATATCTGCGGCCCTGGCAGCCCCAAGTTTAGCCGCGGCACCGGGCATACCCCAGACGCTCGAAGTTGCCTCGTCTTGTACGAGAGTCGGATAACCACTGTCGCGCAGATCTTTCAGGCCCTGTGCGCCATCATTGCCCATGCCGGTGAGTAATACGGCAAGGGCTGCGCGGGGCTTGGCTTCGATGACTGAGTGGAATAACACATCTACCGAAGGCTTGTGCCGGTTCACAGGCTCGCTGTTGCTCAAGCTAATGCGGAGCTCATGCATTACGCGGCAGAGGCGCATATGCTGGCCACCCGGAGCGATATAGACAGTGCCCGTGCGGAGCACCATGCCGTGCTCTGCCTCACAGACTTGTACGCGTGCGATTTCGTCCATCCGCCGGGCAAAGGCGCGCGTGAAATTTTCGGGCATGTGCTGCGTAATGAGCACGGGTAACGATTCGCTCTCCAGCTGGCGCAAAATGACCTCAATGGCCTGCGGACCGCCAGCGGATGCGCCGATGGCGATCAGTCGGTCTTCGTCGCGCCGTCTGATGCCTTCAGGAATCACTGTGGCAACTCCTCATGGCGTACCCAGCAGTCGCCGTTCCAGAGCTCAAAGATGACATGGCGATGCCCCGTACCGCCGACATGCTGCGCGGCGATTGCCATACCTTCGCGCGCGAGAATGGCGCGCATCATTTGCAGGTTGCGCTCGCCCACCGTGACGCCGGTCTTGTCAACGAACTCGAACATTTTGCCGCCGCCAAAAACTTTTACCGTGTAATCCTGCGGGCGGGTGCCGGCACGGAACATCTCGCGGAAAAAAATCTCGAGCACTTCATCGACATAACGGCCACTGAGTTCACTGTCCGCAACATATTCTGCGCCATATCCTTTCGGCGTCAGCAGACCACGCGACGGTAGCAGACAATGCGTCATACCTCCCACCTTGAGACGCGGATGCCAGACACAGATGGCGACGCACGAACCGAGCAAAGTTTTTATGCGCACACGGCTATCGCCCCAGAACCAGTTACCCGGCTGCAGGTAAACTTCGCGGCCACCTTCGGGTAACGCGTGAAAATCCGATTTACTGCGGCGCATAGACTGTCGGCTTAACAGCTCTTAATCGTTCGCTGATTCCGTGCAGGCTTTCGGCATGACCAATGACGAGAAAACCGCCCGGCTTCAGGCTTTGCGCGAGCGCTTCAGAGACCTTTTTGCGCGTTTCGCGGTCGAAGTAAATCATGACGTTGCGCAGAAAGATGACGTCGAAGTAGCCTAAGCTACCTGGCTTGTGTTCGAGCAGGTTCATGCGCTTCAGTCGGATGTTTTTCAGGAGAGCGGGAGCAATGCAGAATTTTCCCTGTTCACTGCCCGTACCCTTGAGACAATATGCTTTCAGCAGGTGCTGCGGTATCTCTTCGGCCATCTCGAGCGGATAGGTTGCGCCGAGCGCCTGAGCGAGCATGTGCTCACTGATATCTGTACCCATTACCTGCCAGCCTGCGTCGCCGAGTACATCAGCGAGCGTCATCGCAATGGAGTAAACCTCTTGTCCTGAAGAGCACGCGGCGCTCCAGACGCGAAAAGGCTCGCTGCGGTCGTGTGATGCCGCACGCTCGCGCAGCCAGTCGAAGTGGCGGATTTCGCGGAAAAAATACGTCTCGTTGGTCGTGAGCAGATTGATCATCATCTGTCGTTCGCCGCGATCATTTTCGCTGCGCACGATTCGCAAATAATCGGTGTAGCTGCTCAGGCCATAATGCCGCAGACGCTTCATGATGCGCGAAGAGACGAGAGCCTTCTTCGAATCGGGCATATGGATGCCGGCCCATTCATGGATCAGCTTCTGGAAGATAGCAAACTCGGTGTCAGTGAGCTCAATAGAGTTAGGGATTGTTGGGGCGCTGTTCATGGAGAATCCTTTTCGTTATCGCCATAGGCCTGAGGCTCGTAAACCGCGAGCCGAATCAGGCGATTACCCCTAAAGCGAAAACGGATGCCACGGCCATAAACATCGACTTCATTGCCCACCACGCGTAACCTGCGAGTACGGTAGAACTCCCCCAAAAATCTGCCCGCCTGCTCGCTGTTGAGACCCCTGAGCTGCGTTTCGTGCAAGCCCAGCGCGGTGAAAAATTCCAGTGAGGGCGATTTACGTTTCTCGATTTCGAGGTGTATTTCGCGAATGCGGTCATTTTTCAGCACGTATTCCGCATTAAAATTCGCCTCAGTGTACACGAGAGTTTCAGGGTCGGAGTACGTGCGATACGCAGGTTCACCGTAGCGCGTGCGCAGATCGTTCTCCGTTTCACCGAGCAGCATACCTGCGGCGCCGGTGCCCTCAATCACATGGTGTGGGGCATTACGCAGAAGCAGTATGTCCTTTGCACTGCTGAGTGGCCTGAAACGGTCGTGGGTCTTAACCGGGCGGGTGCCGGCCACAACGGGAAATGCCGAAGCAACAACGGCGAATATGCCGATAGTAAAGAATATGACCAAGAAGCGCGCCCTGTTCAAGGCATACGAAGATCCCGAATTCATGACTTCTTTTGACGCCCGGCCCCTGCGCATACAGGCAGAATACCTGATGCCACTGACCCATTTTGAGAAATTGCGCGTCAAGGATACCATCGTTTTTTTCGGCTCGGCGCGCCTGCCGGCCCCCCACCAGGCCAAAGCGGAGCGCGAGAGGCTACAAGCAGCCGGCGAATGGAACGAGGTGGAGTCCGCGCATTTTGCGCTACGCCTGCGTTACTACAAAGACGCGGTACGCCTGGCATATAAACTCACGCAGTGGTCGAAATCGCTGCCCGCCGAATCGCGCAGGTTTCTCATCTGCTCCGGCGGAGGTCCGGGCATCATGGAGGCGGCCAACCGTGGCGCTGCGCATGCGCGCGGACTGTCTATCGGCATGAACATTTCGCTGCCGTTCGAACAGGAACCGAACCCGTACATCACGCAGACGCTCAACTTCGAATTCCATTACTTCTTCATGCGCAAGTTCTGGCTGATGAACCTCGCGAAGGCTCTGGTAATTTTTCCGGGCGGTTACGGCACGCTCGACGAGTTATTCGAAGTGCTGACGCTCGTTCAGACGAGAAAGATACAGAAGCGCCTGCCAATCGTCATCTTCGGCAAGGAATACTGGGACCAGGTCATTAACTTCGAGGCAATGGCAAAGTGGCGCATGATTAAGTGGGACGATATCCAGCTGGTACACTTCTCTGACGACCCACAGGATGCGTTTGAGTACCTGACAAAGAACCTTACTGAATTATACCTGTAGCGGCAACCAGCGGGCTTCTGGAAAGGGAGCCAGAAGCAGGTTTCGGAACCTGCTACTCTGAGATGATCGCGAAGCCATGCGCCATTGCTGCAATGGCGAGCTCGTTATCAAAGGTCGCAAATGCAAGGCCACCACCTTCGGCCTCTCGTATCTTGATCGCACTGGCCAGATGCAGAGCATCGAGCGTGCCCAGCGGCGTAGAGAAGGGTTCAGATGCTCTCAAGGCAATTTCCTGATTGACCTCGAGCAGATGGAAGAATTCCATATACTGGCTGAGCTGCTGGCTGAGTCGCGCGAACGTAACCGCAGCAATCAGCTGGCGCTTGTAATATCGATCAAGCGTCCGTCGGCATTCGACCTGCAGCAATACACTGGAGAAAACCTGAGCGCCTTCAGGCAGTGGCTTAACCGCACCCTGTTGCAACAGTACCTTTAACAGCCAGGAACTATCCAGGTATATTTTCAAATGCGCTCCTTGCGCCTTTCCTCAAGGAGATCAGCAATGGGGTCAAAGTCTGCCTCTACAACAGGCTCAAGGAATCGAAACGCTCTGGCCGGGCGCTGGCAGTAGATTACGGACTTATTCTTTTCGATCGGCATTAGCCGCGCTACGGGAACATCACGCTGCAAAATCTCTAGCCCACCGTTTTTTCTGAGCTTCTTGATCTCGGCCGAAAGATTGTCCTTGAGTTTTGAGATCGTGATTCTCTGCATTGGCCATATATAGCTATATATGGCTATATTGTCAACTATGTTATGGCGAAGAGAAGCTGAGCTTGCCTGACACGCTCTTTGCCGTCAGGTACGCACAAGCGATGCATAGAACATCGTATCGCTGTCGAGCTCAGGTGAGCCCACCCAGCGCGACTCAATTACCTTGAAATCAGGATGCTCAGCGATAAAGGACTGCACCACATCTTCGTTCTCAGTTTTGAAGATGCTGCAAGTGCTGTAAAGGAGCCGCCCCCCCGGGCGCAGGTAACCTTGCACTGCACTGAGTATCTTCAGCTGCAATGCGGCAAATTTTTCCGGATCATCGGGCAAGATGCGAAAGCGCACGTCCGGGTTGCGGCGTAGTGTGCCTGAAGACGAACACGGCGCATCGACGAGAATGCGGTGGAAACCACCGGCACTGCGTATTTCTTTTGCGGTGTCTGGTGGGGCAATGGCCTCACCAGACACCGCAAATCGCCGCACGTTGTGAAATCCGGCGCGGCGCGCTCTGAGCTTTAACTCGTCGAGCTTGTAATCCCGTATATCCGAGGCATAGAGCACGCCGCGATTCTGCATCTGCGAGGCAATCTGCATCGTCTTGCCACCTCCGCCGGCGCAGACATCCCACACGGCCATGCCAGGGTGTGCATCGACTGCAGCGCCGAGATACTGCGAAGCCAGATCCTGGATTTCGACCCAGCCTTTCTTTACCGATGCCAATTCGTAAACGGGCAGCTCCCCCTCGACCCTAAATGTGACCCAACGCTCATCATGCCGCAGCGTCTCGACCGAAAAGGCAGCCGATCGCAGCTCTGCTTCGATTTCTGGCACACAATCGACATAGTTGGCTCGCAGGTAGAGCGGTGGTTTGCTTGCGAGCTGTTCGAGAAATTGCGGTATCTTCGTCTGTGGGAGTGAAGCATGTTCTAGCCATTTTTTCCAGGTACGCGGCAGAGACCTCACCCCCCCCACCGCCTGCGGCACCTCCCCCCCCTCTCCACCAAGTGGAGAGGAGGGGGAGGTCCAGTCAATGGACGCTAAGGCACGCCAGGCGGATGCGGCATCCGTGGCCGCTTCTTCGGGCAAATGACTTATAGCGGTGCGCAGCCGGCGAAAGAACGCTTCGCTGTAATAGCGCCGGTCGCGTTTGCCATAGCTTTTGTGTTCGCGAAAATAACCTGCAAGCCACTTATCGGCTTGCCGGGCAGTAGGGTGATTGAGGTATGCTTGCCAGAGCTTTTCCAGGTGAGCATGCTTGTTTTGACCCCACTCCGCCCTGCGCCCACCCTTATCAGGGTATGCGTTGGGCCGAGTGGTTTTCATGCTTCTAGCCTAACAGGCTGTTGAAAAACAGCCATGAAGCAGGATGTTGAAACCGAGCGCAGC
>CAYOZO010000083.1:0-10901 GCA_964408405.1 uncultured Turneriella sp.
GCCTCCACTGCTGTCTGCACCGCAGTATCGAACCCGATCGTGTATTCCGTTCCCGGAATATCATTATCAATGGTGCCCGGTATGCCGATTAACTGTCCCTTGTAGTATTCACTGAGCGCCATCAGACCACGAAACGAACCATCGCCGCCAACGACAACGACCGCGTTGATTCCGTGGGAGTTTAGAATTTCTGCTGCTTTCTTAAGCCCCTTGGGGGTCTGGAATTCGGCGGAGCGAGCCGTGCCAAGAATAGTACCTCCCTGGTTGATGATGAGACCCATGTCGCGGGAGGTCAGCTCGCGAATCTCGTTGTGCAGTAATCCTTCATATCCGTTCTGCACTCCAAATACCTGGTAACGCTCCCACAGCGCGGTACGCACAGCAGCGCGCAGCGCAGCGTTCATTCCGGGGGAATCTCCGCCCGAGGCCAAAACCGCAATGCGTTTATCGTCCTGTCTGTTACCCATAAATCATCCGAAACGAGGTCTTCTCTTTTCCACGATCGAGAGCAGGCCTTCCTGCACTACAGGGCTCGTCATATAGGTCGCAAGCACACGCGCGTCTTCGTCGCGCAGCGATTCAAAAATATGCCGGTAAGGTTCGGTGCGCGCGCGCTTCATTCCCGTGAGTACCTGCAGCGGGCTTTTCGCCAGCTTCTCGGCAAACTTCAGCGTCTCGTCAACCACCTTGTCTTCGGGATAAAGCTGGTCCACCAAACCTATCGCGAGCGCTTCCGGGCCTTTGAGCGATTTTCCTGCAAAGAGAATGTCGCGCGTGGCAGTAAGCCCGATAAGGTCCTGCATATAACGCCCCACAAACGAAGGAAAGTTCATGCCGAGCAGTGCTTCGGGAAAACCCAAGCGCGGTGACTTTCGGGCCATAGTCGGCTTATCGCCCTCCGTGGCCTGGCCGACTTCGGGCCCTCCGTGGCCCATAAACCGCCAATCGGAAAACAGAGCAAACACCGCACCCGCCCCCATGGCGTGCCCGTTCAGACAGGCGATGATGGGCTTCGGGAAAAAGAAAAAGTAGAGCGCGGTTTCATTGACTAACCGGCAGACACTGTGGTTGTAATCAAAATCCTTGCCGAGAAACAGCGCGGGCTCAAAACCATTGGAGAAATAACCCTGGTCATTACCTGCAAAGACCAGGACGCGCGCACTATCATCCTGTTCAAAAGTGCGCAGCGTATCGCGAATACCCTCAAAGCTATCCGAAGTAAGCGTATTTGCGGCGTTGTGGTTGATACGCACAAGCGCAGCGCGCCCGTGTCTTGAAATCTCGAGTGCCATGCCGCACGGTCTCTAAGGGAGCTTATGCGGTGAAGCGAATTTTCTACCGGTAGGTCAGAATTTTTCGTATGAGCCAGAGTTTGTAACCTGAGGTTCAACGCCGGCAGCGGAAGCAACTGATTTTGCCGGCGCTGCACTCTTTAATGCCATCTGGCGTATCGTACCCGCCGCAGAGTATTTACCCCTGAGATTCCCGGCACTTGAGTCAAAGCGAAAGAATTTCAGGTTTTCGAGCAGCGCGGCTGTCTGTGAACTCATTTCTTCTGCTGTCGCCGCGAGCTCTTCTGCAGCAGATGCAGTCTGTTCAGTCGTCTGGTTGAGACGCCCCATACTTTCGCTGATCTGTTTGGCCGCCTGGCTCTGTTCTTCTGAAGCCTCGCGTATCGCTACAACCTTACGGGCAGTTTCCTGCATACTGTCGGTAATCAGCGTGAGCGATGACGCGGCGCTTTCGGAAATCGCGGAACTCTGTTTGAGCAGCGCCTGTATCTGCTTTGCAGCCTGGCCGCTGGTTTCGGCCAGCTTGCCGACCTCGGTCGCGACAACTGCGAAACCACGGCCGTGCTCCCCTGCGCGCGCGGCTTCGATTGTCGCATTGAGCGCAAGCAGGTTTGTCTGTGAGGCAATTTCCTGAACGATCTGTATTCGTTCAGAGATTTCTTTCATGGACTCGACCGCACGCAGCACATTTTCCGCGCCAATCTGCGTATTCTTCACTGCGTTGGTTGCAGTCTGGTCTGTCTCGATGGCGTTCTTGGCATTGCTCTGTATAAGGCTAACCATTTCGCCGAGCGCCGCTCCGGTTTCTTCAACGTGTGCGGCCTGATCCATGGCACCGTTATTGAGCATCTCGGCGGTGCTGGCAACCTGACCGGCTGCAAGCGAGATTTCGGTCGCGCTGTCATGAACCTGCTGCAACACGCCCCTAAGCCGTTCGGCCATAATTTGCATCGAGCGCATGAATGCGCCGATTTCATCCTGCGATTCCGCCTCAATTTTCTGGTCGAGGTTGCCCGTCGCAAGACCGTCTGATACCAGCATCGCATTCTCCAGGGAAACCGAGATCTGCCGCATGATCAGCCAACCGACGAAACCGGAAAGCGCGAGCCCCGCGAGCGTGAGTATCAGTATCGACCACTGTTTGAAAAGGGCCATACGCTTACGCGCCACCAGATTTTCCTGAATGATCTGGTTTATCCTGGCGGCAAGCTGAGCGAGGGTATCTATATATTCCGTAACGGCACTAAAATACTGCTGAGCGGCAGCCTGACCGGTATTCTTACCCGCAATAAGCTGTGAGTGCGTAACTTCAAATTTTTCTGTCGCTTTAGAGATCGACTCAAACAGTCTTTCGAACTCCCCCTTCTTTTCCGGCAAGTGCTTGGCCACACGCCACCGTGCCTGCTCAAACTGCTGGAACCTGTATTGGATGATGCCATGTTGTGCCTCAAGCGCCGCCATGTTTTCGATCGTCCGCGCTCCACCCTGCAGCATGGCCATGGCGCGATAGCGCGCTTGTCCCAGCGCTTCGCTGAGTGGCCCGGCAATACGGGTACCCAGCTCTATCAGATAATGCGTGCCCGCATCCGAATCAAGGTCAAGCGTCGAGCGCTCAGTAATGACCGACTCAAAGACAAAAAGTGCCTGTACCGTCGAATTATGCAGCTCTATGAGTTGCTCGCGATTACCCGTCGCCTGCAGGTCGGCGATATAAGTTAGCTTAGCCTTGAGATCCGTCCACTCACCCTCAAGTCCAAGCGGATCGTGCAACTCTGCGTGGACGCTGTCAATTTCCGCCACGGCTTTGCGCAGCGCCTCGCTTTCGGTGCGGATACTCGCCGCATTGTCGATACCGCCGGCCCCCTGTGTGGCGACAAACGCGCGGCGCCGCTGCAGGTGATAAACTGCGGTTTGTATGGGCCCCAGGTAGCGCAGCCCATAGCTCTCCATCCGGGCAGTATGCACATCTTCGGAGCTTTTCCAGTAGTACTGCATCGCGAGGAATACCAGCGGCACGAGGAGCAGAAAGGCTGTCAGCCTTATCTTCGTGCGGAATTTCATTTTCGCGAGGAGAGACTTCATCGTTTCATTTTCGGTCTTTTGCCAGCCCAATTTGAGGCTTTAATTCGTTGACGCGGCAACTTTTTGCCCGTAGCCAACAGTCGATGAAGATGATCACAACCAACAAGGCTCCTGCGGCTGTGGGCCCCTATTCCCAGGCGGTATCAGCAGGAGATTTTCTGTTTTTATCAGGGCAAATCCCCCTCGTTCCCGAAACGGGACTTCTGGTGTCAGAAAACGTCCGGGAGCAGACGGAGCAGATCTTAAAAAACTTAAGCGCCATCTGCGAAGCAGCAGGCGGAGGGCTCAACAAGATCGTCAAGTGCACCGTATTTATGACAGATCTCTCTCAATTCCAGACAATGAACGAGGTTTACGCAGCGCACTTTGGCGAGCATAAGCCGGCCCGCTCGACTATTCAGGTCGCTGCCCTGCCCCGGGGTGCATCGGTAGAAATTGAAGCAGTGATGTATCTGAAATAACGGCTTTTAGCCACCGCATTAATTCGGTGGCTAAAAGGTCAGGGTATTTAGCCTGCGCTCGCGAGGATGGCGTCCTGCGAGTTCGCCCTATAAACCTCGCGCTTAGTTGGCGCCGAGTTTACGCAGAACAGTATGCAAGATGCCGCCGTTCTTGAGGTACACCACCTCTACCGGCGTGTCAACCCGGTTCATAGTAGTGAATGTGATGACCGAGCCGTCTTCCTTCGTCGCAGTCACTTTAATGTCCGTGCGTGGCTTCAGATTGTTATCGTAGCCTTCAATATTGAAGACTTCTGAGCCGTCGAGACCGAGCGATTGTGCGTTCTGTCCGTCTTTGAACTGCAGCGGCAGAATTCCCATGCCGATCAGGTTCGACCGGTGGATGCGTTCAAAGCTTTCAGCGATGACGACTTTTATACCCTGCAGCGCGGGACCTTTTGCCGCCCAGTCGCGCGACGAGCCGGTGCCGTATTCCTTACCAGCGAGCACCAGAAGAGGAGTTCCCGCCTGCATATACTTCATCGCAGCATCGTAAATGCTCATCTTCTCGCCCGATGGGATATGCACCGTATTGCCGCCTTCGGGAACTTTTGTCCAGTCGGCGACCTTGCCCGAAACGGCGTCCGGCGCCATCATCAGGTTCTTAATACGCGTGTTGGCAAAAGTGCCGCGCACCATTACCTCATGGTTGCCGCGTCGGGCGCCGTAGGTGTTAAAGTCTTTGGGATCGACGCCCCGGCTCTGCAGATATTTGCCGGCCGGAGAATCTTTCTTGATGTTACCCGCAGGCGAAATATGGTCGGTGGTTACCGAATCGCCAAATACCGCGAGACAGCGGATATCCTTCAAGACTGGGATACCTGGCTCTTTCAGGGAGAAGTTCTCAAAATAGTTGGGTTTGGCAATGTAAGTCGACTTTTGATCCCAGGTATAAGTATCGCCGCCCCCGACCTTGATGTCGTTCCACATCTCATTGGCTTTGAAAACGTTGCCGTATTCTTTTCTGAAAAGATCCGAAGTCACAGCCTTGGCAAGCGCGTCGTTTACCTCTTGCTGCGTCGGCCAGATATCTTTCAGCATGACCTTGCCCTGAATCTTCTCTGATTCGAAGTCGATATCCATGGTGCCCGCAAGCGCATAAGCGACCACGAGCGGCGGAGAGGCGAGATAGTTCGCTTTGACGTCAGCATGGATGCGACCCTCGAAATTGCGGTTACCGGATAGCACTGCAGCAACAGTCAAATTGTTCTTATTGATTGCCTCTGAAAGCGCAGCGTCGATCGGGCCGGAATTGCCGATGCAGGTAGTGCAACCGTAGCCCACAGTGTTAAAACCGATGGCGTCGAGCGACTTCTGCAGACCCGCCGCTTCCAGGTACTTAGTAACTACACGCGAACCAGGAGCCAGAGACGATTTGAGCGTCGCAGGCACCTTAAGACCCGCTTTCTCTGCCTTTTGCGCCACGAGGCCAGCCGCCACGAGCACCGAAGGGTTCGAAGTATTTGTGCAAGACGTGATGGCAGCTATCACAATCGAGCCATTGCCGATGGTTGTACCGGGCGGATATTTTGAACCTGCCTCGAGCACAGTCGAGAGGTCCACCGTCTTGTCGGGTGCATCTTTAAATACTTCAGCCATCGCAGAGCGATAGGCGGCCTTCGCATTCTTCAGTTCAATGCGATCCTGCGGGCGTTTCGGACCTGCGATCGAAGGCACCACTTTACCCATGTCGAGTTCGAGAGTTGAACTAAAGTCAGGCGTTGGAGCTTCTTTAGTCAAGAAGAGCCCCTGTGCCTTTGCGTACTTTTCTACCAGGTCACAGAGTTTCTCATCACGACCGGTGAGCTTCATATAGTGGATTGTTTCGTCATCAATCGGGAAAAATCCCATAGTTGCGCCGTATTCCGGAGCCATGTTTGCAATCGTCGCACGATCAGCGAGGCTCATGCTGGATAAGCCCTCGCCGTAGAATTCGACAAATTTGCCGACGACGCCGTGCTTGCGCAGCATCTGCGTCACGGTCAGCACCAGGTCGGTCGCCGTGGCGCCCTCGGGCAACTTGCCGGTGAGCTTGAAGCCTACGACTTCAGGAATCAGCATGTAGATTGGCTGTTCGAGCATCACCGCTTCGGCTTCGATACCGCCTACTCCCCAACCCAGGACTCCAAGACCATTGATCATTGTGGTGTGCGAGTCAGTACCCACGAGAGAGTCAGGATACGCCACGAGCTGCCCATTATGCGCTCTTGTCTGCACGACCTTTGCGAGGTACTCGAGGTTCACCTGGTGCACAATGCCGGTTGCCGGCGGCACAACCTGAAAGTTCGAAAACGCGCCAGAACCCCAGCGCAAAAACTCATAGCGCTCGCCGTTGCGTTCGAACTCGAGCCGGTTGTTCTTTTCGAGCGCGTCGGCAGAACCTGCAAAATCCACCTGAACAGAGTGGTCGATCACGAGATCCACAGGCAGTACCGGATTGATTTTCTTGGGATCAATCTTCAGCGCAACCATTGCGTCACGCATGGCGGCCAGATCGACCACGCCCGGTACGCCGGTGAAATCCTGCATCACAACGCGCGCTGGCTTGAAAGGGATTTCTTCTTCTTTTACAGATTTCGGATCATACTCGGCAATAGTCTTAACGTGACTCTCGTCGATAATGAAGCCGTCTTCTTGCCTAAGCGCTGCCTCGAGCAGAATGCGAATACTATAGGGGAGGCGGTTTATATTGGGGTATTTTTTTGCCAGTTCGGGGAGCGAATAGTAAACGACCTCACCGGCAGCGGTTGCAAGTTTCTTGCGGGTGCCGAATTTGTCGGCCCATGAAGGATTTGTCATGGGGAAAGATTTTTTTGCGGAGTGAGGCCGTCTATTGATTTGAAGAATGCTGTCGTACGCCGGAGTCTGACACGTAACAAGAGGAGAGTCTGAGCCGCAGGCGCGCCCAGTGGAAGCCGGGTCCTTAGAAACGAGCGCCGATGATGAGGCTGGCGGCGGGTCCACCATGATCGCGAAATGTCATCTGCAGCCCGTTGGAATTATAATCAGCGCTTATCGGCATGAGCCAACCGTAGCTGATCTTGACAAACGCGTTTTGTTGTATCTCCGCACCCAGCTCAGCAGCCCAGACCACACGCGTCTTGCCTGACATCGCGTCGTTGGCCAATCCTGGATCAACATACTGGAATGCGCCGGCCAAAACGTTAACAAAAAAGGGAGTGAAATGCGCCTGCAGTATCGTCTCTCCGGATACAGCTGTCGTGCTCCGGTACCTGATCGTACCCGAGGTCGTTTCAGGCGACCAAATGGCAAATCCGACGACTCCGAATGTAAAATAGCCCGCGTTGCGGCCCAACAACAGGCCAGCCCGTACATTGGATTGGGGGGTACTCAGGCCACCGACGGCGCCAGGGCTGTAAATGGCGATGATGTTCATGTGCCACTCATCGCGGTTTACGCCAAGCAGACGTCCCTGCAGGGCCAAATCAGGATTATACATACCCGTCTTATTGGACAACCCGCCCCCAACCGAGTTAAACGCTCCACTCGATGAAGTCTGTACCTGCCGGTCGGCCAGAAAATGCGTTCTGATACCAATCATAAGCCTGTCATGAATACCGTAGGAAACCCGACCGCCGACACGAATATCGGTATAGTCGGAACGCGATTTGCTCTCGGAAATTCCGAAGCCGGAGTACGTCTGTGCGGGAATTGTTGCCGTAAATGCAGATCTCTGCTCCGTTGCATCAACCTCAACGTACCATTGCCCCTGGTAAGGCGCAAAAAGCGGATTCACAATGGGCAACCGCGCGGGAGATTCTGTCGTATCTTCCGGCGCGGAATTTTTCTTAGGCAGGACTGTCGATTCGCCTATTTGCGAGAAGACAGGAGTAACAGCCAAGAGAACAGAAAGAAGATAGGCCAAACTTACTGTAGGCATCACCCACCGTACACAGAAAACGCATGCGATCAAGTATTTTTGCTCCGTGTGCGACATCGCAAGCCTAATCGCAAAGCGGATTTTTTTATTGACGCGTCTGCGCGCACGCAATGTTTACGGTATGCTCATTGTCGACAAGCCTTTTGAAAAGGGTGTCATTCTTTCGGTAAAAGAGACACGCATCGACATGTCTATTTCGCGTAAATTTCGCGAGCAGGTCTCAAAGTACCTCGAGAAAAAGCCTGCCATCGTCGTCTTCGATATGCACGATACGGAATACCTCGACTCATCGGCGCTCGGCGCGCTGGTGACGATTCTGCGCGATGTGAAAAATTATGGCGGCGAGATTCGTCTCGCTAACCTCAACCAGACGCTGAAGACACTCTTCAAGCTCTCGAAGCTTGAATCGATGTTTAAGATCTTTGAAACCGTCGAAGAAGCAGCCCGGTAAGAAAACGGGCCAGGTCGCCGCAGAAATGCCGTCCGTTGCCAGCCGTGCGCCCGCGCTGCATGATTCACGGGCGGTTCGATATACTTTCATCACGATTGGTGTTTTGTCTCTGTTGCTGGGCATCGTCGGCATTGTGACGCCAATCTTGCCTACAACCCCGTTCATTCTGCTCAGCGGGTTTTGCTTCGCGCGTGGTTCTGAGCGCCTGCACAACTGGATTCTGTCGCACCGCTACTTTGGGCCGATGATTATCGCGTTTCGCGACGAAAAGCGTATTCCCCTGAAGGTGAAGATATTCGCTTCACTGATGATCGCGGTCACCATGTCGATCACCGCCTTTTTCATCGTGCCGCTGCTTGCAGTCAAAATCGGCATGGGAGTGGTCGGCGTCGCGGTGATTGCCTACATCTGGACATTCCGTCACTGAGAAATCTGCATGAATTCCGCAGAGAAGAAATTTCACCTGCTGACGAAAGAGAATTATCCGAAAATCGTCAGTCTGCTGCGCCGCCTGTGCAAGAACCGCCGTTTTCTGTTGCTCAAGCGCGCATTGCACAGCCTGCACCCGACGTCGCTTGCACTGTTGTGGGATTCCTTTGACGAGAGCGAACGTGAGATTATTCTGACACAGCTTTCGAGCGAGTACGCGGCGGAGTTTTTAACTGAGCTTGGCTCTGACGAGCGAACTGCAATTTTTCGCTCGAAAGACACCGCCTGGATCTTCGACCGCCTGGAAGAACTCGAGACCGACGACATTGCCGGAATTCTGCGCGAGCTCGATGCACGCGACACGAACTTCATTCTGCGGCGGTTCGATAAGAACTACACGGGCAAGATCAAAGAAATTCTGAAGTATCCCGAAGGCACTGCCGGAGCCATGATGACGGCAGATTTTCTTGCAGTGAGCCGGCAGGCGACCGTTAAGTCAATCATCAGCCAATTCCAGAAGCTGGTGAAGCAAAATTCAGCAGCGCTAAAAAAAGGAAAAGGCGTCGCGGGTTCGAACACCAAGCTCGATGACCTGCAATTCACGTTCGTGGTGGATCGCGACAACAAATTTCTTGGCTATATTCCGCTGCGCAAGCTCATACTCGAAAAATCGACGCGCAAGGCACACGAAATCATGCAGCCGGCGCAGGTCATGGTGCGCCCCGAGCAGGACCGCGAAACCGTCGCCAAAATCTTCAAGGATTACAATCTGCTCAGTCTGCCAGTCGTCGATTCGCGGGGAATCCTGCTCGGTCACATCACCGTGGACGATGTGGTTGACGTGCTCGAAGAAGAGGCGACGGAAGATATCCTGCGCCTGGGGGGAGTAACACAGGACACGCAGGACGCTCCACACACACACTCGATCACCCGAATGGCGCGCGGGCGTCTGCCCTGGCTGATTATTAATCTGGGAACACAGGTGCTCGCGGCGTGGGTGGTTACCTTTTTTGACGAGACACTCTCCAAAGTGATTTTGCTGGCGCCTCTGATGACGATTATTGGCGGCCAGGGCGGAAACTCCACGATGCAGTCGGTGACGGTCGTTGTGCGGGCGATAGCGCTCGGACAAATCACATCCAAGAACCTGAGTAAGGTCATCGGAAAAGAAATTCTGGTATCGTTGTTCAACGGCATTCTCGTTGGGCTCTTGACAGCCGCGATAGTTCTCATGTACTCAGGCCGCCCGTGGATCGCCTTTTGCATGTTCGTTGGGATGGTGATGAACATGTTTGTGGCGGGTACGATCGGTTCTACCTTGCCGCCATTACTGCGAACGCTGAAAATTGATCCTGCGCTTGCATCGGGACCTATCGCAACGACTTTCACTGACATCTGTGGTTTTTCGGTATTTCTTGGCGTCGCAACTTATCTGATTGGCGTACTGGGTGGCTTATGAGCGTTCTGGAAAAAATCAATGCGGAAAGCAGAGCGCGAGCTGCGCAGATACAGCTGCCCGCGCAGATGCCGGTCAAGAGCGCTATCGACTTTACTGCTGCCCTGCGCCGCCGGGGGAACATGCCGCAACTGATAGCCGAACTCAAGCGGCGTAGCCCTTCGAAGGGCTCACTGAAAGAGGGTTTGTCGGCAGCCGAGGCGGTGCGGATCTATGAGCCTTACGCTGCTGCTCTGAGCATCCTGACCGAACCGAACCATTTTCACGGTTCCATCGATGATCTGAGAGAGGCTCGCAGCCTGACATCCCTGCCGCTTTTGCGCAAAGACTTCATCGTCGATGAAAAGCAGATCGATGAAGCGCGCCATGCTGGCGCAAGCAGTTTTCTGCTGATTGTCGCATCGCTCAACGATCATGAATTGGCGAAGTTCATCAGCAGGGGTCGCGCGCTCGGTATGGAACCGCTGGTCGAAGTTTTAACCGAAGAGGAGCTCGAACGGGCGCTGGCGCTCGACATACGCATTCTCGGGATTAACAACCGTAATCTGCACACGCTCGAGATTGACATGAACCGCTGCCCAGGCCTGGCAGCAAACATTCCGTCGGCGCGGCGTGAAGAGCTGGTGCTAGTCGCCGAGTCGGGTTACTCAACGCGCAACGAGCTGCTTGCCCTGCCGCACTATTTTGATGCAGTGCTGATGGGTACGGGGTTCATGCAGGCCGATGACCCCGCAGCAAAAATAAGGGAAGTGTTCGGTTAAGAGCCTCATGCGCCAACTTGCCGGAGCGA
>CAYOZO010000083.1:10963-15400 GCA_964408405.1 uncultured Turneriella sp.
AAAAAATCGCCTTTTGCTTTTTTGCATGAGTTAGCGCACAGGCTCTTAAGGCTCTACAATCCGCCAAATTTGCGCTTGCGGCGGCCAAATTCAGCGATTGCCGCGTCGATGTCACTTTCAGAAAAATCGGGCCAGTTTTTATCAGTGAAGTAGAGCTCCGCATAGGCAGCCTGCCAAAGCATGAAGTTCGACAGGCGCATTTCGCCTGCTGTGCGAACCAGCAGATCGACATCCGGTATCGAGGGCTGCCACAGCGCACGCGAAAATTTTTTTTCAGTCAGTTTGCCATTTTTGCTTGCTCCGAGCGAAAGTTCTGCTGCTCGCAGTATTTCTGCTCTCGAGCCATAATTGAGGCAGAAGTTGGCGGTTAGTCGCCTGCCGCGCGCGGTTTTCTTTACGGCGTCTTGCAGCAATTCTCGGCTGCGTTTAGGTAAGCGCGTGATATCTCCCGAGATGACAATCCGCACGCCTTGCCGGATCATCTTGGGCAATTTGGCGACGATAAATTCGTCCAGCAGTTTGAATATAGCAGTAATTTCCTGTCGCGGCCGGCGCCAGTTTTCCGTCGAGAAGGCGTAAAGGCTGACGAACGGGACTTTTAAGCTAATCAGATGGTCGAGCAGGCGTTCGACGGTGTCGGTGCCTGCACGATGTCCCTCGGTGCGTTTCAGGCCGTGCGCTTCTGCCCAACGCCCGTTGCCGTCCATAATGACGGCGATGTGCTTGGGCAGTCTGGGCATATTTTGTCGCTTGGCAATCTGGTCAGGCCAGGCTGTCAAACGGTCATGATGTCTTTTTCTTTCGCGGCAAAAAGGTCATCCATCTTCTTGATGAATTCGTCGGTCAGTTTCTGTACCTGGTCACTGAAGCCCTTGATCATGTCTTCAGACACGCTGCTGCCCTTAAGCTTCTTCAGGCTGTCATTGGCATCGCGGCGAATATTACGCACGGCGACTTTGTGGTCTTCGCACTTGGCCTTCGCCAGTTTGACCATCTCTTTACGGGTCTCGCCGGTCATTTCGGCAAGGCTGATGCGAATCATGGAGCCGTCATTGTTAGGGTTGAGATTCTTGCCGGATTTCAGGATGGCCTTTTCGACTGCCTGTAGCTGCGATTTATCCCAGACATCGATGGTGATCAGGCGGGGCTCTGGTGCAGCAATCGACGCTACCTGGTTCAGCGGCATAACTTGGCCATAAACTTCGACGCGGATATCCTCAACCAGAGATGGCGTCGCCCGACCCGAGCGGATCTGCGCCATGTGGTGCGCCAGATCGTCCAGGCTCTTTTGCATTCTCTGTCTTGTATCTGCAATAATCTTGTTGGCTTCTTCACTCATAAAACCTGCTTTCTGAAAAACTATCGATCAGAGTACCAATCGGTTTACCCTGGATGGCTTTCTTCAAATTGCCTTCAGTACCCATGTCGAATACCTGAATAGGCATCTTGTTGTCGAGACAAAGGGAAAATGCCGTCGAATCCATAACTTTTAGCTGCTTCACTAGCGCATCCTGAAAGCTGAGATGCCGGTAGCGCTTTGCATTAGGATTTTTTGCGGGGTCAGAGTCGTAAACTCCATCTACCTTGGTCGCCTTGAAGATGACATCTGCGTTCAATTCAACGGCGCGCAGCGCAGCTGTGGTGTCGGTGGTGAAGTAGGGGTTGCCAGTACCGCCTGAGAGAATCACGATGCGTTTCTTTTCCAGGTGGCGTATCGCCTTGCGACGAATAAAAGGTTCGGCGACAGATTTAATTTCGATTGCAGTCTGCAATCGGGTGGTCAAGCCCTCTTTTTCGAGGAAATCCTGCAGCGCCAGGCCATTGATGACGGTTGCCATCATACCCATGTAATCGCCGATTGCGCGGTCCATACCGTCTGACGCGGCTTTCACGCCGCGGAAGATGTTACCACCGCCGATAACAATAGCCATTTCGACGCCTTCGCGGTGTATGTCGCGTATCTCTTCGGCCAGTGACCGGATAATTTTTACGTTGATGCCGTGCTTATCTTCACCGGCGAGCACTTCGCCTGAGAGCTTTAGTACTACCCGGCGAAAAGCCCTCCCCTCAGTAATGTGGGCAGGTCTTTCGGCCGGTGTATCCATATATGCTATTTCAGCGCAAAGCGGACAAAACGGCCTACGGCGATGTTTTCACCGAGTTGCGCAATCGAAGCTTTGATGATGTCGCCTACAGTTTTGTCTGGTTCTTTAACAAAGGGCTGGTCAAGCAGACAGATGTCAGAGACGAATTTCTTGATCTTGCCTTCAAGGATCTTGTCAAGCTTGTCGGCAGGTTTTCCTTCTTCAATCAGGGCTGCGCGCTGTACTTCCTTTTCTTTTTCAATTACCTCAGGCGATACGTCATCGCTCTTGACGAACTGCGGGTTCGCTGCTGCGATATGCATCGCAATGTTGCGGCCCAGCTCGAGGAATTTCTCGTTGCGCGCTACAAAGTCGGTTTCGCAGTTGAGTTGCACGAGAACTCCGATCTTGCCGTTATGGTGAACATAAGACACGATAGCGCCCTCAGAGGCTTCGCGATCCATTTTCTTTACGGCCTTAACGATGCCACGCTCGCGAAGCAGACTGGCTGCTTTTTCCAGATCGCCGTTTGTTTCTTCGAGGACTTTCTTGCAGTCAAGAATGCCCGCCGAGGTCATTTCGCGCAGGGTCTTGATTTTTTCCTGGTCAATTGCCATTGCCGATAACTCCGTGTCCGTTGCTGCGCTTAAGCGCGCGCCTCATCGTATTTAGATTCGAGTTCTTCGAGGTCATCGAGTTTTTCCATCGATGACTTCAGGTGGCTCTCGTCCATGCTCTCGCCTTCTTCGATCTCTACCTGTGCGAACTCGCCGCCTTCTTTGCCTTCTTCGATTGCATTTGCCATGATTTCGAGAAAGAGCGCCACTGCACGTATGGCGTCGTCGTTAGCGGGAATGGGGTATTGAATCAGGTCGGGATTACAATTGGTATCTACCATCGCGAAAATCGGAATTCCCAAAGTATTGGCCTCTTTCACGGCGATAGCTTCGCGCTCAGGGTCAACGATAAACAGCGCATCTGGCAGATCGTTCATGTCGCGAATACCTGCGAGGTCCTTGCGCAGGCGCGCGACCTCGCGGTCAAGGTGCAGAATTTCTTTTTTGGTCTTCACCAGTTCATGTACCGTATTGTTCTCGAACGCTTCCTCCAGCTTACGCAGGCGCTGGATAGACTGGCGGACCGTGCGGAAGTTGGTCAGAAGTCCGCCAAGCCAGCGGTTATTAACATAAAACTGTCCGCATCTCTTTGCTGCCTTTTCGATTTCCGCCTGAGCCTGTTTTTTTGTACCTACAAACAGCACCCTTCCGCCCTGGGAAGCGAGCTCGCGCATCGCTTCGTATGCCTCTTTTGCGAGTACGATCGTTTTCTGCAGGTTCAGAATGTGAATGCCGTTACGCGCTGTGAAGATATACTTCTTCATCTTCGGATTCCAGCGGCGTGTCTGGTGTCCGAAGTGAACACCTGCTTCGAGCAGGCTTTTCATTGAAATGGTTGCCATGGTCGCTCCTATGTTATGTGCTCCGGCAGGCATTGCCGCTGGAGCATCCATTGATATCCCTGGGGTTTACCCGCGTTCGGCGATACGCACGGGAGATTAGGCCGTTGGTCTTTATGCCACCCTGAGACAGGCCGTCAACCGTTCGACAGGCTCGACGTGCAGCTCAAGATGCTCGCGCGTTACGAAGAACTATTGAAAAAAAGCACCAGCGTCAAAGATGCGGTGGAGGTCGAACGCGAGCTCTCGCGCATTACCGAACGCGTCGAGCCCCTCAACGGACAGATTTGCTACTACGACAGCCAGATTGGCTATTCGACCATCAGCGCTGCGTTCCAGGCGCCTTACTCGGCGTTTACGAAAGAGACGAAACCTGGCCCGCTGGGCTGGGTCTTTTACGGCGCATATGTGGTGATTAAATGGTTATTTGTGTGGGACTAACGGGCCCCTGAACAGGAGCCCGCAAATGGGGGTTACTTCTTTTTTGCTGCTTTTTTAGCTTCTTGCTTTGCCTTGCGCTCAGCTTTTTCTGCAGCTTTCTTTTCTTTATAAGCTTTCGCCTTGTTTTCGTCGCGAATCTGCTTTTCGGTTTTTGCGCTCACTGAAACAGAGAGCAGGGTAGTTGCGGCAACGAGTGCCATGAGTATTTTTTTCATCGACGGATGCAGTCATTGGCCTTCATGATGCGTAAAGCAGCTTAGCGGCATAGCAGTGCTGCGCGATAAGGCGGAGGATAACCTTCTTTGCTCCACAGATCGCCCTCGCGCAGGTGATCTACCAGGCTTGCCTGCGGTGAGAACTCCGAGCGGCGCTGTTCGGCAGGAAGAAGCGCCTCAGAATAAAGCAACGTGACGCTCTGAAATCCCACAAAGGTAAGTTGTCGTTTGAGCGTGCGCG
>CAYOZO010000084.1:0-10810 GCA_964408405.1 uncultured Turneriella sp.
ACCAACGACATCAACGCTGCCGACCGCACGGCGGTTAATTCAGGTTCATCACCGCTCACAAACGCGGCCGGCTATAGCATCGGTGCCTATGAACAGGATTAACTGCGGCCTTCGCAGCGGGCACGCAGGGCGCGATTCATTTCACTGTACGAATCTGTCAGCCGCTGTTGCAGCAAGGGCTCCAGAGGTGCTGCGAGCATGCCGGTAAAATTTTCGCCGTGCACGAAGCGCGATTTGTTCTCGCCTGCGCTCTGTACGATAAAGTAGTGCTCACCGGCAATCACCTGGTCGAGCAGCGGTATCGCCGGCCCGCGCCAGCGCAACTCACCCTGAGCAGCGTTCGCGACAAGAATTTCGCAGGCTATGATCGGAATCTCGACACCCTGCGCCGCCCTGATCTTAAAGCTGATCTTTTCGCCCACATAGGGCGCACCATCGATCGAGGTGATGACCGGGTTCCATTCACCGTAACGGGGAAAATCCACCAGGACATTCCATACCTGGTCGGCAGGAGCATGGATTTCAAGCTCAGTGTGTATCTGCATTCGGGACTTTTGTGCAGGGCGTCATGCTCTGCACAGCATTTTATCACGCAGCAGAGCTCGCACGCGCGGGCTCTTGCTGCGCGCGCGGCACCAGACTCCACAAGAAGTCTTCGACCTCTTTCGGCAGCGGTATGCCAAGCGGGTTGCTCTCGGTCTTGCTTTGACCGGTATAAACGCGCGTACCCATGATGTAATCAAACCAGGGTTTGGTCACACACCAGTTCATATCCTGATCGCGGCCCAGGTGGTGGTCGACATGCCAGGGCAAATGCTCGCGCGCCCACTCGGGGTCATCGTGTGACTTGCGGTGGCAGTAGTAATAGTTGATCGCCGAATACCAGAGCGTTGCAGTAAAAAGCGGTGCGATGGGAAAAAGCGGCGAGACCGCAAGCGAAACTTTGACGAGCGCTTCTATCTCAAAGCGGTGCCGGTCGTACTCTTCGCCGAACACATGGTCGTACATATGCTCGCGAAAATTGTTGCGCCTGACCTCGCGGTGATGATCCCAGTGGTAGTGCGCGCGTCCCTGCTTGTTACGCCCGGCTTCATGCAGAATGTAGCGGTGCGCATACCATTCAAATGCGTTGGCGGCCAACAGACCCAGTGGAATTCCCAGCATGGCTATGGAGTTCCATAGCGGCATGTGTGGTCAAGCCCTAATGACACATATGTCATTTTTTAAGAACTCTCCCTCACAGGGGAGATTTCTTCCAGATTCGCCACGCAAGACCATTGAGCTGGCTTGCCTTAAAGTGCGTCAGCTGGCGCGATCAGAACCGGGAAACTCCGCATAACGCCAAAGTGATTTGCGCACCTCGGCGACAAGCGAATTGAAAATCAGATGATGCGTTTAACGACTTCCATGAATTGCGCGGGCTTAAAAGGCTTGGTCATCCAGCCATTGGCGCCGGCTTCTGCACCTTTCTTGCGCATGCCATCTTCCGATTCGGTCGTGAGCGCCAGAATAGGTACGTCCTGATTATGCTCACGAATTGCTTTGATGAGTCCCAGGCCGTCGAGCTTGGGCATGTTGATGTCGGTAACCACCAGGTCGACACCTGTCGTGCTCATGAAAGTATTCAGCGCCTCTTCACCGTCGCATGCCAGAATGACATTGTAGCTGCCTGTCTGGAGCGTCATTTTGACCATCTGGCGCATGGTTTCTGAATCATCGACCGCTAGTACTGTTTGCATTTAAGCCTCCCCCGGGTTTCCCGTTGAATTGGAATGCCTGGTTTTAACAGAAAAAGACCAGAAAGTCAATTATTACAAGTACGCAACCGGGTACGTAGAGTTACGATTAGTAGGCCTACCAACAGAATGTGTCCTGGCTTGCCTGCTATTCGGTATTTACCGCATGGGGTATAAAAGAAATCCGGTCCAGTATTATGAAAACCCTGATTGTCGATGATTCGATTATTATGCGCACTGCGCTCGAAAAATTTGCGAGCGAACTAGGCCTCACCATTGTGGGCAAGGCGGCAAATGGTAAACAGGGTGTTGATCTTTTCAAAGAACATCTTCCCGACCTGGTCACACTCGATATCACTATGCCTGAAATGAATGGCCTGCAGGTGCTCGAAGAGATTCTCAAAATCAAACCCGAGGCAAAAGTGCTGGTGATTACCGCCATCACAGAGAAGAGCGTGGCCATTGATGCCTTAAAAAAGGGAGCCAAAGGTTTTCTCAATAAACCTTTCAACGAAGACTCCGTCAAAAACGCGATCCGCGAGGTTTTAGGAAAATAATATGAAAGACGCAGAACTCAAACACTTTGTCGATTCGACGTTGCAGTACTTTCAGAATGCCACAGGTACGGCAGCCAGCCTGGGAATCCCGTATGTCAAGAAAGCAGACGAGGACGTTTACTGCGATTTTACCGGCATCATCGGCATCTCTGGCTCACGCCGCGGCGCGATCTATGTCTGCACCCCACTGCCGCTTTTGCAAGAGCTCGCGAAAACCGTGACCGGCCTTGCCGATGTTCCCGCCGATGCGGTGCGCGATATGGCGGGGGAGCTTGCCAACACCATCGCCGGCAATGCGACCAAAGCATTTGACCGCAATTTCCAGATTTCGGTGCCTGTGATTATCGAAGGCAAGCCCAAGTCGATTTCGATACAGTTAGAAACCCCTGTATTTGTCCTGCCCTCTGAATGGAAGGGCAACAAGTTCACGGTAATCGTCGGTATCAGCGACTGATGGCAGAGACTCACGTAGTCCAGCGTTCGCGCATTGCGGACGAACTGGACTTTCATGATCAGCTCAACGCTGCGCTTGTCGCGCACGGCGAGTGGAAGTTCCGCCTTGCCAAGGGAATCGACACCGGTTGCAAGGGGCTGGAGCCAGACAAGATACAGGTCGATAACCAGTGCGTATTTGGTAAATGGCTTTACTCTGAAAAAACCGAACAGCACAGAAATAGCTCCCACTATGAAAAGATCAGGGAATTGCACGCAGCCTTTCACAAAGAAGCCGCCGGCGTCGTAACCCTTTGCCACCATGGAAAGATCGGTGAAGCAAAGCTAGCGCTTGAAGGCAGCTACAGCGAGAAGAGCGCTCACCTGGCCGATGCGATTCGCGCCTGGCTGAGGGAGTTTCTGCTTGGCTCAACGCAGAATACGGAGCAAAACAGAGACGATCACGAAGCGCAGGCAGTTATCAAACGCTATGCGCTGACCGGTATGGCTATTGGCATGATCTCCGGCCTGGGTTTTATCATTATTTCACTGGGATTAATCTTTCTTCAAAACGCATGGGCGTTAAGTTTAAGCAAACTTATAGAAGCGCACACAATAAGCTGGACACAGTGGGTTATGAATTGCGCACCCATCGTACTTGGCACAACCGGATTTTTTCTGGGGCGCTATACAGGCATTCGTAAGACTGAGAGCGGTCGCCTTGAAAAAGTTGTTATGGCGCGCACCTCTGAGCTGCTCGCAAGCCAGCGTGAAATGCAGATGATGCGCGACAGCCTGAGCGAAGGAGTGTTCTTTCTCAATCGCGAAAAAAAACTCGGAAGTGAATATTCTGCAGCGCTGAGCGATTTTTTCGAACAAACCGATCTTGCAGGTTTCACTCTGCTCGACATTTTTCGCGGCCGTATCGATGAAGTAACGGCTAAAGAACTTTCAGGCTATCTCGATCTGCTGTTCGATAAATCGCACAGCGAAGCAATGCTGGCACCGCTGAATCCATTCAATCCACTGACGCTTGCGGAGACAGCTGGTCTTGACGAAAGAATTCTGCGCGTCGTGTTCAAACGCATTCTGAATCAACAGGGCGAAGTCGAAGGACTTTTGGGAGTTGCGAGCGATATCACTCGCGAAGTACACGCCGAGCGAGAAGCTGCGCGGCAGCGCGAGGCGGCTAACCGGCAGCTGGAACTCATCGGACGCATTCTGGAGACCGGCCCGCAGATGCTCGGTCTGTTTCGCCAACAGGTGGATAATGCGCTTAGCCGCGTTTCTGATCTCCTGCAGCAGTCATCAGGTAAAGACCTCTACAAGACTCTGGACGAAATTTACCGGCATGTACACACAATCAAGGGCTCTGCCAGCCTGATGAAAATCGACAGCATTGCCTCGGCGGCGCATGCCTATGAAGAGGAGCTTTCGCGGCTCAGAAGCAAGACTGACCTCTCCAATTCTGACTTCATCGGCTTAAGCATAAAGCACGGCGCGCTTTCGACCGAAGCCCAGCAGTTCGAGGCGCTCATTGATCGTATCCGGCAGTTTCAGGCAAGCGAAAGGACCGGTGCTGATGAAAGTTCGCTGCTTGTAGAGCTCATAAGCCGTTCTGCTGAGGCGGCGGCAGAAGAAACAGGCAAGAAACTCGCATTTACAGCCAAAGGCTTTGATACAATTAAACTCCCCCCTGATTGCTTTGAACCGATTCGGGCAATATTGATTCAGCTCGTTCGCAATTCTGCCGCGCATGGCATCGAACCTGCGGATGAGCGCGCGGCAAAGGGCAAAGCCCCGCAAGGGCAGATTCGCCTGAAGGCCGAACAGGTAGAAAACGAGTGCCGGTTGGTCTATAGCGACGACGGCGGGGGCATTGACCCGGAAAAGATCAAGGCGCGTGCGATTGAGCGCCGGATGCTGAATCCCGATGAAGCTAAAAATCTCACGACTGAGCAGACTTATAAGCTCTTATTCAAACCCGGCTTTTCAACCGCACGAGAGACCAGCATGACGGCAGGGCGCGGCGTGGGCATGGATATCGTGCTCGAAGAGGTGAAGAAGTTAGGCGGAAAGCTTGCCTTGCGCTCGCAGGTCGGCAAGGGCACGGAGTTTGTGATCACGCTGCCGATTGCTTACAACGAGCAGAATTCTGAAATCGCCTGAAGGGCATAGACCTCAACTTTCTGCTCCTTGCCACGCACGCTGATTAAACCCAGGCGAGATGCCTCAACGCCATCTGCAGCCATCTGGATCGTTTCTCCGTCGACGAGTATATCGCGACCGAGCTGTTTTGTCATTTGCTCAAGTCTCGATGCGAGATTGACGGCGTCGCCAAGTACAGTAAATTCCAGACGATGCACATTGCCGATATTTCCGCGATAGACAAGTCCGGTAGCAATGCCAATACCGAAGCGAACCGGCTCATCATCGGGCGGTAACAGCGAATTGAAGACCTCGATGTGTGCGCGTATTCTGGTCGCACAGCGCAGGGCATTGAGCACAGCGTCACGACTATGATTTGGGCAGCCAAAGATAGCAAGAAACCCATCGCCGGTAAACTTGGAAAGCGTGCCGTCGAGACCATGAACCAGGTCAGACAGATCGGCAAAAAGTTCAGTTAAGAATGGAAAAAATCGTCCAGCGCCCATCCGCTCGGCACGGCCTGTCGAATCACGCAGGTCGAACATGAGAAAGGTACCGTGCGCGGCTTCACCTTCGATGGCCGTGCTGTTTTCATCTCCCAAAATACGCTTCAGTTCTTTTGGGGAAAAGTAACGACTGAGTTTCGTATTCTGCGCTTCTATTTCCGCTATAAGCCGGTTTTGGTTGTTACGGTAATCGCAGCGCTCAAGCACGCGCGATACACGTAGCAACAGTTCGCGGTCGGTTGCGGGCAAATGAAGAACGTCACTGACACCCATTGCCAACAGGGGGCCTATCGGCTCGCGGGAACGGCAGAGAGTAACAACAGGTACTTCGGCGGGCTTTCTAAGCTGAGAGACAATGCCCGCTAAACGTTCGCCGCGCACGTCGGCCAGCGTGACCGCCAATAAAACAGCTTCGGGCGGCAATGTGTCTTCGGGTGCATACGCCTGCGTGTGATAGCCTGCGCTGCGCAGGGTATTGCCTGTTTTATCGCTTTTCAGCTTATCATGACCGATGATTGCAATAATTTTCTTTTCCAAAATTTATACCGTCTCTTTAGCTTTTTCGTGGTCTCTGAGCGTGAAAACCGGCCTGTCGTTGAGATCGGTCAATATTCGCGTCAGGGCCTGGTTTGGGCGATTCAGCTCAGTGAAGAACTGCTCAGATATGACATAACTGACGCCGTGAAAACCACAAAGACTTTCGAGATCCTGCACTTCGAGTATCGCGGGCGAAATAATCGCTGGTTCGAGGCGCCTGTAGTTACCCAGCATTGCCAGTTCGCCGCTGCCTGAATGCATGGCGATTCCCATTTTGAGTATCGGCAGGTATCCTTTTTTTGCCGCATCGGCAAGCGACCTTTGCATACCCTGGGCTGCCTGCAGACAGCTATCGGCGCCCAGCGTGAAAAAGGCAAGAATACCGTCACCCTGGTACTCAATTACCTGCCCGCCCTCGGCCATGATCGGCGGCACCACAGTGTCAAGATATCGGTTAATTACAAGGAATGTTTCCTGCGGTCCGAGATTCTCCGTGAGAGTGGTAAATCCACGCAGGTCTGCAAACAGCACAGCAAAGCGAATATGTATGGTTTCACGCGCCGTCAGCATGGCCTGCTGCGATGATCGTGATTGCAGAAATCGCGTGGCCAAAGCGGGCATGAGCTTTCTCAGGGTAGAGCGGCGCGCCTCTATAGCTACCTGCAATTTCTCAACCGAATTGCGCAGACGGTATTCGGTAAATTCGAGACCTGCGGCACTCAGGAATACGAATACGACGAGCACTATTGGCCCGAGTTCAAAGTAGCCGATGAACAGAAAATTGAAGAAGACATCGTTGATGATTGCAACCAAAACAAGAAGCAATCCTGCCAATATCAGCTTACCGCCGGATTTTCCGCGCCGTACCGCATAAAACGTATGGTAGGCAATAATCATGAACAGGATAATCAGCGCTACCAGCGCCGCATTAAGAAATTCTGTGAAGAGCACGGGCGGCGTGAACAAAACGAGAGCATTATAAAGCATAAGCACCCCGACAGGTGCTATTTCCCATAGCTTCCAGCGGCTAACGCCGAACAGGTCACGCACGTAGAGAAAAAAACCCAAAGCGCCGCAGTAAATGCCGAGGTGGGCAAGCTTCACAAGCCGCGACCAGTAAGCGCTGCCCATTAATGCATGGCCGATACGCTCGCCCTCGACAAGTGTGCGCACGGCCATCAGTAGAGAGAAAAATGCCAGGTACAGATACGCACGCTTGCGCATACCGAGAAATACGCCAAGGTTATAGAGGCCCGCGAAGAGTAGAATACCCGCGACTATACCGTCCATGGCAAAACGGTACTTGCGTATAGCGCGCAAGTTATCGAGAGTGCCGATCATGGGCGGCGTCCACAAACCGCCGTAGCGATCATTATAGTTTACGACATCGATCACCAGATCGTTGACTTCAGAAAACGCCACAGGCAGCGTAATGGCTTTATAACCCGGTTGACCCGATGCTGGTTTGCCTGCCTCGTGGATCTTATAGCCATTCCAGTAGGCGACGAGACTAGTACCAGCGACAGGCAGGTATATTCCCAGGCCAAATGGGCGAATTTTGCCTTCAATACGTAAATGAAACCGGTGCCTGCCTGTTCCCGGAAGTTTGCCCTGCGGACACTCTTTTCCCCGCCAGGTGCCGGGAACAACTATCGAATCGGTGAGTTGCAAGGCCTCAGCATCTGCAGGCAGACTATCGTCACAGGAAAATTTCCAGATTCCGCTTAGCGCGGTAGTGGGAGCTTTCTCTGAATCGTAATAAAAGACGCCGTGCAGATTATCTGCCCGCACAGTGCCTGCAGGCGACAGAGCCAGCAGACAATAGATAAGGACGACTACGAACCTCAAGGACATTTTATTTCCGCGTCAGCGCCTCTATGGGATTCCATTCTTCGTCTGTCGAAGTCTGCTGCATACGCCGCGCTCTTTCCAGATAAAGTCTCGCTGCATGGTCATCCGGATTTTCTGCCACGACAGCCTGCAGATAAGAAATCGCACGACCGAAATCCCGGTTAAGAAATGCCTGAAGACCACGGCCAAACGCCGGCAAAGTCTGTTTGATTCTGTCGAGTCGCTCTTCGGGCAAACCGGCAAGGACTTCATAGACAAATACATGCTCGTTCTTGCCCTTAAGCCTTACCGGTTCAAGCATCCGGGTCAGATATTCATCAAATTGCGCCGATTGAAAATACGCATCCTGGCTCAGAAGAATAGAAGTGCGGTATCTGGCGCAAAGCGTCTCGAGCCGTGCTGCGGTATTCATCGTATCGCCGATATATCCCCCCGCCCAGCGCTCTGGTGAACCGTACAGCCCCCACACCACGGGGCCATAATGGACGCCGCAGCGATAGATAAGATAGCATCCCAGATTTTCGGCCCATAAGCGTACCTGCTGGCGCAACTGTACGGCAAGTTTCAGTGCAACTGCCGGATCGGCATTGAACGACAGAATGTAGCGACCAACCGAAATGCGCTCAACAATCCCCTTCATCTGTGAGACATAGTTGGCTATTTCCTCAGCAAAACTCATATGCAGATCGAGCAGAAATTCCTGGCTGAGATTTTGCACGTTTTCGGGTTCCAGCCGAACAAACATAATGCAGGCGTCGGTCTCATAGTATTTTCCCGGTGTGAGGCTTTCGGTCCAGTTGTGCGTGATCTTTTTGAGGTGGTCTCGCTCAATGAAAAGTGACAGACGGTCGAGCTCTGCCTTGTTTTCTTTAAGCAACCGCCGCTGCGCCTTGTGCACGCGGTTCATTTCAATGACACCACGACTTGTCTCGGTTGCAATGAAGAGCAGAAAACCGTACATTTCGAGGGCCGGTAAGCTTGCCAAATTAAGGGCATTAATGATATCCACACCCGCAGCAAGAATGGTAATTGTTATACCGATTAACAGAACCCACTTGTTATCGGGCCTGCGAATAATCGTGTCGACTGTGAATAAAAGCAGCAGCGGCGCAATCGCGAGCGCCATTTTCAGATTTATGGAATAAATTTTCATCAGCCAGTCAAACGGCAATACCAGGTAAATGAAACCCGTTGAGAGAAGCAATACACTTACGCCATAAGCAATACTGCGCCGCAAAGAGAGCGGCAGCCATGAGGCGACATAGCCTATGAGCATTGCAATACCCGCAGGCAGAATGAACATGTTAATGCGCGCCTGCAGAAAAAATCCGTAAGAGTCGAACAATTCCCGACCTAACAGCGCGTGCGTATTTGCCATATGAAGCAAAAGAACCAAAGAAAATCCCGCCATGAAAAGGCTTCGTCTGTCTGACTTATGAGTAAAGAAACCCACAACAAGCAGACTGAACGCAGCCACCAGGAACGCGATTATTCCGAAAGTCAAAGTGGAAATGGTCAGGTAGTTGCGCCAGACTGCCTGTTCTGGTCCTGCAACCGGCGCTTCGCGCAGACCGCCGGCTGCGTGCATAAAATTTGCTACCTGCACGGTTAGCCGCATCTGTTCGGCGGTTGCCTGAAACCGGCAAAGGACATGCCGGTAGTCCGGAAAATAATCGTCTGCGTTATCGGCCACCTTTCCGGCGCCACACAGAGGTTCGGCGGAATCTCCGACGTAGATCCTGTGTGCGCTGCCGGCGAAGTTTAGCCGAACGGCGTATAGCTCTCCGGTCTTGAGATGGGTAAGCCGGGTCGTATAAGTGCCCGTGCCGAATCGCCCCATCGTCTTATCTGCAGCCCCGGGCAATGGATAATGATTCCAGTTCGAGGGTACTCTCACCTCAATGCGCTGTGATGCAGCCGATGGATCATAATCCATCAGGCTCAGATCGAATCCCGTTAGCAGGCTATGGGGATAAAATGTCCAGTTACCCTGAAGGCTGAGAGCGGTGTCCGGCAGCACTGCAAAATCTGCCGCGACCAGGCTCATGGGTTGCAGGTACAAATAAGATGCTATGCAGCACTGCAGGCTTAAAGCCTTTATTGCAGCTCCAAAGATTCTCACGCACCTCCAGGAACGGGAAAAGATTTGCGGTGACGACCGCTTTCTTCTGCAAAGTGATCACACCGGTGGCGGGACTTTTCTTGCAGTCAGGCCCTGAGCACAATTTACTGCTGATTTTTGGCACGGCGTCACAGGATGGGCAATAAGCTTGACGCGTTGTGCAGTGCCGAAAAAATGCCGGAAAATCAAAGTTTAACGTCTAAATTGTATCAGTGTCGGCATTTACAGCACTGAAGGAGCAACATGAGTTCAGTACAGGAAATGATGTCTCAATATGACCAGGAACACCTGAATAAGACGCTCGCGGACTTCGTTCTGCAGCGCCGTGAAAAGCCAGACCTCTTCGCCTGGTGCCAGCCGTTCTCAGAATCGGTAGATTACCAGCTTTCGATCGGCCACCACATGTACCGCCGCGTGATGCTGTCGGCGAACGCAAACCGCGTGATCGTCGAAGACCAGAAAACCGGCAAAGCCAAAGAAATGATCATGATGGGTTCGAACTCATACCTCGGCCTCAACGCCCACCCGAAAGTAAAAGCTGCAGCGATTGCGGCTGCTGAAAAATATGGCGCAGGCGCAGGTTCTCCGCCGCACTTTTCCGGTTATTACGACGTGCACCGCGAGCTGGAAAGGCAGCTTTCTGAGCTTAAAGGTGCCGAAGATACGATACTCTATCCGTCGGGCTACTCGACCAACGTGGGTGTCCTCTCATGCTTTCTGGGGCCGAAAGATACAATCATCATAGACAAACTCGCGCATGCCTCAATCATCGACGGCGCTCTGCTCTCGGGCGCGAAAATCACCACGTTCCGTCACAATGACATGGATTCACTAGAACGCGTGCTCATCCAGACCAAGAAAGGTCTCGGCGACCGCATCGTGGTCGTTGAGGGAGTTTACTCGATGGACGGCGATATCGCC
>CAYOZO010000084.1:10880-15373 GCA_964408405.1 uncultured Turneriella sp.
ACTGATGGTGGACGAAGCGCACGCAACGGGCGTACTCGGCAAGACGGGCAAGGGTTCGCCGGAGCACTTCGATCTCGAAGGCAAAATCGACATTGTCATGGGAACATTCTCAAAGTCGCTCGGCGGCGTCGGCGGGTTTATCTCAGCGAAAAAAGAAGTCGTGCGCTATTTGCGCTACTTCTCACGCGCGTACTTCTTTGCGGCATCGCCTACCCCAATGCAGGTAGCCGCACAGTCCGCTGCCGTCGAAGTCCTCAAAACCGAACCCCAGTGGCACGAACAGCTGTGGAACAACATCAAGTACTTCCACGCAGAACTCAGGAAGCGCAATTTCGACATCGAGCGCACGCAGACGGCGATCACCCCAATCGTAATCGGCGACACGTTCAAGATGCGCGAGATTACCCGCTTCATGGACGAAAACGGCGTCTTCGTCAACCCGGTACCATACCCAGCGGTTGCACGCAAGAAAGACCGCCTGCGCCTGTCGCTCTCTGCGCTGCATACGCGCGAAGACCTCGACAAGGTACTGTCACTGCTCGACGAAGCAGAAGCGAGGTACAAGTTCGTTAAGACGGAAGAAGAACACTAACATTTAAGGTGGCGTAGCCACCTTAAATGTTAGGAAAAAAAAAGGCCCTGCGGGGCCTTTTTTTATACTCCCAGCCGGGCTTCGAGTCCGGCGCGGGTTGACTTGAATTCGTTGAGATCGGACATAAGGCCTGAAAGATCCCGGCGCAGGGCATCGTATGAGACATGCATGCCGGCAGTTGCTTCATTCGCCGTACGCGCTTCATAAGCAGAGTTAGCGGCGATTTCGTCGAAACGTGTTTCCCGGGCGTCGGGCATATGCCCGTTGAGTGCGGCTTCACGTTCGAGCCGGCGCTGTTTTTTGATGCGGAGCTCCGCCTCGAGACGATTATTTTCCCAAGCGAGGCGATCGAGGTATTCACTGACCCGAGACCATTCGTCGTGCCCTGAACTCTGCATACTATATCTTCGGTTTTCGGACAAAAAAGCTTGATGGCGCATCTTGTGGCGCGGGTACGCAAGATATGATCTCAGGCCGATGTCACCACCAGGCAAGCATCCGCTTGCTTATGGCAGGAGCTTGCGCTGCGATCATGCCGCTGATACTTGCCGCCTGTAACAGGGTGCAGCACCGCGAATACGGCCTGATTTTTACCGACTGGTACGTCGTGAAGCCAGTAGTCGATAACGGTATGACTACGGCCTATGGCAAGATCGCAAACCCAACAGCAGAGGCGAGTACGCTCACGGCAGTGGCTCTCGATTGCGCAGAAAAAGTAGAACTGCATGAAACCGTTGAATCGGCCGGGCGTGTCTCGATGATAGGCTTAAGCAGTGTCGCACTGCCTTCCGGATTTACCGTGGCGTTTGAGCCGGGCAAAAAGCACCTGATGATCAGCGCCTTTAAGCGCCCTGACAGCGGCAAATGCCGGGCAACTTTTATGGTAGCAGGCCGCAGCGCGAGCTTTGAGATTCCGGTACGCGAAAGAAAGGAATGATATGGGGTCATTTTTCCCGCTCTCAGTCAAGCGTGCGCTTTCTGCCTTGTTGATCGGCATTTCCCTGCTGGGCTGCTCTGAACTGGTCACATTTCACGAAATGCCCCTCGGACTCAAGCCCGATACCGAACTCACCGGCCCGAACGGGCAACGCGAAAAACTCCTCAGCCAGCTCGGGCAGGTAAATCTCTTGTTCTTTGGCTTCACGCGCTGCCCCGATTTCTGTCCGATGACACTGCACCGCCTGCAGTCTGCCATTGGCGACGATTCTGATCTCAAAACAAAGCTCACGCTGCTCTTCATCAGCGTCGATACAGCAAACGACAAACCGGGGGATCTCGTGCGTTACCTATCTGCTTTTCCTTATGCACGGGGTTTTACCGGCTCTGCCGAAGAAATTCGCCGTGTCGAAAAATTGTTCGGCGCCTACTCGAAAGAAGAGAAAGGAACCATTTCGCATTCTCTCTACCTTTATGTGCTCAACAAAAAAGGCAAGGTTATCTACCTGATACGGTATGACGACCCGATCGAAAAAATCCGCCAGGTGCTGCGGCAGGCGGCAAAGCTCTGATGCCGACCTACTCTGACGAGTTACTGCGCCTCGCCGAGGTAACTCCCACACCAATACCCGAGGGCGCTGCGGTAACGGAACGCGCCAACCGGCTGTGCGGTGACCGCGTAGTGGTCTCCCCTGAAATTGAGGGCAATGTCGTTATCGCATTGCGCTGGCATTCTGAGGGTTGTGCCATTCTAAAGGCCGCGGCTGCTTACCTGGCGCGTGGCATCAGAGAAAAAGATGTCGCAGCAGCTCTCAGCTGGATTGCAGATTTCAAGCATTCTTTTGACGCAGAAGAATCGCACTTGCCCGGCGCGATGGCTGCCGTCTATAAACTGCCCGCGCGCTACAAATGCGCGCTATTGCCCTTTGAAGCCTGCGAAGATTTTTTGCGCCACCGCCTGTGACTGCTCGGCGCTAATCGCTGATTCTTTTCGGATTTTTTCCGCGAGCGCGTGCGCGTCCATGTCGCCGAGATCAAGTTTCCGCAACGCGAGCAGAATCGCCGCGCGCTTTCTTTCGCCGATGCCTTCGATGCCATCGAAAATCGAACGCAGGTTGCGCTTCATACGCAGATTGCGGTGGTACGAAACAGCAAAGCGGTGCGCCTCATCGCGCGCCCGGCGCAGAATCTGCATGCCGGGGCTTTCCTTGTCAAAGCGCAAAATGCGGCCGTCTTCGGTGTATATTTCTTCGAGCTTCTTGGCAAGACCTATCATCGGAATGCTTAGGCCCAATTCATTACGCGCCCGCAGCGCGGCAGTAAGCTGTGTGCTGCCGCCGTCGATGACTATGAGATCTGCAGCCTTAACCTCGCCGCTTTTCACCCGCGCAAGCCTGCGCGACAGCGCCTCATACATCATTGCCGGGTCATTGGCGCCTTCGACGGTCTTGATGCGGTACTTTCGATAACCCGACTTATACGGCATGCCATCGCGCAGCATAACGCCGCTGGCAACCGGGTCTGTACCCTGGATGTTCGAGATGTCGTAGCACTCGATGACCTGCGGGGGATTTTTGAGTCCAATGAACTTCTGCAACTGCCTTAAACCCACGCGCTGGTTGCGTAAGTTCTCGGACAGCAAACGCTCGCGCATCATGAGCCGCGCATTGTTCTGCGCCATTTGCATGAGCGCAGCAGGATTCACATCCTTGTTGTTCGCTTCTTTTGCATACTGCGTAAATTCTGCGAGACTCACCACGTGCGGATTACCCTTCAAAACAGCAGACCAACGCGCAAGCTCGAACCCGTCAGGCACGACAATATAAGGCGGTAAATCCATCATGCCCAGGTAATAGTCGCGAAAGAATGTCTCTACGAACTCGGCATCACTCAGCGCTGCCGAGTTCATATCGGTTTCGGTTACCGAAAAGTTCTCCTTGGCAATGAGCCGGCCATCGCGGAATTTTAGCAGGCAGATCTGCGCAACGCGAATTCCCTCTCCGCCTTCGGCGCCGCCCTCCCGAACCAGAGAGGACGAAAGGGGAGGGATATCCTCTGCGCGCAGGGAGAGATCTCGTATGACCTGCTCCAACCCAGCCGAATAAATGCCTACGATATCGAAGTCGGGCAACACATCGCGCATCTCCACCTGCGGAGCGATATTGCGCTCATTGAAGTAGGCGAGAATATCACGCAGCCGCGCTGCTTCCTCGAACTTCAGCTCTGCCGCCAGACGATGCATCTTCTGTTCGACCTGGGAGCGAATCTCTTCGTCGCTGCCCGAGATGAATGCGATCGCCTGCTTAACGATTGCAAGGTAATCCTGCTGGCTGATTTTCCCGGCGCAGGGCGCGAGACACTTTTTCAGATGATAATTAAGACAGGGTTTTGCGGGGCATGCGAGCGGAAGCTTCAGCGGCCTGCGCCGCAGCGGAAACATGTCGAGAGTCAGCTGTATCTTCTCGCGCGCCACCTGGGCTTTCGAAAAGGGTCCGAAGTACAGGTTGCCGGGCAGACGACGCCGCGTAAGATAGATACGTGGAAAGGGCTCGCTCATCGAGATGCAGATATACGGGTATTTCTTGTCGTCTTTGAGCCTGACATTGTACACCGGCCGGTGCTTCTTGATCAGGTTGTTTTCGAGTAGAAGCGCTTCGGTCTCGTTATCGGTCGCAATCCATTCGATATGGCTGGCCCGGCGCATCAGGAAGGTGGTCTTCAAATCGTCGGAGTTCAGGTATTGCCGCAGGCGGCTTTTGAGCTTGCGGGCCTTGCCGACGTAGAGCGGTATTTGATCGCCTTCTTTTTCAAACCAGAGGTACACGCCGCAGGCGTCGGGCGCATGCGCAATCCGCTCTGCGAGCGTCAGATCTGGCATACGGCATGTCGATGGGCGCTCGCTGCAGCGTAAACTGCTATGGAAATCCAGAACTGCTATGGAAATCCAGAACTGCTATGGAAATCC
>CAYOZO010000085.1:0-15289 GCA_964408405.1 uncultured Turneriella sp.
TGTCTGCAGCTTAAGCTCGGTTTCAACATCCTGCTTTATGGCTGTTTTTCAACAGTCTGCTAGCCTTTTGCCTCAATTAGGGGTGCGGACTTCAGCCTGAACTCCTGCTCCTTGATGAGCGGTCGCGTGAGTTTAGCTGGCAGGTGCGTGGTGCGCGTGTTCTGCTCCGACAAATAGTCGATGTAGAGCTCTGTGCGCACCTTACGCGAGCGAGCCGGCCAGGGCAGAACAAACTCGCGCACCGAGAGGTAGTCTGTTTTCGGTGGGGGCAGTGTCTCGTCGGCGACGCGCAATCTTAGCGGGGATTGTGGATTGCTCGCGGTAGCTGGGTGCGTTTCAAAGAAGTGTCTGAGCTCCACCTGTTTTAATTCTTGCAGAGTTTCGTCGTAGATGATGACCCGCAGCGTGCGGAAGAGATCGCCCGTTGGGAAAGCATGCCCGATAGCTGACGCATAGATGCGGAGTGTGAGCGAACCCGCATTCTCGCGAAAAACTTCCACGCGCAAATCTTTCTTCAGCCGCTCGAGCGCATGCCCGCCGGGAAACATGTGCGAATCCGCGGTGTCGCGAAAGAGGTGGCACCCCTGGCAGGTGACCTTACCGTAGAACGCCGAACCGCGGTATTCAGAAACTGTCGATTGCATCGGCTGCTCGGTATAGTGAAAATCTTTTCCCTCAGACATCGCTGATGCCGCAGTCGGGAAATTGAACTCGTGGCAGTTTTCGCACAGGCGCTCGTCCTTGAACTGTGTGTCGATGCGGTACTTGTGCGCCAGCTTGCCTTTGTCAGCTGGATTGCCGGGCACGGGCAGCGCTCCGGTGAGAATCTCGCCGCCGCGCACGTGGCAGGCGAGACAGGAAATTCCTTCTTCGCCCCGGTAGGGAGTTTTTTCGCTGCCGATTAGCCGCAGCGGGGCATGGCAGTTGACACACCAGGGGGATGGTTCGCGCGCATGGCTTTCTTCATAGAGTTCGTTGGTGAGCGCAACCTTGTGCCGGCTATTCTGCCAGTTACGGTAAACTCTCGTGTGGCAGGGGGCACAGTCATGGGAACTCTGCATGGCTTTGCCGCTTTCCGGGTGTGGCGGAAAATCTTGTGGCTTGAATACCACGGGATAAACACCTTTGCTGAAGAGGGCCTGCACTTCGACTGATGCTTTGCTGCAGGACGGGATCTTAAAAGCGACAAGGCAGCAGAATAGACCCAGGATTTGCCGCCGGAGCATTGGCGAGAATCGACCGTGCATCCCGGCGCTGCGTCAGATCTGCATCTCGGGTATTTGCCCCTCAACAATCAAGTGGCCCGCTGTCGCGTTCTTTACCTGATCGACACTCACACCCGGTGCAGTCTCGAGTAGTTTGAAGCCCTGCGGCGTTACTTCGATAACTGCCAGCTCGGTCACAATCTTTTTCACGCAGCGCACGCCTGTCAGAGGCAGCGTGCAGCGTTTGAGCAATTTCGATTCGCCGGCTTTGTTCACATGCTGCATGGCGACGATAATGTTTTTTGCCGATGCCACTAGATCCATCGCGCCGCCCATACCCTTCACCATCTTGCCGGGAATTTTCCAGTTGGCTATGTCGCCGTTTTCAGCAACTTCCATCGCTCCCAGAATGGTCAGGTCAACCTTGCGCGCGCGGATCATGCCAAAGCTCATCGCCGAATCGAAGATCGACGATCCAGGTAGGGTGGTGATGGTCTGTTTGCCGGCGTTGATGTAGTCGGGGTCTTCTTCACCCGCGTAAGGGAAAGGACCCATACCCAAAAGTCCGTTTTCCGATTGCAGGACGACGTTGACTCCTGCGGGTATGTAATTCGCCACAAGTGTCGGAATGCCAATCCCGAGGTTGACATAATAGCCGTCTTTGAGTTCCTTCGCAATGCGTTTTGCAATGCCGTGCTTATCGAGCATGATTACCTCGGGCGCGTCGTCCGCTGTTCGATGCGTTTCTCATAATTTTTTCCCTGGAAAATGCGGTGTACATAGATGCCGGGAGTATGGACATAATTGGGGTCAAGTTCACCCGCGGGTACAAGCTCCTCCACTTCGGCGATGGTAATTTTTCCCGCCATCGCCATCAGCGGATTGAAATTGCGTGCCGTGCCCCGGTAGATGAGATTGCCATGCGTGTCCCCCTTCCACGCCTTTACCAGAGCGAAGTCGATTTCGAAGGCGTATTCGAGAAGATATTCTCTTTCTTCGCCCTGCACGCGGAAGGTGCGCTTTTCTTTGCCCGTTTCGACCTCGGTGCCCACCCCCGCAGGGGTAAAAATTGCAGGCATACCATAGCCTGCAGCCAGACAACGCGTGGCGAGCGTTCCCTGCGGAATGAGCTCCACCTCAAGCTCGCCGGAAAGGAGCTGCCGCTCAAACTCAGCATTCTCGCCGACATACGATGCGATCATTTTTTTTACCTGTCGGGTCTTAAGCAAGAGGCCTATGCCGAAATCATCGACCCCGGCATTGTTGGAAATGCAGGTGAGGTCTTTTACTCCCTTCTTCACGAGCGCAGCGATCAGGTTTTCGGGAATGCCGCAAAGGCCAAACCCGCCCAGGCCCAGCACGGCACCATGGGGTATGTCGGCGATCGCCGCCTGAGCATTGCTGACTGTTTTATTCATCGCGATAGAATCTCCTCTTTTGATAAGCAAGTTTTTCTGTCGTGTGTTCCATTTAGAACCCAAATAACCCCCGTGACAAGGCCTCGAGCTTGCGTGCACGGTCATTGTCTTCCGCGCGCAGCGCGAGCGCAATCAGGTTCGCCAACGAACGTCGCGTGATCACCTCAAAAGGAGCTGCCTCGAGCAGGCGCGTCGAATGCGTGTTGAGGTGAGCTGCGATCAGCATTTCCAGATTTTGCCGCGTGATGAGCGAACCTTTGTCAAAGACATCAATAAAGATTTCGAGTTCACCAAGTTGCCACTTGATCAGAAAGCGTCCCGGCGTATTCACCCCGTAGAGCGGAAAACCCAGACGGTTGCCGGCGATGAGGTAGATGATTGCAAGTGAGAGCGGAATACCGGGCACGCGTTCGCACAGCACGAGCGGCGCGGAGTGTGACTCCACGCGATTGAGCGCGCCTTCTTCGCCGGTAAGTCCCAGTTTTTCAAAGAGCACAGTGTTGATGGCTGCAAGCACGCGGCGCACTGTCTCCAGATCTTCCATGCGGTTTTTGAGGCGACGCGCAGTCAGTTCGCGGCTTTCGAGCTCCTCACGCAAATCTACCTCAAGCATATCGAGCGCCGCGCAGTATTCATCCCATAGGCTGAATGCGTCAGAGAAGAGACCGGTCAGGTAACTGGTTCGCTCGAGCGCCCAGATATCGTTACCGGAGCGCGGTAAGACGTGCGCCATCTGGTTGCGTACATGTGCAATGGTATAGTCAAACTCGATGGAGCGCAGGCGATGGCGCAGGCTGAAATCGGAAATGGAATCGATGTGCGAGAAAATTTCGGCCCAGGAGCTTTCGGTACCCACCAACTGTAAAAAGGCGGGCGAATCCTCGACTGCTTTATCTGCGGCCAGGTCATGGCCTATTTGGGTGAGCAGTGCGAGTATGTTGTGGCTGCGCAGCGGCATTATTTCTCGCGTCTTCCTGTCAGAATCTGGTCCATGCTTTTGAGAGTGCTTTCAATCACTCCAACGGTCATTTCGGGGCCTAGTTTAGGTGACTCCCTGAGGGCTGCGAGAAAGCCCTTCTTGACGCGCTCTTCGAGCCGTGGCAGCAGACGATCCCCCGCTTCTTCGACTTTGAGCGCGATGCGGTCGGGCAGATCGTCAATCGGCTTTTCAATTTCATCGTAGTAGAGCTTGCGTGCCAGGTAATAAACGAGCAGGGCGGTAACGAGCGAGGTTAAGACCGCAGTGGGCAGCACGATATAAAGAAGGATCTCCGCGATTTGCATGTATCTCAGCCTATCATATCCGATCAGGCCGAAAAGCCCTTTTACGGCTTGCCCGCTGAACGCGTGTTAGCCATAGCTACCGCAGAGGCTTCATGAAAATCCGACTTTTGCTTGTTCTGCTTTTGCTTCTGCTTGCGGCATGCGCAAGCCGCAAGAACCGTGTGTATCCGGATAACGGCGTACTGACCTACCTCGATGCGAGCGCCGGCAACGTCGGCGGCAATCTGGATGCGACGGGCGTTGAGATGCACTACCGTGGTCCGCTAAAAGACAGCATTGAAGACATACAGCTGCTCGAAGCCTATGCCGCATGGCAAAAGGGGGGGCGTAAGGCGGCGCTGCGCGAACTTCAGGAAAAAGCGCAGAAGCTCAATGCCGATGGCATTTACGACATACAGTTTGCCGATGACAGCAGTGGCGCCGAAGTTAGCGGCATCGCATTCCGGTTCAGGCGCTGACGTGATTGCGGTGCTCAGAGTAACGCTGTTCTTCGCCTTACCCGCGCTGCTACTCAGTTTTGTTTCGCCGCGTTACTCGATGCTTGAGTACGGTGCGCGCGAAATCGTGGCCAGCGCATTCTTTTTTCTGCTCGCACTTTTCCTCATGCGCAAGGTCGGTCCGTATTCGCTCGCGCAGTTTCTTGTGTTGCTTTCTGTCGCCGTTTCGCAGACGGCGGTTGAATACCTGCTGATGCGGCACGGCTATTCGCAGAAATTTGCGCAGTCCTTGTGGGAGCTTCCCGCTAACTATGACGGCATCCTTGTGGCTGCCTGGCTCCCTTTGTCTGTACGTGCTGCCGCCGCGTTTCTCGCGTCGCGCTTTTGAGATAATAGCGCGTTGCTTTACGGTGTGTCCGGATTACGATCTCTGAACGGGTGAAGCTTGGGGACATCGACTATGCACCCTTACGCCAAAGCGTTTCAACCGAATCTCTCGGCTTGCTCGATCGCTACGGCGATTTGTTGTTCGAGCAGGCGATGCCGGCAGGTTTTATCGGCGACTGTAGCCGCGATGAGCTGACCTTACGCCATGTGTTCGATGCCGTTTTACCGGCTCTGGCGAGCGAAAGTCGGGAGTTCTTTCCGCTCTGGCAGAATGCCCCGTTGAATGTGTTTGACCTCGGGGCCGGCGCTGGTCTGCCCTCATTGCCGCTCGCGATTCTCTTTCCGCAGCATCGCTTTCATCTTATCGACGCACAGGAAAAACGCCTCGCCTTCGGCCGGGCAGCAGTTCTTGCGCTCGGCCTCAAAAACGTCAGCTTCTACCACTGTGCCGTACAGGATTTTGCCAAGAAGTTTCCGGAAGAGACGAGGGCTGATGTCGTTATATTCCGCGCATTCCGCAAGGTGCTCGCTTCGCTCGAACTGGCGCTCTACGTGCTGCCCGCTCTATCGCGCATGCCAGCAAGTGCTGCAGGTTGCGCTGAAGCTAAAGTTCTTTACTGGCGGTCTCAGCCAGTGCCTTTTTCTGCCGAAGGTGTAAAGCGCGTGAACGATCTGGGCTACGACAACGGACAATTCATTAAATTTGCCTCAGCAGAGCATATTCTGCCCAGGGGGATCTATATCTTTACGCATCAGCATAATGCAGCAAAACCTTTTCCGCGGCAGTGGAAGAGAATTTCTGCCGATCGACTCGTCGAGGTAGAGTCTTAAGCCATGAAAACGATAGCGCTGGCAAACCAAAAAGGCGGAGTAGGCAAGACCACGACCACGATCAACCTCGGGGCCTATCTTGCAAATGAAGGGCAGCGCGTACTGATTGTTGACATCGACCCGCAGGGCAATGCGGGCAGCGGCCTGGGGCTCGACATCACGCAGGTTAAGCCCACTATCTACCAGTGGTTGATCGATCCTGCATTGCCGCTGCCGGCACAACCGACTCAGCAGAAGAATCTGGATATCATTCCCGCGAACATCGATCTTTCGGGTTTCGAGATCGACGTGCGCGACGACAATGACCGCGACTATATTCTCAGACAACGGCTTGCGCAAGCGAGCGACCGCTACGATTTTGTCCTGATTGACTGTCCGCCGAGCCTTGGAATCCTTACGATCAACGCGCTCACGGCAGCCGACTCGGTCCTGATTCCGCTGCAGTGCGAATATTTCGCACTCGAGGGATTAACGCAGCTATTGCGCATCATCAACCTGGTACGCACAAAACTCAATCCACAGCTCATGATTGAAGGCGTACTTTTGACTATGTTTGATGCGCGCACTAAGCTGGCCTCACAGGTTGTGCAGGATGTCCGCGAGCATTTTCGTAAACAGGTCTATGATGTGATCATTCCGCGCAATGTAAAACTTTCTGAGGCACCCTCGTTTGGGCAGCCGATCAGTGTTTATGATCCGCAATCGACCGGCGCGATTGCCTATAAGACGCTGGCGAAAGATCTGCTCGCCCGCCAGGGAGCTACAGCATGAGTAAGCAGCAGGGCAAGGTTTTAGGCAGGGGGCTTTCGAATCTGCTCGACAGCACGGTAGTTGCCGAAGCAGGCGAACGCGTCCAGGAAATTCCTGTCGATAAGATTCGGCCAAACCCGGAAAATCCCCGCAAGAAATTTGAGCGCACCGCGATCGAGGAGCTCGCGCAGACAATAAAAAAGCACGGTCTCTTGCAGCCCATTCTCGTGCAAAAGAAAGACGACCATTACGTGGTCATATCGGGGGAGCGACGCCTGCGATCGCTGATTCACCTGGGGCTGACGAAGGCACCGTGCATCGTCAAGGAATTTGATCGCCGCAAAACGCTGGAAGTTTCGCTCATTGAGAACATACAGCGCGAGCAGCTCGATCCGATTGAAGAAGCCAACGTCTATAAGCTTTTGCTCGCCGATTACGCGCTGACGCAGGAAGCTCTCGCCGAACAGGTCGGCAAGAACCGTGCCACGATTGCGAACCGGCTGCGCCTGCTGAATCTTCCGGACGAAGTGCAGGCAGCAATTGCCGATGGCAGGTTGACAGAGGGCCAGGCGCGCCCGCTCTTATCGATAAAGAACCCCGAACTGCAATCAAAACTCTTTCGGGAAATCACAGAGCAAGGCCTGAATGCGCGCTCTATCGAAGCCCGTGCGCGGGCGCTCACGGCAGGCAAAGAAGAGAAGAAGGCAGCGAAGAGCAAAAAAGCCGATGCCAACATTAAGGCAGTGGCACAAAAAGTGGAAGAGCATACCGGAATGCGCACGCGCATCCACTTCAACCCGCAGAAGAAGAGCGGCAGTATCACGATTGACTTCTTCAGTCCTGATGACCTGGAAAAACTCCTCAAAATGATGGGCATGAAACGTATATCGCTGTAATACCATGGCACAGTTACCCAATTTCCTGAACCGCATCACGCAGCAGGCGGCGCACTATGCGCCCGGCGAGCAGGTCAATGAACCAGGCTGGATCAAACTCAATACAAACGAGAGTCCGTTGCCCCCCTCGCCGCAGGTTTTCAAGACACTCGCAGAGCTCGTGGGGCAGGGCGACATCCTGCGCAAGTACAGCCATCCCCTCGGCGAGCCCTTACGCTCGGCGCTTGCAGCGCACTGGCAGACAGAAAACAAGCATATCCTCGTGACCAATGGCTCTGACGAGGCGCTCGCCTTGCTCTGCCGCGCCACGCTGTCATCCGAGCGTCCTGCTGCCTTTCCCGCTATTACGTACAGCCTCTACCAGACACTGGTAACCAACTGCGGTGCGCATTTTCTTGAGATTCCGATGGTAAGTAGAATTGGCCAGCCGTATTCCGTGGATCTCGAGGCGCTCGCTTCCTGTGAGGCTCCGGTCATCTTTCTCGCCAACCCCAACGCGATTACGGGGGAGTACATCCCCGCAGGGCGCCTGAAGAACGTGATTGCGCAGTCACAGAAACTCTGGATTATCGATGAGGCCTACAACGATTTCGCCGGACCGGACGCCACCATGATGAAGTTCATTGCAGAGCTGCCTAATCTTGTTGTGACGCGGACCTTCTCCAAGACGCATGCCCTTGCGGGCCTTCGGGTAGGCTATCTCGCGACGACGAACGGCGACTTAATGAACGGGTTGCTCGCGCACAAAGATTCTTACAACGAAGATGCATTAGCAACCCGCCTGGCGGCGGCTGCTCTGAGCGATCGCGACTGGCATGGCAGGATACTGCGCTCGGTGGCCACAGGTAAAGAATTCCTGCGCGCCGAACTGTCGGCTCTGGGTTTTACCGTCTATGATTCTGAGGCCAATTTCATGCTCGTCAAGGCGCCGGAAACTCTTGCGGCAGATAAGATCGTTGAGCGTCTGCGCGATTACAAGATACTTATTCGCTATTATGCAGGATCAGCATTTGCCGACTGTGTGCGCATCAGCGTGGGTTCAGAAGGCGAAAATGCCAAACTCATCGGCTCGCTGAAAGAAATTCTTCGGGCAACTCCATGAGATACCGCGTTCTGTCGTGGTTGCGCCTGAGCAAGAAGGCGCCTGCTATTGCGACAGAACAACCGAAGGACTACTATGAACAGCATATTGTAACGCTTAAGCGCCACGAGCGCTTTCGCGAACGTCCGGGCGGAATTCCTCTCTTTCGTAACCAGCCGGTATGGATACACCTTTACCCGCGCAACGAGCGCGAGCTCATTGAGCTGCTGCACCGATACGACATACACCCGCTGACCGTTGAAGACATATTCAACAGTTCCAATAGAATCAAGCGCGAAAAATTTCCGCACTATACGTACTATTGCTTTAGGGGAGTTCATCTGGCGGGCAGCTATATCACGACTCTCGACTTTAATTTCATCATTACGAAAAAGACTATTATCACGGTCTCTGAAAGCGAGCGGTCAACGATCGACCGCCTGCTTTCGGATAATGCGCTCTGCCGCGAGCTGTTGCGCAAGGGGCCGGAGTTTATTCTGCACCGGATACTTGACGTAGAGACTGACCATACGCTGCGGATTGTTCATGAAATCGATCTCGCATTTGAGCGTTGCGAAAGCGCTCTCCTTACGCACAGCGCCGATCTCGACATAGCGATGGTATTTGAACTCAAATCGTCGCTCGCCACGATCAAGAAACTCATCATCACACACAAAGAGATTTTCGACGAAATGCAGCAGTACGATATCGGCCATTTTTCTCCCGAATCTGCCGCATTTTTTCGCGATGTGCGCGACCATGCGATTAAGATCATCGACACAATTGACGGCATCGTGCAGGCAATCGCCTCGGCAATCGAGGCCTACCACACAATTTCGACAAAGCGCACAAACGATATCATCCGAATTCTCACGATCATGACAGCCATTATGCTGCCTTTGACCTTAATTACGGGTTACTTCGGCATGAACTTCGAGCATTTGCCGCTCACCAAGGACTATTACGGCTATTTGAAAACGATTATCGGTATGGCAGTGCTGGCCATTGGCATGCTCATCTGGTTTGTCCGGAAAAAGTGGCTTTAACTGGCTTTTAATCCGTTTCAGGTACGTCCGGCGGTGGCCGGTAAACTCTGCTGCGCTGGAACTCGAGCAGTTCTGCGTTTTCCGGCGGAGCTACCGTGTTGTAGCCGGCTTTTGCCGCGCGGTCAGCATCAGCAGCGTGTACCTCGAACAGGATTTCCCGGCGGTAGTTGGGGCAGATCTCACATGCCTGGCAGGTTGGCATATCGCGGTAAAACGCCTGAGTGACTCTGATACCGAGCTTTCCTAAGTATTCCTGCTCCTGTTCAAAACCTGGCGGAGTGAAGGCAGAGGAAGGACCAACTGCTACGCACTGAGGGCCGCCGATGAAAGTCTTGCCGATCCAGGTTGTCGCTACAGGCCCTCTGCCTGGCAGCGCATACGCGTAGGCCCCGCACAGTAGCAGGGCACATTTCCAGGCGCCGCTTTTAAGCATCTCTCTCAATATCTGCCGAGACTTTTCATGACGCGCGCGGCAATGCGGACTGCCAGGCTGCGCGGCGCAAAGCGGGTGGAAAATACCATCAGCTTATTTTTGGTCCCCGCAGTGACGTAGTGCTTCTTGCCCAGCGCCTCGAGCGCGGCTTCCACGACCGGTTGAACAGGCATCGAGCCCGGGACTGGTCCGGTGTCCGCGACGTTGGCGAATTCGGTTGCTGTGGCGCCCGGGCAGAGCGTTACGACATCCACTCCGTATTTTTTCATTTCATACCACAATCCTTCGCCCAATACCAGGTCGTATGCCTTGGTCGCCGCGTAATGGCTCATGAAGGGTACGCCCTGGAATGCCACGACGGAACTTACCATGATTATGCCGCCGCGGCGGTGAGATGCCATCTTTGAACCATAGGCATGCGCGAGCTGCAGCACCGCACGGCAGTTGACGTCGAGCATGTTGAGCTCCCGCTCAAGGCTGTTCATGGTGAAGTCGCCCGCGATGCCGAAACCTGCATTGTTGACAAGCAGTCCAATGTTGAGCTTTGCCGTCTGTTTTTGCAGCGTGGCGAGAAAATTAGGGCGCGTAAGGTCCAGCGGCACAACCTTTACCTGAATGCCGTGTTCTGCTTTTAGAGCAGTTGCCAGTTCGTTCAGTCTGTCGCGTCTGCGTGCCACGAGAATGAGGTCGATTTTCCTGGCAGCGAGCTGCCGCGCAAATTCTGCCCCGAGCCCGCTCGACGCACCCGTGATAAGCGCCCATGCTCCGTAACGATTTCTGAAATCCGTCATAACCCGCCTGCTGCTTCCAGTTGTTGCGCTCTCGCCAGCACGTCAAGTTCGTGTCTGCTTGTGCAGGATCATGGATCCGACTTCCCATTCGATTGACAATGTGTCTAAATGGCAAACCCTTCCATAGGTCTGCGGTTTGGCATTAAGTTTGCTAAATCACTAGCAAGAAGGATTACCCCCGTTCATCGGCGGTGCATCCGACAAACACAAAACACAGGAGAGTTTATGGCTAAATTAAAGTTCGGCTCATGGAAAGAGGTGATCGACTTTGCAAAAAAAAGCGGCGTTCTTTTCTATGATTTTCGTTTCACCGATATTGGCGGCGCGTGGCATCACGTTTCGTACCATGTAGATTCTATCTCGGAAGATTCGTTCAAAGGTCTGCCGTTCGACGGTAGCTCCATCACTAAATGGCAGCCCATCAACCAGTCAGATATGCAGCTCATTCCGGATATGGAAGGCGCCTTTCTTGATCCGTTTACTGCAGATCCGACGCTTGTGATCTTCTGCGATGTTTATGATATCTACAAGAAGCAGATGTACGAAAAGTGCCCGCGCTCGATTGCCAAGAAGGCGCTCGAGTACATGAAATCGACAGGTCTCGGAGACACTGCCTACTTCGGCCCGGAAAACGAGTTTTTCATCTTCGATTCGATACGCGTGCGCGACGATATCAACTGCCAATACTATGAGATCGACTCGATCGAAGGCTCCTGGAATACCGCGACTGCGAGCTACAACGATGGCCACAACCTCGGACACCGTCCCGGAACGAAGGGTGGTTATTTCCCTGTATCACCGCGCGATTCACAGGTAGATCTGCGCGCAGAAATCGTTAAGACTCTGCACCAGATTGGCCTTGAAACCTTTGTCGTTCACCATGAGGTTGCTCAGGCACAGGGCGAAATCGGCGTGAAATTCGGCACGCTGGTAGAGGCGGCCGACAACGTACAGAAACTCAAGTACGTAGTAAAAAATGTGGCAAAGCGTCACGGAAAAACCGCAACCTTTATGCCCAAGCCGCTCTTTGGCGACAACGGCAATGGTATGCACGTCCACCAGTCCGTCTGGAAGAACGGTGAAAACCAGTTTGCGGGCGACAAGTACCAGGACTTAAGCGACTTTGCTCTTCACTACGTAGGGGGAGTTTTGAAATATGCGCGCGCCATCGCCGCGTTCTCGAATGCTTCGACCAACTCCTACAAGCGCCTGATCCCCGGTTTTGAGGCTCCGTCGATTCTGACGTACTCGGCGCAGAACCGTTCGGCGTCATGCCGTATCCCGTTCGTATCGGGAGCGAAGGCGAAGCGCGTTGAGTTCCGCTTTCCCGATTCTTCGTCTAACCCCTACCTCTGCTTTGCAGCGATGCTCATGGCAGGTCTCAAGGGAGTGCAGGACAAGATCGATCCGGGCAAACCCATGGATGAAGACCTGTTCGAACTGTCTCTGGACGAAATCCGGGAAAAAGGTATCCAGCAGATGCCACACACTCTGCGCGAAGCGGTCGAGACAATGCTCGTTAACCGCGGTATCTTTGAGCAGGGTGGAGTTTTCTCGAAAGAGTTTATCGACACCTATAAAGAGCTGAAGTTCGAATCAGAGATCTGGCCGTGGGAAGCGCGCCCGCATCCGTTTGAGTTTCTCTCTACTTATTCTTGCTAATATTAGTACGCTTCACGGACAAATATTAGCCACAGCAAGGGCCGCAAGGCCCTTTTCTTTTAGGGTTTTACGCCCTGACTCGATCCAGGTTTCCTGCGCGGGGCAATGGGTGCAGTAGCCGTAAAATTCCGCAAAGTACACCCCGACGCGATTCTTCCAGAAAGGCAATCGGCCCATGCCGCAGGGTACGATGTGCATGCCTGCCTCGAGTATAGTCTCACCATAAAGCGGAGCAGTATTCTCCCGGTACCCACCGGCATTGCGGTTGAAATCCCCCCTGGCTACCATATCTCGATTCGTGCCCGCTCGGGTATGGCAGTGAAACATGGTCTCACCCCGGTAAATACCCCCGGTACGATTGATGCCGATTACCGCGGTGAGATATTTGTACCGCTCATCAACCTGGGCACCGAGGACTATACGATCTGCAATGGAGATCGTATTGCGCAGCTTTTGCTCGAGAAGACCTATGAAATCGACTGGAGAGAGGGTGCCTTAAGCGAAACTGCGCGAGGCGAAGGAAAGTTTGGTTCCACAGGTAAGCGCTGACCCGGCGGGTATTATTGATTACCCGCGCAGGCTGGTAAAAGACCAGCTGTATTTTGCCTTTGGCGGCGGCGTGGGCAGATTTGGGACAAATTTTACCGTCTTTCACCTGAATGGCTGTACACTCTGGATCGACGTCGGCTCCGGCTTCGCCAACCATCACACTCCCGGTATGGAAAAAAATCTGCCGAACAGGCAGCTTTTGCTCGGTTTTCCGCCAACCGCAATATTCCTGACGCACGGGCATGAGGACCATATTGGCGCTCTGCCGCACCTGACCGAAGTCATTCCGGTGGCAACGCCGATCTTTGCTTCGCCTTTCACAACCGCGCTCGTCACTGCGCGGCTTAAGGACCGTGGCATCGATCCGGCCAGGTGGGATTTTCGTCTGATCGAAGAAGATTCGGATCTCGAGATTGGCCCGTTTCGCGTATCGACCTTTTTCATGCCGCATTCCATACCGCAGTGTTTCTCCGTCGGTCTTGAAGCCAGTCTGCCAGAGGGAAAGCGGCGCATCTATTTCAGCAGCGACTTCAAGATGCGTGGTTCAGAGGTGCGGCACAAGGTTCAGCACATCAAGAAGTTTGCCCCGGTAGACTTTCTGTTTGTCGACTCCACCGGGGCTCTGCACGAAGGCGAAACGGTCGATGAGCGCGAGGTGGATGAGTCGCTCGAGCGTCTGCTAATCCGCACGCCCGGCCGCATCTTCATTACGACATTTGCCTCGCAGGTGGAGCGCATCAGAAATATTGTGCGTGTCGCTACCCGGCTTTCGCGTCCGGTAGGTTTTCTCGGCCGCTCGCTCAAGTCGCAGTGGGAGGCAGCGTATGTTGCGCGCGAAGTCACAGCGCCATTGCATCTGCAAAAGCCGCCTGCGTTTTCATCGCCGAATGCCATTTGGCTGGTTGCGGGTTGCCAGGCAGACAGGAACTCCTCTTTTTCACGCCTCACGCATGGCACGCTGGCTAAGATGCGGCTGAAATCCGGCGACACGCTGATCTACTCGGCCAGTATGATTCCCGGCAATGAAGGCAGAATTTACGAAGCGCTGAACCTTGCAGCGGATGCCGGCGCGCGCGTCGTGGGAGTTTCAGGCGATATACGCGTGCATGCAAGCGGGCACGGCAGACGCGGCGATATTGAACGGCTTATCTCTTATCTCAGGCCGCGGCATATTCTGCCGGTTCATGGTGACCCGCTGCACTTTCATGCCTTTCTCGATTTTATCGACCAGCAAAAACTGTCCGTTACGGTTACTGAAGGACACCGCGTTTACGCGCTCGGTGATGCGCCGGTGCTCATTGAGTCAGTACCTGACGAGACGTGTTTGGTCGAAGCGGGGGAAATCCACTTCGATATGGCGCTTTACCACGAGCGCAATCACCTGGCAGAACAGGGTGTCTGTTTCGTCGTGCTCGAGCCGGAGCGATTTGCGGTTATGGCTCTCTCGTATGTCGGCGTAATGAGCGCGAAATACCAGGAGACGATGTATCCGCGTTTGCTTCGTGCCGCTGAGCAGGCGGCGATTGCCGCAGCGCAGAGTAATCCGAATAACCGCGAGAGAAAACTGCGCGATTTTCTGGGCAAGCTGCATGAGGAGCTCATTGGTAAGACTCCCTACATAAAAATCGTGAGTTCGTCTTCTGTTGGCGAGGCCAGAGCGCGGCAAATGGCTGGAGGTGGGGTGTGAACGCGCTGCGCATAATTCCCTGTCTCGATGTGAAAGACGGCCGGGTCGTGAAAGGCGTGAACTTCGTGAACCTGCGCGACGCCGGTGACGCCGTCGAATGCGCGCAGGCATACGACCGAGAGGGCGCAGACGAACTTGTTTTTCTCGATATCACGGCTTCCTCTGACAGAAGAGCCATCATCCTCGATCTGGTGAAGCACGTCGCCGAGCATGTATTTATTCCTTTCTGCGTCGGTGGCGGTATTCGAACGCTGGAAGATATGCAGCTCATCCTTGCGGAAGGTGCGGACAAGATATCGATAAATACCGCAGCGTTTGAAAACCCGGAGCTTCTTACCCAGGGCGCGGAACATTTTGGCAGCCAGTGCATTGTTTGTGCAATCGACGTGAAATATAATGGCAGCTTTCACGAAGTTTTTCTGCACGGCGGGCGGACATCTACAGGCAGAGAAGCGGTCGACTGGGCGCAAGAGGCAGTCCAGCGCGGAGCAGGCGAAATTTTGCTGACATCGATGGATGCCGACGGCGCAAAAACCGGTTTTGATCTCGGCATCACCCGCAAGGTGAGTTCCGCAGTTTCTGTGCCGGTAATTGCTTCCGGCGGGGCAGGAAAAAAAGAACACTTTGCCGAAGCATTTGATGCCGGCGCAAGAGCGGCGCTCGCTGCGTCGCTTTTCCATTTCAATGAATTGAAAATCGGCGATCTGAAGAGCTATCTCGCCGGCCGGGGATATCCGATACGCACGGATTTTTAGTCGATTCCGAAATAACTCCCCAGCAGTCTTTGTGCCGCCAGCTTGGAGCCTGTGCGCCAACTTGCCGGAGCGATTTT
>CAYOZO010000086.1:0-15143 GCA_964408405.1 uncultured Turneriella sp.
ACGAAATCGCGGCGTCTGCAGCGAGCACGGTATTTTTTCAACATCCTGCTACTGCATCTCATACAGCCGGCCGTAGTTCTGGCCAACCTTCCAGTCTTTGAGGCCTTTGGAGACTTTTTTTACGACGGCTTCACCCTTTTTGTTGAGCTGCAGTATCACCTGGTGCTTCTTACTGAACTTGGCCTGGTACTGCTCGCGCGTCATTTTTGCCGGGCACGCTTTGGGGACCTTACCTTTGACCGGGCATTCTTTCTTGCAATCTTCCTCAGAGATTGGCTGGTCAGTGGGGATGCCTTCTGCGCAGTATTCCTCGCAGGTTCTGTAGCACTTATTGACTTCGTCAAATTTCAACACCATGGAGTTACCCTCGATGGTCCATGTACCTCCAGGGCCCACAGAGACACAAGAAATGCCACCAATTTCGCTGTAGGTCCCGTCGCTGCTGAGCAATAGCGTGCCTTCTCCGCATTGCCCGGAACAGCTGGGCGGCGGAGTGTCTGGCGACTGGCTAAGGCATGCACTCGTGAACTGGCCCTGAAGCGGTTTGTCGAGGGCTATTGCCAATGGTTTCACAGCACTCAAGAAGCCGCTGAAGGCATAGCCCGTTTTGTCCTGCCATTTCACCTGCCACCAGTAACCAGAAATTTTGCCAACGGTCAGTTTTTCCTTTTGTTCAATAAAGGTTACCTGCTCGCCTTCTGGTATGGTAACAACTTTCGCTCCCTTCAGCGAGGGCTCGGCGCGCAGGTTCAGGCCACCGCGGGCAATGACCCAGTACGGTTTGCTTTCCTCGTCTGCTTGCAGAGTTGCAGTGACCGCCAGCAGTGTTAGGATAACTAAAAACTTCTTTAGATTATACCGCATGGGCCGCACCGAACGCCCTGTTGTGGCCTGTCAAGTTTTCAGAGGTCTTGACACACCACCGGGCGTCGCATTCTTTATGTCATGCTCAACATCCTGCGATCGATAATTCTTCCTATCGCGTTCGTGTTCACCTCGATGCTCGCCGCCGACGCAGAGGTCTGCGGTACCGATGCGCAGAAAGCCGAGGCGCTTGCACAGAACGGCGATGCGGCGACCGCCATCTGGTGCTATGGCCAAAGTAAAAAATGGAATGAGATCCTTGCGCTGCAGGGTAAGGTGGTACCCTCGGGCCTCGCGCGTTACGGCGAAGGCAACTATGCACTCGTGATCAGCAATCTCGCCTTGGCCCACCTTGAGACCGGCAATTTGGCAGCAGGACGTAAAGTGCTCGAACAAGGCATGCGCCAGCTGGTGAAAAGCCCGCAGGTTGTGCACGCCGCGTACAATGTCGCGAAACTTTTTCACGATAAAAGCATGCGCTTTGCCGAACGCCAGCGCTGGCACAACCTACTGATCGACGCGATGCAACAGGCGCGGCCCAATAACCAGCTGGCTGACCTGCTCACAGCCAATACGTACTTCGGTGTCGACCAGGGCGTGCGCGAACGCAAGATCCGCGAGGCGCACGCGATGGCGCGTGAAGCCATCGACCGCCATGATGACGACATGGTACGGCACTGGGGTTACTTGCGCGACATGATACACATACAGGCTCTTGCGTTGGGGCAAGACCTCAAGCCCGCGCAGCCCAAGCGCAAGCTGCGGATGGTCTTCGTAGTCGTACCTGAAACGCGGCTGGCAACCGGCCACCCGGTCCACGGCAATGTTGATACGAAACTCAATGAAGCCGACGTGCAGGAGCTACTCTTCAATTTCAGGTACTTTGCCTCTGCCTTCCAGGCGCTCACCGGCATCGGGTGGGATTTCAAAATCATTCGGCACACGGGCGCCGTAACCAAAACAACCTACGTCTCAGACCCGCCGCGCTCGGTGATGCACCCAATCATGGAATCGATTACTCCTGCATTCAACGCACAGACACTGCACGAGATCGAGCAGAGCGATGGAGTGACGCTCGTCTGGGCCGGCACGCGCCAGCCGCCTGGGCACCTGATCACGAACGGCAGCGGCACCGAGTATGGTTTCCCGATCAAGGGCAAGAACCTGCACCGGCTGCTGGTGATCAGCGATTCGAATAAGCGCTACCTCGACGGCAACCACGCGAATTCAGCGCTTTTCTGGTTCCACGAGATTTTTCACGTCATGGAGTGGGCATACTATAAGTCACCTTTTCCGTCGGCAGAGCATTCGTATGCGCGGCGCGATGTCTGGCCGGCAGACTACCAGGGCACAACCGAATGGGATTTCTACCGCGAGACCTTTCTCAAGCGCTTCATGCCGGAAGACGGCCTCGCGCGCTTCGAGTGGCGCAGCAACCATGAAGGGTTTCATAACCGCAAGGTGAAGGGAAAGTGACGGCGGCGCTGACGCGCTGCCGTTTCTTCACCCGCTACTTCGCGTACGCTTCAACCGGCGGGCACGAACAGATCAGGTTGCGGTCGCCGTGTGTGTTGTCCACGCGGCCGACTGAAGGCCAGAATTTGTTGGCGCGCACATAGTCGAGTGGGTACGCCGCCTGTTCGCGCGAGTAACTATGCTTCCAGTCGCTCGATACCACCATCGTCGCTGCATGCGGCGCGCCTTTGAGCGGGTTATCTGCCCGGTCTGATTTTCCCTCTTCAATGGCGGCGATCTCCTTGCGGATGGCGATCATCGCGTCGCAGAACCGATCTAGCTCCGCCTTGGGTTCGCTCTCAGTGGGTTCAACCATGATGGTACCCGCAACCGGAAAGCTCATCGTCGGCGCGTGGAAGTTGTAGTCCATCAGGCGTTTGGCGATGTCTTCTGCCTCGATGCCCGTGTTGGCCTTGAATATACGCGTGTCGAGAATCATCTCGTGCGCGCAGCGGCCCTTGCTGCCGGTGAAAAGAACCGGGTAGTGCTTCTCGAGCCGCGCCTTGATGTAATTGGCATTGAGAATCGCAAACTGCGTCGCTTTGGTAAGACCTTCGGCGCCCATCATGCGGATGTAGGCATAAGAGATCAGGAGAATCGATGCGCTGCCCCACGGTGCAGCACTTACCGCCGAAATAGGTTTATCACCCGGCGCAGCAGAGGGTACGACCACGTGCCCCGGCAGGAATGGCACGAGGTGCTCCGCGACGCCGATGGGCCCCATGCCCGGGCCGCCGCCGCCGTGCGGTATCGCAAACGTCTTGTGCAGATTCAGGTGGCAGACGTCGGCGCCAATACTGGCCGGGCTTGTTAAGCCCACCTGCGCATTCATGTTGGCGCCATCCATATAGACCTGGCCGCCGTTGGCGTGGATGATCTCGCAGATTTCGGTGATGCGCTCTTCAAAAATGCCGTACGTCGAGGGATAAGTAACCATCAGGCAGGCAAGGTTCGCCTTGTGTTCTTCGGCCTTCGCGCGTAAGTCGTCGATGTCGATGTAACCCTTGGCGTCGGTCTTGGTGACGACCACCTGCATGCCGGCCATCGCAGCGCTTGCCGGGTTCGTGCCGTGCGCCGAAGAAGGTATCAGCGCGACGTTGCGGTGTGATTCGCCGCGCGATTTAAAATATTCGCGAATGACCATGAGCCCGGTGTATTCACCCTGCGCGCCTGAGTTCGGCTGCAGGCTGACGCCCGCAAAACCGGTAATTTCCTTGAGGTATTCGCTGAGCTCTTCAATGATCTGCGTATAACCCTGCGCCTGCTCGAGTGGCACAAAAGGGTGCAGCTCACTGAAACCCGGGTAAGAGACCGGGATCATCTCTGCCGTCGCGTTGAGTTTCATCGTGCATGAACCGAGCGAGATCATCGAGTGGCAGAGCGACAGGTCTTTCGCTTCTAGTGACTTGATGTAACGCAGCATCTCGTGTTCGCTGTGGTACGAGTTAAATACCGGGTGCGTCATGAACGCGCTTTGGCGGATCAACCCCTGCGGCAGATCCAATTTATCTACCTCGGCCATGGCGCCGCATGCCTGGCCAGAAATCAATGGGACAAGCGCGGCAATATCAGCCGCCGTGTGGGTTTCGTCTATCGAGACGCGCACATGGTTCTTATCGACAGGGCAGATATTTACCTGCGCGTCGGTACAGCGTTTGTGCACGGCTTCGGCATCAGCTACGGCAATCGTCAATGTATCAAAATGGTGCTTTGTTTCGACTTTGAGGCCTGCTGCCGTCAGCGCCTGCCGCAGCTGCTGGGTTAGCCCATAGATTCGAGAGGCAATCCCCCTTAAAGCTTTGGGGCCGTGGTAAACACCATACATACTCGCCATGACTGCAAGCAGTACCTGCGCGGTGCAGATGTTCGAGGTGGCCTTCTCGCGCTTGATGTGTTGTTCGCGCGTCTGCAGCGCCATGCGCAGCGCGCGCCTGCCCTGGCTGTCGATCGAAACGCCGATCAGGCGGCCTGGCATCTGGCGCTTGAATTCGTCGCGGGTGGCAAAATAACCGGCGTGTGGTCCGCCGTAACCCATCGGCACACCGAAGCGCTGCGTGGAACCAACGACCGCATCGGCGCCCCATTCACCGGGCGGTGTCAGTAGCGTGAGCGAAAGCAGGTCGGCGGCGACAGCCACGAGCACGTTCGCCGCCTTCGCCTTCTTCATGAACTCCGCATAATCGATGACCTCGCCGTCGCCTGCAGGGTATTGAATGAGCGCGCCAAAATAACTCGCGTCGAGTTCAACCTTTTCATGGTCGCCGATCACCAGCTCGACGCCGATGGGCCCGCTCCGCGTGCGCACCACGTCAATGGTCTGCGGAAAGCAGCGCTCAGAAACAAAGAATTTTTTCGCTGCTTCATTCTTTGCCTCGGTGAAGAGCATGTGCATCGCTTCGGCGGCGGCAGTTGCTTCATCGAGCAGGCTCGCGTTCGCAATTTCCATACCCGTGAGGTCGATCACCATCGTCTGGTAGTTGAGCAGCGCCTCGAGGCGGCCCTGCGAAATTTCGGCCTGGTACGGAGTGTACGCTGTGTACCAGCCCGGGTTTTCGAAAATGTTCCGCAGCACCACGAGCGGCGTATGGGTGCCGTAGTAGCCCTGGCCGATGAAGTTCTTGAAGATCTTGTTCTTCGCCGCGATGCCCGACACATGTCGCAGCAGCTCGACCTCGGTCATTGCCGCGGGCAGGTTCAATTTTTCTTTGAGGCGGATGTTCTGCGGTATCGTTTCATCGATCAGCTGCTCGACAGATGCGACCCCGATTTCTTTGAGCATCGCCGCGGTATCGCGCTCAGAGGCGTTATGGCGGTCGTTAAAGCTGTCGCGGTATTGGCTGTCGATTTGCATGGTCTTGTGAAGCGGAGGCGGTAATTTGCACAGCGCGTAAAGTAAGTGTTGGCCAAGCAGCGCGTTAAACTCGCTTGCAGGGGGATTTCACACTCAGGAACTGAGCTCGCATGGCTTACGAACTGCTTTGGCATACCGGTGGAGTAACCAAACGTTTCTTTGATATGGTCACCACTGACGATATGCTGCTTTCGGTTTATGAGACCGAGGCCGATGCGCGCTTTGAAAACCTGAGATACGTCATTAATGACTTCATCGATATAACCGGCTGTGATTTCGAAACTCCGGTTGCAGAACGCATTGCCATGCAGGACCGGGGCGCAGCCTTCGCGAATCCCAACATTCGCATCGCGGTTGTTACGAGGCACCCGCAGGTGATCGAAGCCGCCGAGGCTTATAGCGCCTCGCCGCTGAACGTTTACCCGACGCGCATCTTTAGCACCATGGCAGAAGCCCGGCACTGGCTGGGTCTTACCTGACAAAGCTTACGTCCCACAAAACGTCCTGTAGGGTACCGGCGACGGCGGCGCGGGGGAGCGATAGGCGTAGTTCTCGGGTGTTTCTCTGAAGGGCTGCTTGAGCGCATCGAGCAGCGAATGCATTGCCGAGAGGTCGCCTGCGCTGACCGCAGCGGCGAGAGCCTCTTCGACTTTGTGATTGCGCGGGATGACTGCGGGGTTGGTAAGGCGCATGTTTTCGGCAATTTCAGCCAATGAAAGGCTGCTCGACTTTAGCCGCGCTAACCAGTTTTGCAACCAGCTATGGAATTCCACACCTGAGAAGAGGCGCTCCGTGCCGGGATACTCGGTATCGGCTGCAGCTATGTTTTTCCATAGCTGGCTATGGATTTCCATAGCAGGCGGCGCCGCATTGCCCGTGGAATGCACCCACTCTGCCGCCAGCGATGCGACATAACCCAGCCGGCGAAAAGTATTTGTGTAGTCTGCGGAGTGTTGCTGCATCAGGGTTAATAGGCTCGTGACCAAATCTACATCCCCCTCTGCTTCATCACGAAGCCCCAACTTGGCTAGCATGCCCCGGTGGTAGTGGTAATTGAAACGCTCGTTGAAACGCGCCAGCGCAGCCTGCCCAATCGCAATAGCTTCTTTTTCATCGTCAGCAAAAAGCGCGAGCAGAGTCTCGGCAAAACGCGCGAGGTTCCAAGACGCGATGCGCGGTTGATTGGCATACGCGTAGCGGCCATGGTGGTCGATCGAGCTAAAGACCGTCGTGGGGTCGAAGGCATCCATGAACGCGCACGGGCCATAGTCAATTGTCTCACCCGAGAGCGCCATGTTGTCCGTGTTCATCACGCCGTGAATGAAGCCGACGCACTGCCAGCGCGCAATGAGCTGTGCCTGTCGTTCGGCGACCGCATCGAAGAATGCGATGTAGCGATCGCTGCGCGGGCCGATTTCGGGGTAGTGGCGTGCGATGGTGTAATCGGCGAGCGCCTGTAGGATTTCAGGTTTGCCTTCCTGGCTCGCGAGGGCTGCGGCATATTCGAAAGTCCCCACGCGAATGTGGCTTGCCGCGACACGCGTGAGCATCGCGCCGGGCAAAACGTTTTCGCGGTAGACGGGTTCGCCCGTGGCAACGACCGCCAGGCTGCGCGTCGTCGGAATGCCGAGCGCATGCATCGCCTCGCTGATGATGTATTCGCGCAGCATCGGGCCGAGGGCGGCTTTGCCATCGCCGCGGCGTGAGAAGGGTGTCTGCCCCGAACCCTTGAACTGGATATCGAAGCGTTCGCCCTTTGCTGTCACCTGCTCGCCGAGTAAGATCGCGCGGCCGTCGCCGAGCATCGTGAAATGCCCAAACTGGTGGCCGGCGTAGGCCTGCGCGATGGGTTGTGCGCCTTCGGGCAATGACTTTCCGCAGAAAAGCTCCGCAACGTGCTGGTCGCTTAACCCTGCCAGGTTGAGCCCGAGCGCAATTGCGAGAGCCTCGTTAAAGATAACCAGCTGTGGTTGCGCCGGCTGGTAAGGCGTTGCCGGTGCGTAGAACACTCCGGGCAGGCTTGTATAACTATGCTGCAGGTTCCACCCGGTATCGGTGGTACTTTGAGTTAACGGGCTCATGTGGCTGCAGCAAAAGTAAGGCGGATTGACACCTGCGGCGAATTATCTTTCATCAGTCTGGAGTAGATCCAGGTGGATACACTGTCTTTTCAACCGCGCAACCGGCTCACACAGCAGCCTCCCAACGCAAGGGTGAACAGCGCGATGGATGGCTACCGTCGCCCATTTGACTATATCGATATTCTTGTGAACGCCAAATCGCTTGCAGACATCTTCCACGTCGACCAGCGCGACCTTGTGGGTATGCTGACACGCGAACGCCTGCTCGAACCGGCACCTGTCGACAGCGATATCTTCAACCATTTCCACGTGGCAGGCCGGCTGTTCCATGAGCTTACGCTCGCTCTGCCCTGCAGGCTTGAATACCGCCGCGTGCACATCTACGGCTGTCCCGAATGCGGCGACCTCTACTGCGGTAGTGTGACGATGCAAATTCTCGAAACGCCGCACTCGGTTATTTGGCAGCGATTTGATAATGGCCGCGAAGAGATTGCACCGTACATGTCACCCGATAAATCGTACACCAGCGATCGTTTATACCAGCTCTGGCGCGACCGCGGCCGGGATTACAGCGTTCTCGATTATTTTGGCCTCTGCAACCTGGAGAACGACTTTGAATTTATGGGTGAAATGAAGTACGGGAACCCTGCACTCGACCCGGGTGCTGACCTACGCCGGGGGGCCGCGGTCGAGATCGAGTACCCACAGGTCGGGCCATTCGAATTCGAGAAAACAGCCTACCTGGCTGCGCTGAGTGCGTTGAAACAGAGCGTCGTCGAAGGAAAATAGGGGAAACCTTGCCACAAAGCATCTTCACCATTGAAGCCGACCAGTGGAGCGAACACGGCTATATTTACCGTGATGGCCTTGTCATTGCGTACGAAACCGACCGCAAGGAACAGACCCACATGGAGTTTGGCTCAAAGCCGGCCGCCGAGTTCATTGCCGACGTAGACAATCCGCAGGAAATTCGCGACTGGGCCAGCAGTTGCCTTGCCCAAGCATCGAACTGATTGCTCCACTCTGACCATTTGACTTGGTATGGTTATTCTTAATTTGAGGGTTTAACATGCGGCATGCTTTCGAAAGACACAAAGTGCACGTTTATCGCCCTGGTCGCAGGCAGGCGGTATTTGCGGCCTTGACGGTAATGGCAGTTACACTTCTGCACGGCTGGGCGTTAAGTGCAAACAGTACCATCTTGCAGGCAATATCGTTACGCATTTTTTATCTTCCCGTCATTTACGCCGCCGTCACCTCAGGTATGCTGTTAGGTACGGCGACCGGAATTGTGGCCGCGATTTGCCACTACGTGGTAATGGCCGTTTATGCCCGGCATAGCCCCGAGCATCATGCGATGCTATCGACCGAACATTTTGTGGAGATACCTTTTCTGGTTATTCTCGGTGCCATAACCGGCTTCTTTCGCGACCATGAGAGGCATGAACGCACGCAAAAGTCGAAAATCGCCGACCAGTTTGGCGCGTACGTCTCCACAGAAGTCCGTGACGATATTCTGCGGGGCAATACGCAATTAGGCGGTAACCAGGTTGAAGTGACGATACTCTTCGCTGACATCAGGCATTTCACTTCGATATCCGAAAAATACGACGCCGGTGAAATCGTCGAAATGCTGAACCAATACTTTAGCGAAATGGTACGTGCCATCACCCAGCACGGAGGCATGGTCAACAAGTTTATCGGCGACGCGGTAATGGCGGTATTTGGCGCGCCGAATCCGCTCAGGAATTCTGCGCAGAGCGCTGTGATGGCTGCGCTCGAAATGCAAAGGCGTCTTGAAGCGCATAATTTTCTTCAGGCCGCAAAGAACCAACCCCAGTTTGAGATCGGCATTGGCTTAAATGCAGGTACAGCCATCGCCGGCAATATCGGTTCAAATGACCGCAAAGAGTACACGGTGATTGGCGATACTGTCAATCTTGCCTCCCGCGTCGAAGCTTTGACCAAGACATATGGTGTCGGTATTCTTGCTACAGCAAGCGTTCTCAGCAAAATCGAACCGGAATCCGTGCGCTACAGGGAGGTAGACACGGTTAGAGTTAAGGGTCGTAGCCAGTACTGCTCCGTGTACGAAATCATCGATGGTTCGGTCGCAAGGCACTGCGATTGATCTAAGGCTATTCGCTTTTGCCAATCTGGAACTGAGTGCAGATACCCCCGTCTGTATAAAAGAATAGAAGGTCTTCCAGTCTAGAATTATTGACCCGTTGCCTCTTTTGGATTTTCTGGCTCAACTGTGAAGGATATAAGCATGACAAAAGAATTCATTGTCAGCTCATACCATAGGCTGAACTACCATGATACACTTCCGGCAAAAGTCTATCCGCAATTTGAGGCATAGGAGGGTCTATGAAGCACCTTATATCTTTTTGCTCTTGCTGCTTTTTTTATGCGACGAGTATCAGCGCGATGAATCTTGAACAATTCTTAGCAGAGGTGAAGGCTGCAAATCCGTCCGTTGCTGCGGCAAAAAACCGCCAAGCTGCCGGCGCGCACCGCGTGCGACCTGCAGCGACCTGGGAAGATCCGTTCATTGCCGCGGGAACCGACCAGAATCCTTTTGGTGGTATGTTTGGCACCGCATACCGCTACCAGGTCAACCAAACAATTCCGTTTCCCGGAAAGCTCGACGCGAAAGAAAAAGCGGCAGAAGCAACGGCGAAAAATCTCGCCGCCGATGCAGAAATGGTCGAGCGCGAAACAATCATCAATGCGACGCAATTATTCTACCAGGCGCTCATCAACGAGCGTGCATTGCAATTGAACAGTGATTACGCGGCTCTGCTCAGAGACGCCGCAGCCAGCGAGAAAATCCGTTACAATACGGGTACCGGAGGTCATCACCTTTGGCTATTGGCCACAGCAGAGCTGGAAATCCTTCGCACTGAAAGACTACGCTTAGAAAAAGAACGCAGCCAGCTGCATGCACTGATGAACGAATTGCGCAACCAGCCTGCCGAAAAAGCCATCGGAGCGCTTGAGTTTTCTTCAGAAGAAAAGCCCGATACATTACCCGTATTTGAAGAAGTCCTGGAAAAACAGCCCGAGTACAAAGCTGCGTTGGCGCGCAATACTTTTGCCGCCGAAAACAGCCGGCAGAGCAGACAAGGTTATCTGCCCGACTTCATGGTGCAGGGTATGGTCATGCAATCGAACATGGAGAATCAACCCTCGAACTGGGGCGCGATGGTTGGCGTGACCATGCCGCTCTACTGGTGGCGCAAACAGAGCGAACTTGTCAAGGCCTCAGAGCTTGAACTCGACGCCGCAGAAAAAGATCGTGTGGCCCTGTTGAACAGACTCAAGGCAGAATGGGCTGATGCTGAGCGCCAGCTGAATCTTGCCCGCGAGGTACACAATCTTTACCAGTCGAAAATCCTGCCGACGACGAAAATGGCCGTCGATTCGGCAAAGGCGGATTACCGAACGCGGAAACTTAATTTGCGCGAACTTACCGATACCATGCGCATCTATAAGAAGCAAGAGCTCGAAGCGATGGCGGCGCGTCTCGACATTGAACTCGCCCGCCTGCGTATCAAAGAACTCGTCGCCAACCCATCCATTGTTGGCCTGACACCCCGTACGCCTACAATGTTCAACGGCTCGATGCCGACCATGTCCGATACCGGCATGTCGACGAGCCCGCCGATGCGGCCGGGGGGTGGCATGCGCCCGCCAAAGCAGGGCGCGCCCCAGCAGAAGGGTAGTTCGATGGGGGCCATGTGAAAATCTGCTGGCCGGTTTCTGCGATCGTCACGGCAGCGCTGATTGCCGGGTGCGGCAAAAAAGCGACACCGCCGGTCGAAGACCATTCGGCTCACGAAGCGGCCGAAAAACAAGAAGAAGCGAAGACCACAAACAATGTGACCGAAGAAGCCCGCGTGGCGATCGACGTGCCGGCAGAGCAGCAGCGGAAGATTGGATTAAGAACCATCATCTTTGCGAAGCGGGATCTAACTAAGGTCATTCGTACAGTGGGCACTCTCGCCACCGACGAAACTGCTGAGCACAGCGTGCATCTGCGTGTCAATGGTTACATCGAGAAGATTTACGCCGATTACAGCGGCAAGATGATCAAACAGGGGCAAGCCTTGTTCGCGCTCTATAGCCCCGACGTGCTTGCCACACAGCAGGAGTATCTTTCGGCGCACCAGAACCAGACGCCTGACTATGAGAACGAGGTTTGCCGCGCGGCGCTCGACCGGTTGCGCTACTGGGGTGTACCTGAATTCGAGATCAGAAACCTGATCCGCAACCAGAAGGCAAAGCGCCTGATCACATTCACCGCGCCCGTATCAGGTTATATCGTTTCGAAGGCTGCAATTCAGGGAATGTATGTAACCCCTGAACTTGAACTCTACAAGATTGCACGGCTTTCAAAGCTCTGGGCGCTCGCTGCCCTGTACGAGAGTGATCTCGCCGTTGTGCGCGAGGGGGATGTAGCCAGAATTACGCTCACTGCAGACCCCAAAGTCATGCTAGACGGCAAGATTACCTACCTCTACCCCGAACTGGATAAAGACAGCCGAACGGCCAAAGGGCGCATCGAAGTGAGCAACCGCAAGGGTGAGCTGAAACCCGGCATGTTCGTCAACGTTGAAATCCGCAAAAAAATGGGTTATGCCGGCGTGGTGCCCGACGATGCGATTATCGACACCGGCATACGCAAGATCGTTTTTGTAAAGAAGGGCGAGACCCTGTTTGAGCCACGGGAAGTGACGACGGGTAATCGCAGCGATAACCTGACCGCGATCACCGCAGGGCTCACAGAAGGTGAAGAGATTGTGAGTGCGGCAAATTTTCTCATCGATACCGAGAGTAAAATGCAGGCGGTGCTCAAGTCAACCGGTGCAGGTGCGCCTGGTCACGGGTCGCATTGATGAAGCTGTTCATTGAGCGCATAATTGTCTTTTGCGCGGGACGCAGGCGGCTGGTCATTGCATTTGCCGCTTTGCTCGCCGTCTGGGGTGGCTACGCTTTTAAGAAAGTAAACGTCGATGCGATTCCCGATCTTTCAGAGACGCAGGTCATAATTTTTTCTGAATGGATGGGGCGCAGCCCGCAACTCGTTGAAGACCAGATTACGTATCCGATTATCACCTCGCTTTTGGCTGCCCCAAACGTCGCGACGGTGCGTGGTTTCACAATGTTCGGTATGTCGTTCGTCTATGTCATTTTCAAAGACGGCACCGACCTCTACTGGGCCCGGTCGCGCGTCATCGAGTATCTCTCGAAGATACGAGACAAATTGCCGCAAGGGGTGAATCCCTCTCTTGGCCCCGACGCCACCGGGGTCGGTTGGATCTACCAGTACGTTCTCAGAGACACCAAGGGCAAACACGACCTGGCCCAGATGCGCACCTTTCAGGACTGGTACCTGCGCTATTGGCTTTCGTCGGTGCCCGGCGTTGCCGAAGTCGCGAGCATCGGCGGGTACGAGAAACAATTTCAGCTTGAGGTGAACCCCATCAAGCTCGCGGCGTATAATATCAGCCTCGACCAGGTCTATAACGCGGTCAAACGCAGCAATCAGGACGTGGGCGGGCGCACGCTGGAGATTTCGGAGCGCGAATACTATGTACTCGGCCTGGGGTATGTGGGTAAAAAAGAAGATATCGAGAACGTTACGGTTGCGCTCAAAGCTGACGGCACGCCGGTTCGGGTTTCAGAGATCGCGCGCGTGGCGATTGGCCCCAACATACGCCGCGGCATCAGCGACTTTAATGGTCTCGGCGACACGGTGGGCGGTGTCGTTGTCATGCGGCATGGCGAAGACGCGGCAGAGGTTGTCGCGCGCCTAAAGGCTAAAGTGCGCGAGATGCAACCCTCGTTTCCCGACGGGGTGGAGCTTTTGCCGGTCTATGACCGCTCCATTCTCATCAATGAAGCGCTTTCGACATTGCAGTCAGAGTTGAGCCTCGAGATTGCGATCGTCTGCGTCGTTATTTTTCTGTTTCTGCTGCACTTGCGCAGCGTGCTCGTTGTGGTCATCACGTTGCCGCTCGCGGTACTCACGAGCTTTATACCGATGTATTATCTCGGCATCTCGCTCAATATCATGTCGCTAGGGGGTCTCATCATAGCCGTGGGCGATATCGTTGATGGTGTCGTGGTCTTTATAGAGAATGCGCATAAAAAAATCGCTGCGTCACCCGATGCCGATCGCGGCAGCCTCGTCGTCGCGGCGTGTTCTGAGCTCGGGCCATCGATTTTCGGCGCGCTCCTGGTCATTGCGATCTCTTTTCTGCCGATCTTTGCGCTTGAGGCGCATGAAGGCAAACTCTTTCATCCGCTCGCGTTCACCAAAACCTTCGCGATACTCTCAGGCGCGCTCATCACTATTGTCATCGCACCGACGCTTATTGCGTTTTTTTCCTCGGGACGCATACCCGAAGAGCACGCAAATCCCGTAAACCGTGTGCTCATGAACGCTTACCGACCGATTTTAAACTACGCGCTCAATCACGGTAAAAAGATACTTGGGGCCACTGCAGGTCTTACCCTGCTCATGGTTCTTCTCTTCACGCGGCTGGGGTCTGAATTCATGCCCTCGCTGTGGGAAGGGACGTTGCTCTACATGCCGATCACGGTTCCGGGAATTTCTGTTACCGCCGCGACCGATATACTTACCCGCCAAGATGCCGCCATTAAAAAAATACCTGAAGTCGAAACGGTCTTCGGCAAAGCCGGCCGTTACGAAACGGCAACCGACCCAGCTCCGCTGTCCATGCTCGAGACGACCATTCAGCTCAAACCGGTTTCCAAATGGCGCAAGGGCATGACCGAAGAGAAGCTGCTCGAAGAACTGGATAAAGCGGTCGCGGTGCCAGGCCTCAATCGCGCATGGACAAAACCCGTGCGGGGGCGAGTCGACATGCTCTCCACGGGTATCCGAACACAGGTGGGCCTGAAAATCTATGGCACAGATCTAAACGAAATTGAGAGAATCGGCAAAGAAGTCGAGCGCCTGCTGGTCAAGGTGCGCGGCACGCGGAGCGTCTATGCTGAACGCATCATGGGTGGCTATTACGTTGATTTTCATCCCGACCGCGAGCAGCTGGGCCGCTACGGGCTCAACATCGGCGACGTGCAGATGGTGATTGAAACGGCGATTGGCGGCATGACGATCTCGCAGACCGTAGAAGGGCGCGAGCGCTACAGTATCAATATGCGCTATCCGCGCGAGCTGCGCGACAGCATCGAAAAATTAGAGCGCGTGCTTGTCAGCACTGCGAAAGGCGCACAGGTGCCGCTGTCTTTGCTCGGCAAACTCGAAAGCCGGCTGGGGCCGCCGATGATCATTGATGAGAACGGAGCTCTCACCGGATTTGTCTATATCGACCTTAAAGACCGCGACACGGGTGGCTACGTGAACGACGCTAAGCAAATCGTCGACCGGGAGCTCAAGTTGCCGCCCGGCTATTACCTCAAATGGACTGGGCAATACGAATACCTGCAGCGCATGGCGAAGCGAATGACCTTTGTATTGCCGCTGACCTTGGTTGTGATCTTTATACTGCTTTATCTGTCGTTAAACACGGTTCGCGAAAGTCTGCTCGTAATGCTCTCGGTGCCGCTGGCGCTTTCAGGCGGCATTATTCTCATGTGGGCACTGGGTTACAACATGAGCGTCGCCGTCTGGGCGGGAATAATTGCGCTCATCGGCGTGGCTGTCGGAACAACTTCGATAATGATCGTCTTTATCAATGAAAGACTGAAAGCGCTCAAAAAAAACCGAAAAAAAGAAATCTTACCTGAAGAACGCAAACGGGCTATTAGCAGCCTGTTGAAAAAACCCAGAAACACTGCCT
>CAYOZO010000087.1:0-14951 GCA_964408405.1 uncultured Turneriella sp.
CATGTATTTTACCGACGGCTCGACATTGATCTGAGCAAGAATCTTGTAAGTCCGTGGATTTTCGTTTGCTTTCCTGATTTGCGTATCAGCGCTGTTGATGTTGCCGAAGGTAATTGCTCCCGCAGGGCAAGCCTGCTGGCAGGCGGTCTGGATTTCGCCGTCGCGTATTGCGCGCCCCTCTACTTTCGCGAGCTGGCGCTTTTCAGAAATGCGCTGCTGGCAGAAAGAGCATTTCTCGATCACACCGCGCGAACGAACAGTGACATCGGGATTGAGCGCGTATTGCTGCGGATCGCGCAGCTTGTTTTCCCAGTTTTCGAACCAGTTGTAACGGCGGACTTTGTACGGGCAGTTGTTCGAGCAATAACGCGTGCCGATGCAGCGGTTATAGGCCATGTAGTTGAGACCATCGCTGCTGTGACCGGTCGCACCGACAGGGCAGACGTTTTCGCACGGCGCATTTTCGCAGTGCTGGCACATGACTGGCTGGAAAAACACATCGGGTTCTACCATGTCAGGGTCGGCCTTTTCCGCGGCCTCATTTTCGTAGATGTAATAGCGGTCGATACGCAGCCAGCTCATCTCGCGGCCGCGGTTGACCTCCGATTTGCCCACCGCTGGGATGTTGTTTTCTGAATAGCATGCCATTACGCAGGCAGAGCAGCCTGTGCACTTGCTCAGGTCGATATTCAAATTCCAGCGATAACCGTCTTCATAGTTATGCTTTTCGTAGAGGCCTTTCGCCTTACCACCGTGTGGCTTTTCCTCATGTTCATGCAGGAGCTCATATTTTTTCTCGCGCACGGCCTTCTCAAAAGTCTTGAGATCCACCTGGCGCGCAAGACCGCGGATCACTGCGAACTCGTAATGGCGCTGGGTCGAGGCCAGCATATCGTATTTACCGATTTTCTCGATAGTAACCGCAAGTCCTGATGAGCCTACCTGACCGGCCGAATACGACTGCAGCGCATACGCATTCTGTCCGACCCCGGCCCCGACTTTACCGATTTGCAGCTGGCCAAAACCAATCGCGAGCGCTAACGAACCGCGACGCATACCGGGCTGTACAAACGCTGGAATCTCAAACTGTACTTTGCCCGAAGTTACTTTAAGCAGATCCTGCGTTTTGATTCCCAGCGTCTTGGCATCGGCTGGACTTATCAGCAGCACATTATCCCAGGTAATCTTGGTGACCGGATCTGGCAACTCGTGCCGGAATGAAATGTTGGCGCCTGTGCCGTCGCCCAAACCCACGCTTTCGATGAGGCTCAGGCGATAACCGACCTGTGGTTCCACCGGTGCTTTAATAGCTTTCAGCGCAGTACTCTTGAAGCCACGTGGTGCGCCTGCGCCGGGCGCGTCCAGTACGGCGTAACCGTTCGACAGGGTTGTATCCCAACCCTGGCCGCGCGCATTTGCCGCATGGCTCTTCTTCACCTGTTCATAAGCAGATGTGTTGTCGCCCGTTAGACGACCGTAAATTTCGAGGACCGGCAGCGTATCGAACAGCGGGCGAATCACCGGCTGTACAATGCTGTAGTAACCATGTGCCAAAGCATCTGACCAGGCTTCGAGGTAATGGCTAGGCGGCAGAATATGCGTTGCAAGAGCGCTCGTATCATTGATGTGATCGCCAATGTAGATGACGTTCTTTACTTGTTTGAGCGCCTCGGTAAATCCCGCAGCGACGGGCAGTTCGTACACGGGATTTGCCCGGTCGATAACCAGTGTTTCAACCTTACCAGCCTTCATGTCGGCGATCAGCGCTTCCATTTCAGAAGCATCGCTTGTCTCGCCATTGGCCTTCATTGCGCCCTTAGTAGATACTGTCTTGCCTTCGTTGCCGAGAATTGCATTGAGCAGGTTGACAGCAATCTGCAGCTCGCCCGCAACAGTCGTGCGCGCATTCACGCCACCGCCCACGACCAGGGAAGTTCCCTTATACTTCTTAAGTTCTTCCGCGAGGTCAATGATCTGCTTTTCTGCGAGACCAGTAACTTTGGCGACTACCGCAGGCGTGTAAGCCTGGACTGCGGCACGCACGTTGCCGTCGCCCGCCAGCGGAGAACCTGGCAGCAGCAGGTTCGCTAATCCCAGCGCGAGAGTTGTGTGCGATCCTGAAACCAGCGCCAGGCGCTTGTCGGCGTTTGAACCTGTTACTGACATTGCCGACTCGGCAACTACCAGACGGTTCATGCTACCGCCTGGCTCTCGGCGGGATGCGAATTGTTTTGTGTAGAGCTCAGGCGCAAGCCATGTACCGAGGAAATCTGCTTCGATGGAGAGGACAAAATCCGCGACATCAAAACGGTAAGCCGGTACGGCAGAAGAGCCAAGGCTTGCGCGATTACCTGCGACGACTTCACTGATTGCACCGGTCGGATCATAGACGACGGCTCTACCCAGTTTCGCGCGGGCCGCAGTTTCGGCAGGCGAGAAGGAGGTCCGGGCGATGATGCGGGTTTTGCCTTTCAGCGCAACTGCGGCTTCTGCTATGATCTCATCCCATTTCGCGCCTTTAAAGGCGGAACCATCTTTTTTGAGCGGCGATTTAACGCGGTCAGGATCGTAGAGGTCCCAAATGGAGGCGAAAGTATCCGCTTTGGCGGCTCCTTTGAATAACGGGTGCGAAGCAAGGCCTTCGATCTTGATGGGCTTGCCCTCGCGGGTTTTTACCAGAACAGGGGTCACTCCCCGGGCTGAAACCTGGGTAGTCGCGAAATAGCGAGCCTGGCCAGGAACGTATTCCATTGGACGGTCAACGTAAGGGACAATTTTTTCCACCGGTTCGCGGCAGGCAGTCAGCGCTGCCATCGAGAGCGATGCGCCCATGAAAGTCAGGAAGCTCTTGCGATCGAGGTTGGCATTCATGCCTCGCTCAATCATTTCTTCAATGTTTGCGGGGAATTCGCTCTTGCCGTTCCACAGCGATAGCCCCTGCGCTGCATCTTCCGGAGAGGTTGCTATCTCTTCAAATGAACGGAAAACCTTGGTTTTGCTTGCTGTTTCATTTACCATGATCTGATCCTTATAAATCCGATTCCCCATTAATAGTGGCAGGTGTTGCAGTTAATATTTACACCGTGGTTTTTATATTCTGCATCGTTTCGGTGTTCGCGATGGCAGTTCACGCAAAAGCCCATGTTCAGAGATTCTACCTGCGTCACGACTTTCATGCCAGCAACGTCGCCGTGGCATGCCACACAGGCCTGCTTGATGTGCTCGCCCGCCTTGTGCAGTTGCTTGATGTGCGGCGCGTGGGGAAAGCGCACATGATCGGGCAGGTTATGGACTCGCACCCACTCGAGTGGTTTCTTGTCGTTGTAGTACTTCTTCAGTTTTTCGACGCCCGGTTTTCCATAGCCCACAGAAATGTGGCAGTTCATGCAGGTATTCATGCTGGGAACGCCCGCCTTTTTGCTCACCTCAACACCGGTATGGCAGTAACGGCAGTCGATACCGTACTGGTCACGACCGTCGAAGGTCTTCTTCGTGGGGTCGCCGGCGTGGATGTCATGCCGGTAAGAGATTGGCTGCTCGGGAGCATAACCCACACGGGCAGGAGGAGCCCAGATAATCCAGGCCGCAAACGCGACCAGGAGAACCGGTGTTCCGTATTTGATTGCCTTAAACAGTCTTGGATCCATCGGAATTGAGCTCCTCAAGTAAATAACTTAGTTCTTGCCGCCCAGCTTGCGCACGTATTCAGCAACTGCCTTGATCTCTTCGTCGGTCAGAGAACCTTTGTAAGCAGCCATGCCAGTGCCTGGAATTCCGTTTTCAATAGACTTGATGACGGCTGCTAGTTCAGTGCCGTTCTTCCATTTCGCGTCAGCAAAATTGCGCGGTTTTGGTTTCAGCGCTGCACCAACGGGGCCGTCGCCTTTACCTTGTGGGCCGTGGCAGGTAACACAGCCTTTTTCATTGTAAACGGTCTCACCGCTTAGTGCAGCAGGCGCTGCGGGAGCAGGCGCTTCTTCTGGTTTCTTGCCGCATGCTGTCAGGAGTGCAGCGGAAAGAATGAGGGGGAAATACTTTGTCATTTTGTGCTCCTTCGGCAAAATCGGGAAATTTGCCGGTTGGTTCATGTTTCGATTTGAAATAGCGCGTCGATTTTTTTTTGACAAAATATTGACAGACAACTTGATACAGATCAAAAGCGGCATACAGGCGCGTAGCTCAAGCAGGATGTTGAAGAATTCCCGTGCTCGCTGCAGACAGTCCCTCAGCATCACTTGGTGAGGAGCATCCTGCTTTATGGCCGTTTTTCAACAGCCTGCAAGATTGGCTGTGCAGCATGTTTCTTTTTCCATCTTCTTCCTTAAAAGGCACACGATGGAAACAGCAAAGCAGCAGAAAAACCCCTGGGAGCACACAATTGTACTGCCGCAGACCGTATATCCCATGCGAGCAGACCTTGCAAAACGGGAAAACGACATTTTGGCAATCTGGAAGAAAGAAAAACTGTTCCAGAAGATTAACGCGAAGCGAAAGGCAGAGAACGCTCCGCTCTTTCTGCTGCACGACGGACCGCCCTACGCCAACGGAGAGTTTCACACAGGTCACGGCCTGAATAAGATTCTAAAAGACATTTTCAATAAATACAATCTGCTGCGCGGCCGGCGTGTGCCCTACGTACCGGGCTGGGACTGTCATGGCCTGCCGATCGAGCTTGCCGTGATTAAGAAACTGGCGAACAAGAAAGATGGCTCAGACAAGGACCCCATCCGCATACGCAAGGCGTGTCGCGAGTATGCGGCAGAATACATCAGAATCCAGAGCGAAGACCAGACAAGATTTGGTGTTTTTTGGCAGGATCCATGGATGGATCGTGGTCCGGCGAGCCAGGGAGGGCGTAAGCCGGACGCAGACGCCGTTGAAACATTTGATTCGCCTTACTACTATGCGACCATGTCGCCCAAATACGAAGCGGCGATTCTCAAGGCATTCCGCGACCTTTTCCTGAAAGACCTGATCTATAAAGGAAAAAAGCCCGTGTACTGGGATGCCACGACCGCATCAGCGCATGCCGAGGCCGAGATCGAATACCAGGAACACGAATCGGACGCCATCTACGTCAAATTCCCAGTCAAAAGTAAGCCCAATACTTTTGTCGTGATCTGGACGACCACTCCCTGGACGCTGCCTGCGAACCTCGGTGTCTGCTTCAATGAAAGCATCCGTTATGTTTCGGTCAAAACCGACGCCGGCGAGCTGATTCTCGCAGCAGACCTCGCCCAAAGCGTGCTCCAGGCAGCGGCTCTTGAGAACAAGGGACAATCCGACATCAGTGTGGAACAAATACAGAAACTGGAAGTCGCTCACCCATTCATTGAGCGTGCCTCCAGAGTGCTGTTTGGCGACCACGTGACCGCAGATGCGGGTACCGGCATCGTGCACACCGCTCCCGGTCATGGCCAGGACGATTACAATGTGGGATTGAAATATGGACTCGATATTCTCTCGCCGGTTGACCACCGCGGCCGCTACACAAAAGAATATGCCGAGATGGAAGGTAAAAGCGTCTTCGAGGCGAACCCGCTTATCATTGAGAAGCTGAAAAACCTGGGTCTTTTACTCGCGCACGAGCGTTTCAAGCACCAGTACCCGCATTCCTGGCGCTCGCACAAGCCGCTCATTATGCGCGCGACCCCGCAGTGGTTCATGAAAATTGAACCGCTGCGCGAGCTGGCGCTCAGCGAAATTCCCAAAATCGAATGGATTCCCGAATGGGGCGAAAGCCGCTTCACTGCGGCGGTCAAGACCCGGCCCGACTGGTGTTTAAGCCGGCAGCGCTACTGGGGCGTGCCCATTCCGGCCTTCCAGTGCAAGCAGTGCGGCCACGTGCACATGGACGAGAAATCCTTGAACCATGTTATTGAAATGGTTGAAGCGCAGGGCATCGAAGTCTGGTATGAAAAAGGCGCGCCGGAGCTTTTGCCTGCTGGAACCAAATGCAGCGCATGCGGCTCAACTGAATTCGAGAAAGAAAGCGACATTCTGGATGTCTGGTTCGACAGTGGTGTGAGTTGGTATGCAGTTCTGAAAGACAATCCGGATCTGGGTTATCCGGCAGATGTGTATCTCGAAGGGTCTGACCAGCACCGCGGCTGGTTCCAATCATCTCTGTGGCCTGCGCTCGCACTGACCGGACGCGCTCCGTACAAGAAAGTCGTAACTCACGGCTACATTCTCGATGAGCAGGGCAGGGCAATGTCCAAATCGCTCGGCAACGGGATGAGCCCGCGCGCTGACATTATCAACAAGTTCGGCGCCGACATCCTGAGGCTGTGGGTTTCCTCGGAAGATTACCGCACTGACAACAAGATCGGCCCTGCCATGATTAACCATCTGGGCGACGCGTACCGCAAGATCCGCAACACCTTACGCTACCTGTTGGGGAATACGCAGGACGGCCGGGCGCTCTTAGCGCTGGGGCTGACGCCTGACACGATGTCAACTCCAGGGTCAGCCGCGCAGCTTGACGCCATGATCACACAAAAGCTGGATCGCTGGGTGCTCGCGGAGGCTGCGGAACTCGTCAAGCAGGTGACCGATGCGTATGAAAAGTCGGAGTTCCATCTGGTTTATCACCGCACATTGCAGTTCTGTACGGTCACGCTCTCCAACCTATACCTCGACATGGTGCGCGATAGCCTCTATTGCGATGCATCGCCGTTGTCACCCTCCCAGCCTTCCCCGCAAGCGGGGAAGGTGCCGACGGCGGAGGGGGAGCGCGCCGCTGCGGCGCTTCGCCGTAACTCCACGATCGGTACGCTATATATTCTTACGGAAACGCTGGTGACGTTGCTAGCCCCGGTCTTAAGCTTCACCGCTGAAGAGACGCAGCGCGTACTGACGCCCGGTCACAGTGTCTTTGAGAATGCCTGGCCTGATCTCACGCGCTTTGCCAACCCGGAACTCATCAGGGAATTTGAAACTATGAAAGAGATTCGGGCTGAGGTCAATGCCGCAATCGAACCGATGCGCAAGGCCGGGGAAGTCGGCTCAGACGTTGAGGTTGAAGTCGAAATCCCGCAGCAGGCAGATGAAGGTACGCTGCTGCGTTTCCTGGGGGTTTCGAGTGTCAAAACGGGTGCCGGCTCGCTCAGAGTGCGTAAATCCGCCAAACCCAAATGCCCACGCTGCTGGCTGCACCGTGATCTCAGTGCGAGCGGTTTGTGCGCGCGCTGTGACGCGGTGGTGGCTGGGTCAAACTAAAGTTTGCTGAAGGTGCACTTTAAGTTTGACAAATCGACGATTATGACCTAAACTGTGATTATGGCGAGCTCCACAGCTGCAGTTTCTGATTTCAAGGCACATCTCAGCGAATATTTGCGCAAGGTACAAAATGGGCATGAAATCACCATTCTCGACCACAAACGGCCGGTTGCCAGGGTGGTGCCAATTGAAAAGGAATCGCGCAGTAGACGACTGGTTTCGCGCGCGCCATTACAGAAAGGCTTTCGCGATATCAGACCTGATGTGAAGCTGGATGTAGACCCCGTGCAGTACGTTATGGAAGATCGTGAAGACCGTTTATCTTGATTCATCGGTCGTTCTGCGCTGGTTAGTCAAGGATCAAAACGCCCTGCCCAATTTTGGCAAGTGGCAATATGCAGCCTCAAGCTATTTGCTGGAAGTCGAATGTGTGCGCACACTCGATAGGTTGAGAAACGAGAACAGGATTAGTACCCCGGTTTATGCCGATTTGCTCGATCAATTCAACGAACTTGCCCGTTCGCTTGAACTATTTCACATCGATGCCACGGTACTCGCCATGGCTAAAAACCAGTATGTGGCACCTGTAAAAACTCTTGACGCAATTCACATTGCGACTGCACGTTTGTGGCAGACAGAGCTTGCCGAAACTATTCTGTTGCTTTCGCATGACCAAAAAATGAACCTTATCGCCAAATCTATAGGACTCAAAACACTGGAATCCAAATGAAACAAAAAGTAATGATCACCACCCCCATCTACTATGTGAATGCGCGGCCGCATATCGGCCATGCCTACACGACAATTGCCTGCGACACCTGGGCCAGATACCAGCGCCTCGCGGGCAAAGAAGTGTTCTTTCTCACCGGTACAGACGAGCACGGCGACAAGATTGTGAAAGCGGCAGCTGCCGAGGGCAAAACACCGGCGCAGTACTGCGACGAAATTTCAGGAACCTTCAGGTCGGCGTGGCAAAAGTTGGGGCTAACGCCCGACGATTTTATCCGCACGACTGAAGAGCGCCACAAGGCCGTAGTGCAGCAGATACTGCAGAAGATCTACGATGCGGGCGATATCTACGCCGGCGAATATACGGGTAAGTACTGCTTCGGCTGCGAGCGCTATCTCACCGATAAAGAACTCAATGACAAGGGTGAATGCGAGACCCATCTGACCGTACCGCAGGTCATTTCTGAGAAAAATTACTTCTTCCGTATGCAGAAGTACCTGCCGATCTGGAAGGCGCAACTGCAACAAAATCCCTCCCACGTTGAACCGCAGGGCTTTCGCAACGAAGTGCTCGGCACTATTGATGAACTCATCAAGAATGGGGAAGATCTCTCGATATCACGACCCAAGAACCGATTACAGTGGGGAATCGAGATTCCATTCGATAAAGACTATGTCACCTATGTCTGGTTCGATGCCCTGATTAACTATGTGACTGCCGCTGGTTATCCTTCAGCTTCATTCAGCGATTGGTGGGTGAACGCACACCACATGATCGCGAAGGACATCGTCAAACCGCACGGCGTCTACTGGCCGACGATGCTTATTGCCGCCGGAATTCCGGTTTATAAGCGCCTTGCGGTGCACGGTTACTGGCTGGGTTTTGCCGACCAGAAGATGTCGAAGAGCCTGGGCAATGCGAAAGACCCGCTCGAGCTTGCCGGCAAGATCGGCAACGACGCGCTGCGCTTTTTTCTCATGCGCGAGATGAACTTTGGTTCGGACGCGCGCTTCTCTGAAGAGATTATGATTAGCCGCTTGAATGCGAACCTTGCAAACGACCTCGGCAACCTCGTGCAGCGCACACTCTCGATGCTGAAAAAATACGAGTGCGGCCCAAATCCGAATTCCGCTCCCCATGAGAGCGCTGCCGGCATCGACGAATCATTGAAGACGCTCAAGGCGGATTACCAGCGGTACTTTGAGAATTTCGAATTCCACAATGCAATCGAAGCCGTGTTCGCGGTTATTCGCAGCCTCAATAAGGTCGTTGACGATTATAAACCCTGGTCGCTTGCCAAAGAGAATATGACCGAATGCGCTCTGCTTTTGAATACCCTACTGCGCGCGATTGCGGTAGTGCTGCTCTACCTGCGCCCCGTCTTGCCTGAAAAAACGGGGGAGTTACTCTCGATTCTGCAGGTGACCTCAAAGCAGGAATTCCCCGAGGCACTTTCAGAGGTCAGCTTCGCCGGGCAGAAGCTGGATACCTGGCCGATGCTTTTTCAGAGAATGGAATTGGAAAAGCCGGCGTAATATCGGCATTAGGGGTAGGTTTAAATCTACCCCTAATGCCGATATGTTCACTCCGCCGCAGGCGACTGCAATTGCACGTAGTTCTGCAGGTCCATCTTCTCAATCAGTCCCAGCTGGGTCTCGATGAAGTCAACGTGCTCTTCTTCTGATTCGAGGATTTTAGCGAGAAGTTCGCGGGTGACATAGTCGTTGACGCTCTCGCAGTGTGCAATAGAGGTCTTAAGCTGCGGGATTGCTTCCATTTCGAGAGCCAGGTCTGCTTTGAGGATTTCTTCGACTGTCTCGCCGATGCGCAGGCGGCCGAGGTCCTGCAGATTGGGCAACCCCTCGAGGAACAGGATGCGTTCGATTAGCTTGTCGGCATGCTTCATCTCGTCGATCGATTCTTTGTATTCGTAGGCTCCGAGCTTTTCCATACCCCAGTTTTTCAGGATGCGGGCATGCAGAAAGTACTGGTTGATACCTGTCAGTTCATTCTTGAGACAAGCATTGAGTAGTTCGATGACCTTTTTGTCGCCTTTCATGGTCTCTCTTCGCATACCATAACAGCGCGGCGACCAAAAAGCAATCGTATCGAAGAAGCGTAGCATCGCCGGCAGAGAGAAAAATCCCACGGTGCACCGCACCGAACGCAATGTCCGGCTTCGGCAGAATATTGTTGACCCGGCCCCGCACGTTTTGTCAGACTGCCGGCCATGTCAAAAGACGCAAAGGATCATGCTCTCGAATCGGCAACTCACGCGCCCTGGCAGCGCGAGTTCTTCAAGAATATCGACATCTTCATGCAGGCGGGTCTTAAAGAAGAGAAGGCGCGCGAGCTACTGATCAAGTACCTGAAGCTGTCGGTGGAAACGCCGATTCCGCGCGTGATGGAAACCTTTAAGGATGAATCGAAGCTCGATGAAGTCGGTGTCTTTACTGCGCGCGACGAAAAGCTGCGCGACTTCATGATTGAATTCTTAACTCCAATGCTCAGAAAATTCCATATCGAGGGAGAAGAAAACCTCGAGGAAATTCTGCCGCTCCTCGGCAAATACCCGGTGACGCTGATCTCAAACCACCTGAGCCATTTTGATACGGCCGCGATTTATGGCCTGCTCTACAACCACAGCAAGGAAGCGCGCAAGCTGGCCGATTCGATGGTCTTTATCGCCGGTCGTCTCGTGTTTCTCGCCGACTTTACGCGGCTGGGGCTCTATACGATCGAAAGCCTTTTGGTCTGCTCCAAACGCGACATGACGGACAATCCGGGCATGGCCGACCTGATGACGCGCATCAACATGCGCTCGTTCAGGCAGGCGGCCGAGCTGCAGAAACAGGGCAAAGTGATCTGCATATTCCCCGAGGGGACACGCAGCCGCACGGGACGGCTCATTACCTTCGTGGACACGGTTTACCACTACGTCATGAACAAGGTGATTGTACCGATTTCCCTCGTCGGTACCGACAAGATTCTGCCAGCCGAAAGCTTTCTGTTCCAGCAGGCGACCGGTAAGCTTGTGATCGGCAAGCCGATTCTGGTAGGTAAGTTACATGGTGAATCTGCCAAAAATTTCCCGGAGCACATCCAGCGGCTTGAAATTCCCGAGGTGGAAAACAAGAAGCAGTTCGTAATCGATTCGCTCGCTTTGCTGATTGGACAGAACCTCGACCGTCACATGCACGGTACGTACCGGAACCTCTATCTGGACGATGGCAAGGTAAAAAAGAAGAACATACTGATTAAAGCAGCTCCGACGCCGCATGCCGAGGTGGGTATTATCGGACACAGTCCGTATGCCACGGCAATGGCGGCTGTGCTTGCGAACAAGCAGATCAATATACGGATTTTTCTGCCCGACGCGGAAAAGGCCAGGGCTTTTAACGAAGTCAACACTGATCTGGATAATTTTCCGATTTTCAAATTGCCTCCGAACATCGCCTTCACAGCAGAGCCGAAAGACCTGCTCAAGTGCTCCGTCTATCTGCAGGGTGTACGCCCGTGGGAACTCGAAAAATACTATGAGCTGATTACTCCGGTGCTCAACCAGAGCTATGCCACGATAGTCGGCATCGTGAAAGGATTTACTGGTTCAAAGTACGGGCTGATTTTCGAAGATTTGGAAAAAATCTACAAAATCAATCCGGCGCGCTTCGCCGTGCTTTCCGGGGCCAATTATCCGGAGCAGATTATGGAGCGCAAGCCCGGCGGCTTTGAGCTGGCAGCAGTCAATACCTCGCTCGTCAATGAACTCATAGATTTCTTCACGACGGGTTACGTGTTTACCCGGCCTGCGGTGAACCCATACGACGTGCGTGGCCTGCAGCTGGGTGGCGCGCTCAAGAATATCTACGCCCTGGGCGTAGGCCTTGTTGACGGTTATTACGAAAAGCAACTGGGAGGTAACAACGACAGTACACTCTTTCATCTCGCGCATAGGATATCGGCAGAGATGGCGAACATGGTCGTCGAGATGGGCGGGCGTAAATCGACGCTTGCGGGCGTTGCCGGAATTACCGACCTGATGCTCAGTTGCTTCGGCCAGGACAGTCATGACAGGCAGTATGGCCATGACTTCGTGTTTGATACTCACGATAAGAAGAAGCAGCTGAGTGGTGTCTATGGCATCAAGGCGTTGCCGCGGCTTGTACGCCTGCGCGAAGAGAAATACCCGATTGCCAAGGCAATCCATGACGTCATCGCCGACGGCAGGAATCTCGACGATGCTATCGAGCGTATCGCCGAAACCTTCGGCCAGTCCAGAGCCGTGCAATTCAGGGATTGATGGGCGCGTTTTTGGGTGCGCAGGGCGTACTCAAAAACATGCTCAAACAAACGACATAACTCCACGATAATTAATAGGTGGAATACATAGCGTTCTTGTTCCTTGGTCTTGGGGTTCTGCTCGTGCTTGCCGGAGTGCTCTTGCAGGCAAACGAAAAACGTTCGGGCAGCAGATCCCCGCTGGAGGAATATGCGGTGAACTCTTCGCGGCATGCATCGCCGGTGGCTGCCCTGAAGACAAGCAGTATTCCATCACAAGGGCCGGCAATGCCGGTCACACAGCCGTCAGCAGCGACGAGCTCGGCGATTCCGGGACCATTCCAGTTTGTCCAGCACGAAGCTCCGGCACGCCCTGAGAGCGCGCCCGTTAACCCCGTGGCGGTTTCCGTCGGGCAGGCAAATCCCAGGCTGTTTGAAAAGTTCGCGTATCTCTATCTCGACTCCAGCGCGCGCAACGTTTACGACGGCGCTGCCTCGCCTGCCGCATTTGACCTGAGCGACGTTCAAGGTATCCGCAGGTTCGGTCGTGGTCTCTTCTCGTATGATGGTTTTGGCTTTTACTTCGACCATGCCAGTGGCCAGGAGCGATTTCCCCTCACAAATCTGAAAACGATCGGGTTTTATCCGAACTGTGTTGCTCTGACCTTTCGCACATCGCAGCCGGTTGCTTTACTCTTCATGGAAGAAACAGAAACCATCCGCAAGGTTCTGGAGACATTCCGCGCTGAAACCGCAGGAAATGTTGCCGGGTAAGGCGCGTTTATCGCGCACCTAGAGCCCCGGATATTCCGGGCCATGCACAGATGCGCGCATACGACTTCAGCACCCATAACAAAACCGTCAGGCGGGATAAAAGCAGATATTTCAGCTATGCATTTATTTTTCTGCTCGTGCTGGCCGGTGGGGCATTTATTTACTACGTCATCCAGAATTCGCCGCGCATACTTTACTATTTTCGTGAAAACAAGTACTCCGAAATAGAACGGGCGCATGCGGAGGCAATCAAGGCGATTCAGGCGCTGCCGGCTGAACAGGCCGTGAACGTGAAAAATGGTGCCCTGGCGCTGGTCGAGGTGCAGGAGTTTCTTGAGCTGGCGCATACCCTGCAAAAGGACCACCGCGAAGATCCCATCCTGGCATACCTTGAGGCGACTCTGCTCGATGAAATCATACGCCGGCAAGTTGCTGAAAAGCCGGAGGCATTGCTCGCACTCCTGTTTCGCGAATTCATAGGGCGGCCCGCATTTCCCCCGGAGTTTGACCGCGAACTCTGGCAGCGCGCTTTGCTTGCAGGTCGGAAAGCCCGGTCGCTGGGCTTGCCTGAGGTTTTGAGCGCGCGTCTTGCCGAAGCGGAACTTGATATTTATCTGCTGGGTGGCAGACCATGGTGGGAGAGCGCTCAGGACATTGTTGCGAGCAATTTGACGGCAAAGAAATTACCTGCCTGGCACCTGATACAGGCAGGGATGGCGCGCGAAACTCCGGATTTTCCGCTGATACAGACAGCCTATGGCCCGACAACTGCAGCATTTGCCAAAGGCGTATATTACATTCGGTCGGGCAATTCACCGTTGGGCATTTCCAATTTCCGGGACCTCAGCAAGAGCCAGGCGGATGCATTTGCCCGCGACCATGCGCTCTATATACTCGCTTTTCTAAGCGCCCGGGAAAAGCGCATACGCGACCAGCTTTTCTATCTGAAGCAGATTCGCTTTGCCGAATTCGCTCCCCGGTATCCGTTCTTTGTACCTGAACTGAACTACTTGTTGCGATTCCTGGGGCAGCAGGGCGAGGCTGACCAAATGATGAAAGCCTGGGAAGAGCTCAAGGCACAGGAAAAGTAGCGGCAGCAAATCAGTTGACCCGTGCCCTGACGCCTGCGCTTCAGACGCATGGATATCCTTGCAAACCCCTATCTCAATATCATTTTTAACGCCCTCATCAGCGGGGGAGCTTTCCTGTGTTTCGTGCTGGGTATCGCGATGCTTCTGCTCAAATACCCGAGGCGTTCTGTCAGCTACCTCATATTGCTGAGTTTTGTCATGGGGATCACGCAGCTCTATGCCTGGTTTAACCTCAACACGCTGTTCTTCAGGCCGCAATGGCTGAATTACATCTTTGTCGGCGCAAACTTCCTGATCGGTCCGGGAGTCTATTACTTCTACAAGGCCACCGTTGATGACTCATTCGTTGCCGACCGCCGGACACAACTTGCATTCTTGCCTGGCATCTTTTTCAGTCTTTTGATTCCGCTCATTAATCTTGCATTTCCTCAAGTCATGCCCACAGACCCGAGACAGTTCTTCTATACGGGAAGCCCGAGCTTCATCGATGCAATTTTTACGCTGGCGATGCTGCATAACACGGCCTACTACATAAAGCTTTTTCTCATTACCAGGCCGCTCATTGCAGGAAACCGGAACCTCAAAGATACTGGTGCTCTTACTGCCTTTCTGATGTTCTTCGGCATCATCACGCTGATCAACCTTTATGGCATCGTAGCGTACCTGACACGCGACATCCGGCATTTTTATGCCGATTCCTGTATCATTACTCTGCTGATTGTTTCCTTTATGATTTTCGCGTTGCGCTACCCGCAGTACTTTCTTAAAGTTAAACCGGAGTAATTGTCCAGTAGGCTCCTAGGAGCCTGTGCGCCAACTTGCCGGCGCGATTTTTCGCGCAAACCGCGTCCGCTAAT
>CAYOZO010000088.1:0-14060 GCA_964408405.1 uncultured Turneriella sp.
TCGCTGAGTCGCGAGTCAGCGACCGCGATTCGCGATGCGAATCGCTCGCAAAACGGCCTAAATGGCCTGTCTGCAGCCTCGCGCGGTTTCCGGAACCTGCTTCTGGCTCCTTTTTCGGGAGCCTGCTAGTGCTTTCTGCGGTTCATGCGCTCTGAAGCATCGCGCAGAAACTTTTTCTCTGCAGCTGTAAGGCCTTTCATTCCTTCGCGCGAAATCTTGTCGAGAATCGCATCGATCCGCGCTTCCATATCGCCTGGTTTGGGCGGGGCTGCGTTTGCTGACGAGGGGCGAGCCATACGACTACGGAAAAAACTCCCCCAGGCACCAAAGGCACGACTCACCCGCTGCGGTTCACCCCCGGTAATTATCAGTAGTAAGCCGGCAGCTATGAGCCCCCCGAGGTGACCGGCTGCAGAAAGAACAAACGGCGCTGCCGAAACCGCGTAGGAAAGTGCGATGAACCCCGTAATGAGTGCGACAAATTTCATGCGCACCGGGAAAAGAAAAAAGAACCAGACCTGGCGGTCAGGCCAGTAGATGGCGTAGGCAATAAGTAAGCCGAGGTTTGCGCCAGTCGCCGAAGAGAATACATCAAATCGCATCGCGGGAAAAAGCGCCCCCAACAAGAGAAATACGAGCGCCGATGAAACCGCGCAATAAAGATAATAACGCAGAAAGGCCATTCTGCCCCAGCGCTGCTCCAGCTCTGATCCGAACATCCAGAGAGTCAGCAGGTTAAACAGCAGCTGGAAAGGATTGGTATGCACGAGCGATGCAGTCACGAGCTGCCAGACGTATCCCTTGCCCATCGCGGTTGCCCAGCTGAGTTCAAACATCTGCCGCAACGCGCTACGGTGCAGCGCAGCCGTCTCGATGATGATCGCTACGCCGAGTGCGATCTGCATCCAGATCAGGCGCATGACAGTCCAGGTAGCGCGGGGCGGCGAATACATGTTACTCCGTCTGCGTTTTGCGCACCAGAATCATGTGATCCAACTGGCCCCAAAACATGAAACCATTGCCTCCGCCATCGGCGCTGCCTTTGATCTGGTCGGCAAAGTACTTCTTGCCGTAACCCCATAACCCGTTCTTCATGGGAAACGCCTGGATGTATGGTCGCAGTATGAAATTGCCCTGCGCGTAAAAACTGCCGCGGGACAGGGCAAGCAGCAGCAACTGGTAGGCACGGTCGTCGCGCGGGTATTCGCGCATGTAGTCATCCCCAAAGTGGGAGCTGTAGTGCATCGGCGAAATAACATCGAGAATACGGCCATATACCTCGAGATCCTGACCGATCGCGCCGGGAACCCGGTACATGCCGTTATAGCCGTAAATGTCTGCGCCCAGCGGCAGGTGCGTCGCCTGCCTTAACCCTACCAGAAAATTCTCCAGCGCTTCTGAGGCGTAGTGGTCGCTCTTCTTATGTGAATAACGGCACCTGCCAATAGCGCCGTCCGAGGGAAAGCGGATGTAGTCGAGCTGGATTTCATCAACGCCCCGCTCCGTAAGCTCACGCACGATCGGCCCGTAATATTCTGTAAGCAGGTTAGGATTGTATGGGTCGATCCAACGTTCTTTGGGAGAACCAATCCATTTGCCGCCGCCGGCATCGCGTATAGCATATCCCTCGCGTTCAAAAAGTTTGGGATCTTTGAAGGTCACGAGGCGCACGACGACGCGTTTGCCCATTGCGTGGACTTTTTCGACCACATCGCGCATTTTGTAGAGCGGACGCACTGCGCCGATCGCGCGCGCTACGGGGACGTCAGAATCGTACCGAATGATGCCATTATCATCTTTGCCGTCGATGACCAGTCCAGTCCAAAAATCGTGTTTAAGCTCGCCGAGAACGATTGGCTGCTTCTTCTGCCACGTAAACGCGGAGCTGTAGAACAAGCGGTGGCCGGATGCATTCTGCATCCGCGCCTGTTTTTCAGCACTGAGACGCCGTTTAGGAGCATTATAGGAAATTCGATTGCCTTCGCTGTCGAGCAGTGCATATGCTGCATAATCGGCGACATCGCTTACCACCGCGGACTGCGGCGTGAAACTCCAGCCGCCGCCGGTTACCTGCCCCTGCCAGATACCGCGGCGGCATGAGAGCACGATTTTCGCGGGACCGGCCGAACTGATGGAAAAGCATTCGTCCATTTGCTCGCCGAGCGCCCCGGTATCTACCTTTTGGAACCTGGTGGCATTTGCTTCTTTTAGATAGACCGCCGGGCGAGGACCGGTGGCAATGAGAAGCTGACCCTCCCCGGTTTCGTGAATCGCCTGTACCTCTTCATAGATAAAGTGTGATTTGTCATGCGCTTTGCCCGGCAAACCCGTGTTGAGAGTCGTAAATTTCAAGACCAGCTTACTGCCCGGTTTCTGTGCAACCTTGAGCACGCTCTCGCTGAGTTGGGCAACTTCGAGACCGTTCACAGAAGTACCCATGTACAGGTTTTGTTTACCGCGAAACAAGGCAGTAAAAATTACGGCACGTTTCAGGTTAGTCTTCACTGTTTGCCAGCGCCGCTGCGGATCTTCGGTTCGGTAAAGCAAGTCGTGCTTATGCGTCGCGAATTCGAGCGTGTTATCCACAGCATAAATGCGCCGCTCATTGGCGGCATCGAGCGCCATGGGTATCTGGTGTGCATGGTGGTGAACCCAGGTTTTACCCCCATCTTCCGATTCAAAAATACCCCGGTTGGACGTACCCACAAACAGCCGCGAAGCAGTGGCCCCCATGGCGGTAATATCCGTTTCCTCTGTCAAAAGCGATGTCTCGAGTCTCCCCGTGCGGGATAAGGCGGAATCGCGTGTGAGGAAATCATATTGCACCACTCCACCGCCAATAAAGCGCGGACGATAGGCTGTAACCTCTGCCCCAATAAATCTCAGCGTCAGTAAAATGCCCGCCATCACAGCTGCCGCCCCTATGTTACGCACTGAGCTCCCCCGGTAGAGCTGAAGGCGTCTGAGAGTACAGCTCATGGGGAAGCGCCGGGCCGGATCAAAACCAGCTTAAGCCCGATGAGGCAGAAAAGCGGCAGATAGACAAAAGCCACAACGGGCCGATAATCAATTGTCAGGTAGCGAATGGCCAGCGCCATGAAGGCGAGATAAAAAATGAGACCAAGCGCCGAGACCAGGCGTGCCGCAATTTTTTTACCGGCCTCACCCAGCAGGTTGTTGAGTACTTCGATCTTCAGCGCTTCGCCGCGGGACAGGGCCAGTGAGCCGCCGAGCAAAGCTGCCACCAGCATCAGGTGCGAGGGAAACTGTGACAGAGTATCGACCAGCGAGACCGCCCACGGACTCTGCGACAGCATGCGCACCAGAATAATGGTGAGCGAGCAGGCGACGAGCAGGAGAACGGATGCCGCAGCCATCCAGAGTTCGAAGAGCGCGATATACCTGTGTAAGCCGGCGCGATGGTGATCGTTTGCCCGACTTTCTGCTGCATGCATAGCGTCAAAGTGATGCTTGAAAAGGCACCGTCAAGGAGAGCACAGGAAATCAATAAACAATTTGCGGCCTGTTTCGAGAGGGCAAAAAGGCGCATGGCAGAGGAAACGCAGACCGCAGATTCGGCAAGGGAGTTTTACGGCATTGAAGACAGCGAACTGCCGGCCAATCCAGCGGGCCGCGAGCACAATGCCTTCGATCCTGCGGAGCGCTTGTCCTTCGAGGAAATCCGCGAGCTCGATGAAAAATATGTTTTGCAGACCTACGCGCGTATGCCGGTCGCTTTTCAGTACGGCGCCGGCGACCGGCTGTACGACACCGAGGGCAGGGAGTATATCGATTTCTTAAGTGGTATTGCCGTCACCGCGCTCGGGCATGCCCACGCCGACCTGATCGCTGCCCTGACGCAGCAGGCAGAGATGGTCTGGCACACGTCAAATCTCTTCTACAACCAGCAGCAGGCGCAGCTGGCGCGTGCGCTGGTGGAAATCAATTTTCCCGGCAAGGTGTTTTTTTGTAACTCAGGAACCGAGGCGAACGAGGCAGCGTTCAAATTCATGCGCGCGTACGGGCAGACCAAGTCGCCTGCGCGCCAAAAGGTGGTAGCGGTACGCGATGGTTTCCACGGGCGCACGTTCGGCGCGATGTCGCTCACGGGGCAGGACAAAATTCAGAAAGGTTTCGGCGAAATCGTCGGGCACATCGAATTCGTGAATGCAGATGACATCGCAGGCCTTGCGGCGGCTATCGATGGCCAGACATGCGGAGTGATATTCGAACCCGTGCAGGGCGAGTCGGGCGTGATTCCTCTCTCGCCCGATTTTATCAGGATGGCGCGCGCGCGCTGCAACGAAGAAGAAGCCCTGCTCTGCTTCGACGAGATACAGATTGGCATGGGCCGCAGCGGCCACTATTTCGCTTACCAGCACTACGGAGTGCTGCCCGATGTTGTGACAATGGCCAAGGGGTTAGGCGGCGGATTTCCGATCGGTGCGATGCTCGTGGCAGAAAAATACGCCACCGTCTTTGAGAAAGGAATGCATGGCACAACGTTCGGCGGCAACCATCTGGCAACCGCAGTAGCGTACGAAGTGATCAGGACGATGGAGTCGCAGAAGATACTCGACCACGTGCAGGCCTCTGCGCGCTATCTTAACTCTGCGCTGAACAAGCTTAAGGCGAAGTATCCGGACAAAATTACCGAAGTGCGCGGCCTGGGCCTTCTGATTGGTCTTGTGCTGCGCGAGGATATTGAGGCGCGTCCCCTCGTTGAGAAGGCACTTCAGCTCGGTCTCATCGTCGGACGCGGTGGCATGAGCGTTTTGAGGCTTGCTCCCCCGCTCAACGTGCGCAAGGCGACGATGGATGCAGCTGTGCAAAAACTGGACCAGCTGATCGCTGCAATATAGGAGCGGCAGCTCCTTGCCGGCCGCGACCATGGCGATTCAGCCGATACGCGTAAGACTTGCCGAACGCAGCTATGAGGTGTCTTATGCCGATTCCTTCAGCGCGCTGAAGGGCATTCGCCAGGATAACCAGTTCGCACTGATCGATGCGCGCGTCGATCGTCTGCACGGCCGTGAGTTCCGCCGCGTCTTAAAAGGTGCGCCGTTCCTGCGCATTCCTTCCGGTGAGGGTTCCAAAAGTTTCGCGCTGCTGGAAAAGACCGCGAACGAGCTGGTGCGCCTCGGCGCGAACCGCAAGAGCACTCTGATTGCCATCGGCGGCGGGGTTGTCGGCGATTTTACAGGATTTCTCGCCGCAATCTTCATGCGCGGCATCCGGTTTGTGCAAATTCCCACGACTCTCCTGGCTATGGTCGATTCGTCGGTTGGCGGCAAGACTGCCATCAATATCCGCGCGGGTAAGAACCTGATCGGCGCCTTTCACCAGCCTGCAGCGGTTTACATTGTGCCTGCTGTTCTCAAAACTCTGCCGCCGCGCGAACTGGCCTGCGGTCTCTCTGAAAGCATCAAGACGGCGCTCATCGCTAATGAAGAACTTTGCCGTTTCATGGAAAATCATGACCCGGTGAGCCGGCAATTTGACGAAGAATTTCTCGCGCGCCTTTCGGCAGAGTGCATCGCCACTAAGGCGCGTATTGTCGAAGAGGACGAGACAGAGCAGTCCGTGCGCGCCTTTCTGAATTTTGGCCATACTCTCGCACATGCGCTCGAAGCGCGCGCTGGCTATACGGGAATTTTGCATGGCGAGGCAGTATCTATTGGAATGCGCTTCGCTGCGCTGCTTTCGCGCCGTCTGGGTTTTCTGCCCGTAACCGACGAAGCGCGCATCGACGCCCTCTTGAAGCAGTATGCCTTACCGCGACGGATGTCTGACTTCATGAAAAAAACGCGCCTGCGGACGCTGCCGCCGGCAAGGCAGCTTATCCAACTGATGCGGGCAGACAAGAAAAACGATAGCGGCAGTATCAGATACGTACTGCTCGATGGCATAGGTCGGGCCCGCCTGCCGCAGCCAGTTACTGAGAAAGAACTGCTTGCGAGCCTGAAAGAATTTCAGACGTTAGCGTAATAATGGATCTCGTCGTAATCAACGGGCCGAACATCAATTTGCTGGGGCGTCGTGAGGCGGGTTTCTACGGTACATTTACGCTGGCCGACCTGGAAAAGCGTCTGCGTGACCACGTTGGCAGCCGCGCGAGCGTAAGTTTTTTTCAGTCAAACTCCGAAGGCGACATCATCAACCACATACACACCCTTACGGAGAATCACCGGTTGATTATTAACGCGGCCGCTCTGACGCATACTTCCATCGGCATTCGCGACGCACTTTCGGCGGTCAAAACGCCTTTTATTGAAGTCCATATCAGCAATGTCTATGCGCGCGAAGACTTTCGCCAGCATTCGTATTTGAGCGCGATCGCACAGGGGGTCATTGTCGGCCTCGGCGCAGAAGGTTATCTGCTTGCGGCGGATTATTTCCTGAGACAGAAGAATTAATACCTGCCGATGAACCAACCCCTTATCAGTAAACGTTCTGAAGGTAATTATGAGCTTTCCGAAGCCGGGCTTTCCCGAGCGTACCTGATGACCATGCAGCGTCTGCTCGTGCACTACGCGCAGCAGGCGTTAAAGATTCCGCCGGCCGAGGCGCAGCAACTCGGAGCAAAATTGCCTGCTTTCACAACACAGGTGGTCAAAAAACTCGACGACTACTTCGACCAGTTGCCGCAATTTGCCGCCTTTATTAAAGAACCCAACGCGGGCAGGCTCGGCGCCTATATCGGACAGCATTTCATGCCGCAGCTCGAGAAAGTAAAAGAGAAGCTGCTCGAAACCGAAATCCCGAAATACAAGGCAGAATACGAAAACCCTTACCGCGTACCATCCAACGATCTCTTGATGCTGTTCGCGGCAGACTTTGCGAAGGCGCCGCCACTCACCTACAAACCATTCGACCCCGAGGCTGAAGCGGAAGAGAAACTCAAGGCGGCCGAGCTCGTACTTCCCGGCGAATCGCCTCAGGGATCAGGACCCAAGCCGCAACCTGGTGAAGTGTTGCTGCAGCGTTATAGCTCCCTCTTCATTACGGCCCGCCCGCTCATTTATACGCCCGACACCGGCAGCGATGACGGCGACGACGGCGCGGAGAACTCGCTGCCACAAGTGCCGCAGCAGATTAGCTTCAGAAATTTCGTCGCCGTGATCAATACGATTGCCCGCTTCATCAAGGCGCAGGACCAGCAGGGTTACGCAAAATACTATGCTTCGCTGCCCGCCATCCAGCAGGCAGCATATACCTACTACACGCTTTTCCAGAAGGCCGCTCAGCAGCAGGAAGTCGCCTGGTCGGATGAAATCCACAAGATCATGCAGCGGGCAAAACTCGACGCAGGTGCCGCCAACAAGCTCAAGGACGAAGTCGAAGCATACCGCAAAGTTGCGCAATCCATACAGCGAGCGCTCGCCGCCGGACAGCAAAAAGGTATGCCGCCGCAACTGGCGCAGTCGCTTTACCCGCAGCTCATCACGATCTTTGAGAACACCGGCAACCTGGCTGAAAAAAGAACCGCGCTCAAGATGTCGCTGCTGCAGGTCACGGTCGCGCCCGCGAAGGAAGCGATTACAGAAATTCTCTCGGCCCAGCTCGAAGAGCTCGCAGGCCTTTACGGGCTGCAGTAGGCCGCCACAGTAAAGCATGTCTGGCAGCGCCTCTTGAGCATTCGGTGTGGGAGCTCGTGCGTTATGAATCTGAAAGACAGACTCAAGGCTTACCAGAAAACCAGCACCGGAAAATTAACCGCGACGCCGAGTATCGTCGCAGAGCGGCACCATACTCTGCTGAAAACGCTCTACACAGAACATCCTGTGTCCCGCGCAGAGCTCAAACTGCCTGATCCGGTCAGGCGCGACTTCGCGCGCAGTGTCCCAGTGCCCGAGCTGCTTTTTTTTGATCTCGAAACAACCGGGCTCGGCAGTTCAGAACAGGTTTACCCCTTTCTGATCGGCGCGGCGCGGCAGAATGACACGGGCACTGGGCTTTATACCTGGTTTGCCGACACGCCGGCGGGTGAAGAAGAAATACTGGCGCAATTTGTCCAAATGGCCTCGGGCCGTGTGCTTGTCAGCTTCAATGGCAAGTCGTTTGACCTGCCGCTCGTTATAAGGCGCTGCGAAAAATACGGTATCAGGCACAACCTCGCACAGGCTCAGCATATCGATCTTTTCCATACCATTAGGCGCATTTTTCCGGAAAAACCGGCGCGCCTCACGGACGCCGAAAGCCGCCTGCTCCATTTTACCCGTAACGATGATATTTCCGGAGCGGCAGTCGCACAGGCCTACTTTGAGTACCTGCGTTTTGGCAAAAGTGAATTACGCAACGCTATCCTGCGGCATAACGAAAGCGACGTGCTCTCGCTGGTAAGCCTGCTCGGCAAGGTGTCTGGAGCTTTTGATGCCGCGCGCAGCGGCAGCAAAAGCTGGGCTTACAAAATCCACCGCGACAGGAGCGCGAGCCTGAGCCAGAAAAAGCGGCTACTGGAAGAGAAGCCCTGGAGCGAACTCGACGCGCGCGACCTGCACGCGCTCGGGCTGATCTACCGCCGCGAGAAGAATCTGAGGCGCGCCAGCCGGGCGTTTGCCGCAGCTTACCGGCGCGGCTATCCGCAGGCGATTGTCGATGCGGTGCGCTGCCTGTGCAAGCTGCCCGGCCGCAAAAAGTCCGCGCTTGCTCTGGCGCGCTACGGCCTTGCGCGCGAGGACGAGCCTATCCAGACGAAGCTTATACCCTATGGAACCTAGCAGGCTCCTGAAAAAGGAGCCAGAAGCAGGTTCCGGAAACCGCGCAAGGCTGCAGACAGGCCATTTATGGCCGTTTTGCGAGCGATTCGCATCGCGAAGCGCGGCGTCTGCAGCCGGCGCGGAAGTATTTCCGGAACCTGCTAGAAAATGTGGGCGAAAATCCGGTTCTACACAGAAGTACTAAGCCTCGATATCTGCGCGGGAGTGCTGGGATCAGCGGCCCTGGCAAAAACGCTCCTGCAAGCGAAGATGAAACCCTGCTGGTGGTTTCTGCTACCCGCCAGCGTTTGGGTAATTTATACAGCGGATCATCTCTTTGATGCACGTAAAACGGGAAGTATCGCCGTAAATCCCCGCCATAAATTTCACAACGATCATTTTTTGCCGCTCGCTTATGCTGCAGCAACCGTGGGCGTCTGCTGCGTGTTGGGAGCATCTTGGTGCTTGCGGGAGATTGTTTTTCTCGGCGGAGCATTCATGGGCGCACTCGCGCTATTGCACCTGATACTGGCTTATTGGGGAAAAATACGCATCGGTAAGGAAATTTCCGTTGCTGCGATCTACACCTGTGGCATCTGGTTTGCTCCGTTTCTCAACCGGAGTGTTTCCATTTCAACGGAAATTATTCTGGCATTTCTGCTCTTTTTGCTGGCTGCGGTGCTAAACCTGTTCATGAATTCCGTCATCGAATATTCGCTGGATGCCAGGGAGAAGCAGGTATTTGTTCTGGAGACCATACCCCAGGCCATTGCACGCCAAACGGTAATGATCACGTCTCTTGCGGCAGCAGTCTCGGGCATTCTGATTGCCTCCGCAATGATCCCTGTCGGGCACAGGTGGGAGTTCACATCCCTTATGTTCCTGTGCGCCGTACCGGGCTTAATCCTGCTGTTTCAGGATTTTTTCAGCGTGCACGCCCGCTACCGTCTGCCGGCAGAACTGGCATTCCTGACAGTTATTGCCCTGCTCCTGCAGTAATGACTTTTCCGGCCGCTTGCGCCGGGCCTTAAGAAAACCGCGGCGCTACCCGCGCGGCAGAAACTTTGGCTGGTAAACCGACATACCCGGTGCCAATATTTGTGCGTACCTGTCAAAATACAGGAACTGTTTGATTAACAGGGCAAACTCCCGCGGAATGCGCAGGCCATTGTCGCGCGCCACGCCGATGATCTGCAACAGCATATCGTTCAGCTCAGCTTCGTTGACATGGATGTTGTCGCCACGCCTGACAGCTTTTTCCACCTCGCGGCCAAAGCTGCTCACTTTTTCAAAGACGGCTTTGAGCTCTGCGGCGAATTTTTTCTCCTCGACCTTCTCTCCCCCGCCACCTGTGGCATCGAGCCCGATGAGCGAGCGCGCAATGAGATTATAGTCGCGCTCCCCCACGCCCTGCACGAGCAGCCAGAGTGATTCAAAAACCTTCGGACTGAAGCGACCGACAATGCCGAAGTCGAGAAAAGCAATTCGACCGTCTTCGAGTATCATCAGGTTGCCGGCATGCACGTCCGCGTGAAAGAAACCCACCATCGCAAGCGACTTAAACCAGGTAGAGAGCGCCTTCTCGAGTACCGCCTGCGGATCTTTCGCGTAACGCCGCACGGTGTTGAGATCCGTCATCGGCTGACCGTAGAGCCTCGACATGGTGAGGACTCTCCTGGTGCTGAGCCTGGCAATAACCTTGGGCACAATGACTTCCTCTTCGCCGATTTTGGTGAGGAATTCGTCAAATTCCCTGATGTTGCGTGCTTCTTTGATAAAGTCGGTTTCATCGGCCATCGAGCGGCCCAGTTCATGGATTACATCGGTCACTCCGACCCGCTTGGTTTCCGGCAGCAGGATCTCGAAAAGTTTGGCCGCAAAGGACATGAGTCCGAGGTCCGCGTCCATCTTCGCCTCGATACCCGGCCTCTGTATCTTAAGCACAACGCTCTCTCCGTCGGCGAGCGTGGCCGCGTGCACCTGTGCAATCGAAGCCGATGCCAGGGGAATTTCTTCGATCGTGCGGAAGAGCCTGCGATAGTCTTTGCCTAGTTCTGCTCTGAGAATACTGTCGAGCTCTTCAAACCCTACAGGACTTGTGCGATCCAGGAGCGCCTGCATCTCGGTCACATAGGCATCGGGAAATATCCCTGGCGCCGAGGCGATAAACTGTCCCAGCTTAATGTAGGTGGCACCCAGCGTCTCAAATATCTCGCGCAACTCGCGGGCATTCTCGCTCGAACCCGAATCTGCAACCAGACGACTAAAGAAAGATGCATGCCGCGCCAGGACAACCGAAGTCTCAGCAATACGCCCGGCAGCAGCGACAGAGGTTTTAACGTTTTCGAGAAAGCCCATTGGCCCCAAAGGGGCATCTAACGGCGGCGAAAAGCGCGATTTCTGCCGATGTCAACTGGCGCTGGAAAAGATGCAGACCTTTTTCACATGGATGACAATGCGTGGCTTAAGCCGTAAGTCACTTTGCTGCAGGCGTTCGTAAGCCTTCTGCTCGCTGCGCCGCTTTTCGCCGGTGAGTTTCGAAACACTGCCGGCGTACTTGTCGCCGTACCAGTTCAGTTTTCCGCGCTGGATCTCCAGTCTCTCCTCTATCTGGTTCTTACGGGCGGCTGCCGAATCGACGATACGCCGGTGCCAGTAACTCTCCGAGGGGCGTATTTTCGCCAGGATCGCGCGCACGTCATTTGCTATTTCGCCGGAAAGTTTATCGATGGCGCGCGTCGTAACAAGTTTCAGGTATTCCTCATCCACTGTTGCACCGCTTACTGGTTGCGTGAGCTTTTTCAGCGCTTCGTCAAAGCTGAAGTTTTCCGCAGCGCTGTCGCGCGGCACAAAGACACGGTACATGCGCCGGTACTTCTTATCCAGCTCGAGCGTCATGGAGAGAAAGAACAGCATTCCGTCGTGATGCGAGCATACGCGAACAACCGGCGTTTTCTCCGCTTCAGCGATAATTGCCGCGGCGCAGGCATCGATGAATTCATGGCCGAACGCAAAGAATTCCAGATCAACGCGACGCGTCGCGATCTCATGGTCGAAGGTTCCCCGCCGGATGCGCTTAGTCTTCGAACCCGGCTCATCGAGGTGAATCTGGTAATCGTTGTTACCGCTTTCCCTGACGGTTATACCTTGCAACGCAGCGTAATCGGTAATGAGGCTACGCAGCTCTTCGCCGCTTAAGCGCATCGCTTCGCTGCTGAGCGCCTGACTAAACGCCGCAAGGTTAAAGCTCATGTGCTCTGTCGAAAGCAAGCGATCGACATTACGCAGGTTTTCTTTGGCCAGAAACAGGCTGCGCTCGAGCTCTTCATTGTGCTCACGTCTGGTCTTTTTCGCACCTAAGAACGCCATCAGGCTGCGCGCAAATTTGTATTCGCTCTCGAAGACGCCGAGCAGCGTATCTGACGGGCCCAGCGCATTTTCAAACAGGCGGATTTTCTCCTCGAGCACCTCCAGGACGCGCTCGGCTACGGTGTCGCGGCAGGCAAAATTGACGATATGGACATCGCGCGTCTGCCCGAAACGGTGTATGCGGCCGATGCGCTGCTCGAGCTTGAGCGGACTCCACGGCAGGTCATAGTTGATGAGGCAGGCGGCAATCTGCAGGTTGCGCCCTTCTCCGCCGGCCTCGGTGCAGATAAGTATATCGGCTTCGGTAAAAAACTTTTTTATGGCGTCTTCTTTCTGTTCAAAATTCAATCCCCCGTGAAAGCCAATTACCTTGTATCCCGTCAGATTATGCGTCAGGTATTCGAGCGTCGATTTGAACTGCGTGAAGATGACAAATTTCTCATGCCCCATGCCCCGCATCGTCTTGAGAGTTTTCTTTAGCTGTTTTAACTTGCTATCTGTCCGAATGCGCCGGCCCAGAGTCGCAAGATGCGTCAGATGCTGAATTTCCTGCCGCAGCTCTTGCGGGTTGATCATGCCGCTCTCATCGAAACCTTCTTCTTCCTGGTATTCGCGTACCGCTTCAGCCACGTCTTCGCTCTCGGCAATCTCGTGCATCACGCGGAAATAGATTCCTTCGAGGCGTGCGCGTCTTCCCTCCAGAGCTTTCATCAGCGCATAAGGCGAAGAATCCAGCAGCTTCTGGAATACTATCATGATGAAGGATTTCAAATTCTCCCCGCGCGACAGGGCCTTGTTGAACTCATATCTGACGTATTCGGTCATCTTGTCGTAAAACTCGCGCTCGTCGCGATCGAGTTCGATCTTCACTGTCTTGGCAAAACGCTTGGTGAAGCCGCCCACATCAATCTTGCGCCGCCGGATGACGACGGGTGAAAGCCGGTCTTTGAGCAGCGATGCATCTTCGGCAAACTGCGTCTGGAATGTAGCCAGTGGCCCCAGAATATCAGGATCTATCAGCTGTATTAAGAAGAAAATCTCTTCGAGCTTGCCGCGAAATGGCGTCGCCGAGAGCAGCAAGAGCCCATCGACCTGCTCACTGATTGCGTGAGCAAACTGCCATGCCTGCGTGACGGTGTTGGCGTCCCGCCGTAGCCTATGTGCTTCGTCGAACACCACCAGGTCAAAATTCTGTTGCAAAAAGAGTTCGCGGTAGCGCTCGTCCTTTGCCAGATCGACTGAAACCAGGAACTGGCTGCCCTGCGCAAACGGGTTACCCCGACGAAGCATGTCGCCGTTTAGAATCGTAAAATCTTCCGCGAACTTCGTCTTGAGCTCCTGCTGCCACTGCGCCATGAGCGGCGACGGCACCACAATCAGTATCTTTTTATAGCCATGCTTGAGCTTGAGCTCCTTCAGTATCAGGCCCGCCTCGATGGTCTTGCCCAGCCCCACCTCATCGGCGATCAAAAAACGCGGGCGCGATGCAGAGAGCACACGCAGCGCCGCTTCTACCTGGTGCGGCAACAGCATCGTGCGCGATGATGAAAACACCGCTAGCGGATCGCGGTAGTATTTCTCCATCAGCGTCCAAAGCCGCGCATAGAGGCCGGTGTGATTACAGGTTGCGCCCCCTGCAGACTGCGCATAAGCAGGCAGACGGATTTCTACGTCATAGGTTTCTGATTCGCCGCCAAGCCTCATCCGCATGGCCGGGCGGGCATCCTGTGGCTCGTAGCCGCTGTCAAAGTTGAGCTTGCCCTGCATTGTGAAGAGACATAATACAGGTAGCCGCTGCTCCGTAAACCGAGTCCAAGAGCCTGTGCGCCAACTCAAGCAAAACGCCAAAAAGGCGATTTTTTGCGCGAGGCGGGGCCGCGTTTCGCCTGAACATGTGCGAAAATCGGCAAAAATTCGCGCCTTTTGGCGCCTCGTGGAGCAAATCGGTACGATTTGCGAAGGAATTTTTGCCGATTAGCGGACGCGGTCTCA
>CAYOZO010000089.1:0-13862 GCA_964408405.1 uncultured Turneriella sp.
AGGTTCGGGCAGCCAGGGGCCGACGTACAGCTCGCGCTCCTTGCGTGCGCTGCGCAGCAGGTCGAGGCAGAGCCGCGTGACAATAGTCGTCAACAGCGCTGCCGCGGAGTGAATTTTTTCTGCCGGCAGCTGCGAGAAGCGCAGCCAGGCATCTTGCAGAATGTCTTCGCTGTCACTGAGGCTGCCCGTCATGCGGTATGCCAGCGAGAGCAGCCGCGGTCGCGTTTCGGTGTAGAGTTGCAGATGGTTCGCGCTCATAGAAAACCGTAGCCGGCAGGCAGGCGGATTTCGTAGAACGCACCGGCGAAGCAAAGCACTATTGCCAGCGCGAGCACAAACCCCGTCACCATGAGTGCAGCTGCCCACCACGCGCGCCGCCGCACACCCGGCAGACGAAGATAGGAAATTGCGGCAAGGTGCACAAAAACCGAGGTAGCTCCCACAAGGTAATAGGGGAGGAAGTAGTACTTGTGTACGCCGCCCTGCAGAACGGCCGCAGCGAAATAGAAGTTCGTGTCGAGCCCCTGCATCAGGCGGCCCATCAAGACCGCGGGCACGTGCTGCAGCAGAAACACAGCAAGCGCGAGGCCCGAGTACGCGCGCAGGCGGGGCCAGAAGCCACGCAGGGTGTGGCGTGTGCGCCAGAAGAGCAGGCTGCCGGTGACAACCTGCGCCAGCACCGCGATCAGCAGCAGGCCTTCAGCCAGCGGATGCCGGTAATAGGTTCGCAGCTGCTTCATCGCGGCAATATGCGCCTCTATACCCTGCAGCGCGAGCAGGTGGTTGGCAAGGTGCGCGGCGATGAAGACGAGCAACACGGCCGCGCTGGTTCTGTGAATCTTGTTGAGCATAAGAATCTTTTCCTTTGCGTGATTTCAAAGTAGTTCACTCATGCATTGCTTTTCTCCACACATACAAGGGCAGGCGCGTGAGCCCTTCGAGTCGCGGCAACAAAACCGTCAGTATGCTGATAAACTCTTTAAAGAGGGCGGCTTTGCGCCCAGTGAGTACACGGCCGGTAGGCTCTCCGCTCATCTTGTCCAAAAACTGTATAATCCCATCATGTCGACCTAGACCAATGCACTGGAACGTAAATCCGTAACGGAAGGCGGTTGGAGTCTTGCCATTTAGGATGTCAGCAGCTACTTCGCCGGCCTGAGTGCCCATTGGCATCGCAGTTGCGCAACCGGAATAGGGTATTTTGTGCAGACCGAAGGCATAAGCGGCTGCATCGCCAGCCACAATAATATTGCCAAAGTCCCGTGATCGAAGATCAGGTCCGACCAGTATTCGATCATGATTGTCGCATGCCAGACCGCTCTCACGCCCGAGAGCAGGTGACCGAAAACCGGTGCAGTTGACCTTGAGCGTTTGGTCGAACGAAATTTTCGCAGGTTGTTCTTCGGACGATCGATAATCTATTCTCATTCTATCAAGCGTGCGTCTCAGATAATCCCGAGCACGTGGGTGCAAATGGTATCCTGGTTCACGGCGGTCGACAAGAGTAATTGCCAGTCGGGGGAAATTTTCCCGCAATTCTGCTGCCAGTTCAATGCCGCTGAGTCCCGCGCCGAGAATATCAACAGCCCGGTACTCACTTGTTCTTAGCTCATGATTCAATCTTGCCGCCGCTTCATGATCATTTATGTGCTGTGCTCCTGCGTTGCCAGCCCGTGACAAGCCGCTACCTAGCGCGTATATCAACAGGTCGTATCGGAGCGTGGATACGCCTTCCGCCATCTGAATCGAGACAGTCTGATCATGCGGATCGAGTTGGGTTACCGTGCCTTGGACAAAACCTGTGGATTTGCCCAATATATTCGCGATGGGTCGCTGCCTGACTTGTTCGCCCGCGGCTAGTTGATGGTTACGGATACGCTCGACGAAAAAAGGTCGTTCGTTGACTACGGTGATTCGTGCGTTCCTGACGCGTATGCGCAGCCTCAGCGCGGCGTTTAAACCAGCGTAGCCGGCCCCCAGTACAATTACGTGTGGTCTTGGTGTTTTCATACCCACCTGACGGGGTAGGGTGGGGGTTTGTGACAGACAGTGGGAGTTTTTTTGGAAAAGCGGAGTCTGTTTGTATTTGCCATATTATATGGTAATAAGTATATTGCACATATGAAGACTACGATGATTCTGCCCGACCAGTTGCTGCAAAAGGCGAAGCTGCACGCGCAGAAGAATCATACGACAATGACCCGACTGATGGAAGACGCGCTGCGCCAGTATCTCGCGGCCGAAAGCCATGCCGCCCCCAAAAAAGACTGGCGTATTGAACCTGCCGGCAAAGGCGGCTTCGTGTCGCCCGACCTTGAGGCAAACTGGCCGAAAATGCGTGATCTTTTGTACGAGCAGGAAAAGTGAAGGCAATCGATACCAACATACTGGTCTATGCCCATCGTGCTGATAATGCGTGGCATGCGCCTGCGAAAGAATTTGTCGAAGCGGCGCTCACGGGTGATAAGAAATATGGCATACCCTACCATGCACTCGTCGAGTTCTATGGCATCGTCACGAATGCCCGCATTTTCAAAAACCCGACGACCCCCGATGTGGCAATCAAACAGTGCAGAAATCTCATCGCTGCACCCGCAGTCGAAATTCTGACCGAATCGAATGCGAGCTTCGAAATACTCGCACCGTTGATTGCCAAAAGCCGCGTCAGCGGATCAGCCGTGCACGACGCGCGCATCGCCGCGGTATGTTTAGAGTATGGCGTGCGGTTGATCTACACGCTCGACCGTGATTTCAGCCGGTTTGCGGGTCTAAAGGTGCAGAATCCGCTAGTGTGATATCCGCAGGCGAGGGCTTTCCAGAGCCTCAATTTTCCTGCAATCCTATTCAAATCTGGACGAACGTATCAGGGTTGCGATACAAATTCATGACCGATAAGACAAGTATTGCGTCTGGTTCAATCGCATACAAAATTCCGTAGGGGAAGTGCTCTATCAGGCAGCGTCGGACATTTTTTTCAACCAATTGCCAGGCTTTAGGGTATGCGACTATTCTCTGGAGTGTTTTATCGAGTTCTTCAGCAAAGTGCTCGCCGAGGCCGGCTTTTTGATTTTCGTAATATTCTATTGCCTGAGAATATTCAGAAGCTGCTCTTGAGAGAAAACGAATTTTCAAATTTTGTTGAGTTTGATTTGCTCGTAATCGACTGTACCATGATTGCCTGCCTTATGATCAAGGTAGCGCTGTTGTGCATCCATGGCCCAATGGCGCTCGATAATTTTTTGTTCACTGGTCAGCATGGATTCGTTCAGCAGGCTGATTAGTCTGGCTTTTTCAGCATTATCCAGAGACATGGCCTGCTTTACTAGCGAATCGGTCATAACGAAAAATGCCAGACTTATTTGGCTTGTCAACTATCTACGCGAATCTGTCTGCCTGATCCCGATGGCCCGCCTGTCTATCCAGTTCGCCCAGAAGATCAGGAAGGGTACCAGCGTCAGCGTCGAGATAGCGAGCATAGTTTGGTCATTCGGTGGTGGCGGCCCAAACACAGAACCGGCATAGATGATTACCAACAGCAAAACCATGAGCACGAGGTTGATCCGCACCGCTTTGCCCGTGTTATTCATACCGCGCGCATAAAGATAGACGGCGCCAAAAAACATTGTGAATTCGAGCGCGAGTGTGCCTGGCATTGAATTCCACAACCCCAGGCCGAATCGTTCAGAGTGCGGCCACAGCGGCATGTCGGGCCGGTGCGTGGCGTAGTCGAGTAGCCAGTGGCTGGCGACCGCAAGCGCGGTGAAGATGAACGCATTGCGGCTGCGCACGCGCCAGTAGACGACGGCACCGAAAAGCAGTGACCACAGCAGCACCATCGCGAGGCTGTGCGACCAATCGAGAATCTCGAGGTTGAGCGGAGTGACCACGGTGATACCCGGCACGACGCTCACGCGCTCGATGCCGGTGAGCAAGAAGATGGGTCAGAGTATGTCGAGCAACTGCCCGGCAGCAAACCAGACGCCGAGGGGCACGCGGGGTTCGGTCTTCTTGAGCGCCAGGCCGACGGCGAAGTGTCCGAGGAACATGGCGCACTCTGCCCCAGCGCGATCAGGTGGTCAAGGGGGTTTGGGGGGCGATGCCTGAGTTATAGCGTCGGTATGCCGACACCACGCAAGTATTCGAAGGTAGAATCATAGAATTCAGATTTTCGCGTATGGTCTTCGATATTTCCTTCGGGGACGACTATTACCATACCTTGACGCGCACGAGTTAATAGTACGCGGTAGGCATTCTTCAAATAATTCTGTCGTTCTTGCTGCCGGATGCGGTTCCACCGCTCACCGCGGAATGACCAATGCTCCCATCCGTTTTCTGTATGCCGAAAGTCTGCGTCCCACGTCACGCATGCCCAGTCTAGCTCGAGTCCCTGTGCTTGAAACTCTGTCGCGACATCTTCAAGGTAATAAGAAGATCGAACGTCGTCTTTGCCGTTGAGAAACCAATGGATCGGATCAATTTGTGGCCGCACATCGATACCGTGAGGTTTTAGGCGATATGCCTGCGATGAGACTAGCATGCCGTAGCGTTCAGACCCCCGAGCTTTGGCTTTAAGCCACGCTTTGGCTTTCGGTAAATCGCGAGTTAACACTATCGGATATTTGTGCTCAATTTCTTGCACTAGGTTGCTGGCAGCAGCCACTTCCCGATCCAATAGGGCTTTGATGAGATGAGAAACCTTCTCTGCTCGGAAGGAGCGCATAGAAACACTCAAATGGAGGTCGTTGTTCCAGTATACCCGATCGAGCCTCTGGAGTTTCTCAATGTTTTCTACGGCTCGATATTCAGAATCATGCAGCTTGGGAGAGATATGTATATCCCAATGTTGAAATTCATTCAAGATAGCGTCGATCCATTCTGAGATTCCAGCTTCACCGGTATTAATTTCTTGGCCGCCACCTACCAGGCAAACCACGACCGACCAATCGGGATGCCTATCAAGGCAGGAAATCAAGAAGGCAGGTTCAGATTGCTCGAAATTTAATACCCCTTTCTTCTGTTTCATGAAGCTCGAAGTTTGTTTCAAATCCCATGCTCTCTGCGCCTCATCAAAAAGGGCAACATGCTCGCGCGGTGGAGTGCTCAAATCTTGCAGGCAGTCATCTCGAAAATGGTGCACATTCTGAATGAATGCCTTTACCTCGCTCATGACAGAGCTTTTTTTGATCGGATTTCCGCGGGCTTTCTCAGCTGAAACTTTATCGCGTGTTAATGCCTCTCTAAGTATCGCTACAAGGGGGCCATTACCCGAGAGAAATACGCTGTACGTGTCGCCGACGCTCTCTGTATGCTGTGTAGCAATATTCAAACCGACGAGAGTCTTGCCGGCTCCGGGTACTCCGGTCAGAAAGCAGATAGATTTTCGCTTGTTTGCTCGTGATTCATTGATGATTTTGGAGATCGCATCAGATGTTTTCGACAAGCTGTTGCTGCTGCTGTCGCTGCGCGATATTTCTGCCACGTTGTGGCCGCGATACAGGGCTTGTGCTGCCTCGATAATGGTCGGTGTCGGACTATAGCGTCCCTTCAGCCATAATTCGCCATCCAAGTTCCTATTCTCGAAAGCGCCATTGCACTCATCCAATACTGACCGGAGTTGTACGGGCGCACAAAGAATAGGCTCAGACACGTTTCCAAAGCTCATGGAGAATTTGACACTGTTGGTTCTCACCTCGAGATCGCTCAGAAGAAGAATGGGTATGATGCAGTGATTATGGCTCGGCTCATGAAAATTCTTCAGATCAAGAGAATAGTCCCAGACTTGGTCTAGGTCTGCTCGACGTGCTTCAGATTCACCAATCTTGAATTCGATGACAAAGACTATTCCGCCGAGAAGCAATATCGCATCGATGCGGCGCCCCATTCGGGGGATCGTATATTCTAGACAGATGTGTCCGCTCAGTCCTACAAGGTTCTCCTTCAAGATCGGTATCTGGTGGACCCAAGCATCTCGTTGCGTCTTTAACAGAGAGAATTCATTTGCAGCCGCCAATCTGCCCAAAATGCTATTCTCATCTTCTTCGAGAAAGTCTGCAATACTTGAAGCATAGTAATATCGCATTATCGACGGGCCACTTTTCCTCCCATGCCATATTCGCCTACAGAGAGGCAATAAAATCCCGAATGTCGTGCCGGGTCTCAGCGTGGTCCTCAACCTCCTCAAAACCAAAAAACTCCAGCCACGTATGGTCCATATCTGGCTCATACGAGTCTGGGTATTCAAAAGGCACAGGAGCTTGACTTTGATCGAAGTATTCGCCAGAAATAAGGCGCTGCTTGATGTCTTTGGTGAGTTGTTCTACGGAAGCTCCAGCAGGGTTAGGAAACACAACCTCGAACCAGTGTTTGCAATTACCGGCATCGCGGTAAAGATAAGTCATTTTGATATTCATCACCTGGCTGAAACTGCTCAGCCAGAGCGTCAAACCATTCTCTGGTCAGGCATGAGCTCCCACTACACATACACCCGGTACACGTTAAACCGCGGTTCGTGCAGCAGGTTGCCCAGGCGCTCGCCCACGCGCGTGACGAAGGCGTCGTCGCCCGCGCTCTCGCCGTACAGGTAGAATCTGCAGTAGTCGTCGTTGCCCCATGCAAGCGTGTGCGTGCCATTGCTGATAGTGCCAACTGTCTGGCCGGGGCCTTCAATCGGCGGTGTGGCGGCGCGAAGGCCAAATTCTGCCTCGAGAATCGGCAAGATCGCCGCGTGTACCGCGACGCTGGCTGCATCGAGCTGCCAACAGTTTCTGCCATGCGCGGTGCGCGTGAACTCACCGGTGAAGCGATCGGGTTTTTGCAGCAGCGCGATCTCGTATGCCAGGTTTTCCCTGGCTGTGCTTTCAAACCTTTCGCGCAGCGCCGGTGTAAAATAGATCTGCGTGTGGCCGAGAAACTCCTTTAGCACAGCGATGCGGCCTTCGCGGTAGGCGTTCTCGGGCACGTGCGCATACTCGCGGCGAATCGCGTGCAGGTAACTGCGGTAGCGGGCGCGCGCTGCGCCCAGCACGGCAAGGTCGGCGTCGAGAAAAAGCGCCATGTCGGGTGAAGCATCGCTGACCTGGTGTTTCTGCGTTGCGGCGATGAGCCGCGCCACGCGGTTAACCTGCGCAAGTGGGAGCTCAAGCGTTGCAGCGTCTGCCTGCCAGCGGACGATACTGAGCTCTTCGTTATCGCTGCGCCGTGCATCGTAGACGATGTCATGCCACAGGCAGGCGCAGATCGCAGTCGTGAAGTCGGGCAGCGCGGCGCGGTATTCGCTGAGCAGCTGTGTCATCTCTGCCAGGTGCTGCACGGTGTGGTAGTAACGCTCAGCACTGCGGTACTCATCGAGCACTGCCTGCAGAACCAGTGCTCCGTGCTTGCAGGGCTGAAGCGTTGCCCGCCACAGCGCCGTCGCAGTCTTCAGCTGGCTTTCATCCACGGGCTAGCCTCTCTTGCGCCTTGCGGCGCGTGCACTGCGCTCAGCCATCTGCGCGAGATACTCATCGAGCGCCTCTTGCGTGATGACCCAGTTGCGCCGCAGTTTGACGGCGCCGATGCGCCCTTTGCGTGCCAGTAGCGACAGGTACTCGAAAGAATACTCAGTCTGTTTCGCCGCCTCTTTCAGGGGGATGAATCCCCGCATTTGTGAATCTTTGCCCGTCGACAGCGCGCTCAGCCAGATCGAGAGCGAGCGCTCTACCGCGCGTGCGACAAACGCGTTGAAGTTCTTGAGCCGCCCCGCGTCGGCTTCGCGCAGCACTCGGTAGTACTTCTTGCGGTCGACGTGCAAGATCACCGCGGGCGGGTAACCCTTCTGCATTAGCACCAGGTTCATCAGCAACCGCGCGGTGCGGCCATTGCCGTCAGCAAACGGATGGATATGCGCAATCACGAAGTGAACTGTCGCGGCGAGCAGCCACGCAGGTATCTTGTTCTCGTTGGCGTAATACCATTGTACGAGTTCGTCTACCAGCCTTTCGATTTTCAGATGGTTTGGCGGGATATGCGTTGTCCCTAAGATTCGCACCTGCGTGCGCCTGAAGAACCCTGCATCGGGATCAATCTCACGCATGATCTCGTGGTGCAGCTGCAGAACCAGTTCTTTACTGAACTTCTGGCGTTTGGCGATCACACTGCGCAGGAAGGTTAGCGCCTTTTCGTGGTTGCGTGCCTCAAAGTGCTCGCGCAGCGTCTTGTTGCCGATGGTGATGCCGCGGCGCAAGACCATATCGGTCTCGTGCAGCGTGAGCGTATTGCCTTCGATCGCGTTGCTGTTGAAGGTCATCTCGAGGTTGAAGTCTGCCTCGAGCCTCTTGACGACGGCCGAAGACAGCGGGCGGCAGCGGTCGAGCACGCGCTTTTTGCCCTCGATCGACCGGGTCTGTTCTGCCATGTCGGCTACATCTGTATCTGTCGGATACATCTATATACAATCTATCCGATAAATAATGGATCGACAAGCAATTTTGTATCGGATAAAATAATTTGGCTATATCCGATATTGCTTACTTTATTTCTATCGGATATTTCACAATTTAAGATATCCGATATAAAATACAAAGGGGCTCCGTCTTTTCAGGTCGCGCTTGAAATGCTGGCGACAATTACCGACCACGGCGGAGCCTGTGCGCCAACTAGCCGGAGCGATTTTTCGCTTATGTTCAGGCGAAACGCGGCCCCGGCGCGCGCAAAAAATCGCCTTTTTGTTTTTTTGCAGGAGTTTGCGCACAGGCTCCCAGTTGGCGCGAAGGCTCTGCACAATTACCCTTGTCGCCACAGAGCTCTTCCACAATGTACTGAAGCTGCGCTACACAGAGCCCGGCGATTGAGGTTGCAGTGGACGAACCCGTCTTTCATGACAAAGAAGAAGCGTGGGCATACTACGCTGAGCAACAGAAAAAAGCCTGGGAAAGCCTCAGCGAAGATGAACTGATCGCGCAGGTAGAGAAGGGCAACTATGACCTGTTCTTCACGTTGCCCGACGTCATCGCCGCAAAGCTGCCGCGCGAAAAGGCGATATTGACCCTGTTCAGAAAAGTGCTGCGGCAGGACACTGACTATCTTGTGAACTACCACACGCTGAACCAGCTGGTGAAGCTGCTCGGTGAACCGAAAGGTATCGAAGACTCAACCTTTGGCGATCTTTATACCCGCGTGAACCGCGGATTCTGGGGCGAAGAGAAGCGGCTGGCTGCCTGCCGCGAACTCTGGCAGAAGATTGTCAAACTATACCCGAAGCTTGCAGCAGAAGAACCCGATTTTCGCGTGCCCGAAAATTTCCTGAACCACCGCTTCGAGGTTGTCTACCGTTACGGTCGCAGCAATTTTTCCTTTCACCACCCCGGAAAACCCTATAGCGTCGCCACATTCGAAGAGGCCATTCGCGCAAAGTTCGATACGTTCCGTTCGTGGGCGTACACGAAAGAAGACGCGCAGCTGGCATTTCACGAAGACAACAAAAGCCGCTGGGCGGTCATTACCGGTTTCAATTTTGAGTGCCAGGTGACGATCAGGCATGCAACGAAGCAGCGCCGGCTCGAGCAAGACCAGTCGCCGGGGCCCTGGTTTCTCGCAAACCCGATCGTGCTGGTCAAAGAAGGCGAGCGCAACTACGACCTCGAAAGTCTATTGGCCGATGCTATCAGAGATCCGCTGGGTATCGGCGAACTCGATTATTCCAGGTTCAACAACTAGCCCGCCGTGCCCTGCGTAATGCCCGCCAGCTGCTCGATCACCTGGCCGTAGCGGGCCGCAATTTCTTCGGCGCTGCAGCGGCCGAGAATTTCGCGCTGCAGCTCGATACTGAACGCGATCTGTATGATCGCATTGACGCAGAACATCGCGGTCGCCTCTGCCGCCGGGTCTTCGTCGCCGGCGAGCTGCTTGAGCAATGGGCGCCAGTAGCGCCGTGCGGCCATGCCCGCGCTTTTCGGGTTATCCATGAACACGCGGTTGAGTAGTTTCGCGTGCATGGGTTCGCGTACCATTTGCGCGAGCAGAAACTTCAGCCTGTCGGCGAGCGACACCGCCCGTGCATCGGCGCCCGGCATGCGCGAAAAAAAGTCAATACTTTCAGCCACGACCTGTTCGTAGAGTTTCTGCTTGTTCGCGTAGTGGTGCAGCACCGTCGATTTGGCAATCTTCGCGCGTTCGGCAATATCGGCGATGCTCACGCCTGCGTAGCCGCGCGCTGCGAAGAGCTCCTGCGCAACGAAGTAAATCCGCCTTTGTATGTTTGTCATCAGGCAGGCGAGGTAACGCCGGTTGCACTCTTCTGTGTAGCCAGGCGCAGAATTTCTGTATAACCATGCGCAAGGGGAGCGTTTTTGAATACGCCGCGCTCTTTCAGTATTTTGTGCATCTGCGGCAGACGATACGAAGGAACTCCCATCAGAAAGTGGTGCTCAAGGTGGTAGTTCACATGGTGTGGCGCGAACGTCAGGCGCTCCCACCAGCGGGCTTCGGTAGTGCGCGTGTTCTTCAGCATATCGGCGACGCGCGGCAGCATACCGTGTTCGGCAATCGAACGGATACGCACGAAGAACTGGAAGGTCGTGAAAGCTGCCGTGATCCACAGCAGGTAAAGCCAGCCATGCCCGAGCAGAACCAGTGCCGTGAGCATCATGGCATTTGTCAGCAGAAAAGGGCCGAGGCATTTTGTGCCATGTAGCAGCCAGCCAAAGACGCTGCGCCTTTGCTTCGGCTCCATCACGACACGACCTGAAAGGTCGAATCGGATGATGCCGAGGTTCATCGCGATAAGCCCCAGGTAGAGCCTTGGCGCCGAGCGGCCTGTCAGGTCGCGAACGAGCCACTTGCGCAGGCTCTTCTTTGAGATTGGGTAATTGCGCGTAAGAATAATATCGGGATCACCCTTCTCGCCCTGGTAGTCCTGCCCCGTGTAGCGGTGGTGCTGCAGGTGGTACTTGCGGTAGCCCTCGAGGTTCTGCAAGACCGGTGCAGCTGCAAACCACTTGCCCATGAGGTCGTTGAGCCAGCGGGTCCTGAACAATGCACGGTGGCTTGCATCGTGCACGAGAATCGCGAGCGCCAGATGTCGGTTGCCGAGTATAACCAGCGCAAGCAAGATCGGTACAGCGAGCGTTGGCTGGTGGGGCCACAGCGCAACGATGGCGAACGAAGCGGCGATCAGTCCCCAGGTGGTGGCAATTTCCACAAGCCCCCGCAGGTCTGACTTTTTCAGCAGTGCTGCCATTTCTTCGCTCGTCAGAATGTCCTTTGGTCTCAGTTCCATATTGCCTGCATGCATGCGCTATTGACCGAACGATCGGTCAGTAACCTGCTGTCAAGATCTTTCGCATTGCATGCGTTAAGTTGGTGGTGCCGGAGTTTTTTCAGAGGCTGCTAACCTTTGCCCGCCAGAGCTGGCGCCTAAGTTTCAAGGCAGAAAGTCCCATGCCTTGAGTCAGGCTGCATTGCTGTCGATAATACACCCACAGGCACGTCCTATCTACTGATCATGCGCACGTTATGGAAAACCACAGCTTTTACAGTTGCGCTCTCCTTGATTGCTCCCTTGGGCGCGACGCTCAACTTCAATATTCCGCTGCCGGTCGATCTGAGCGAAGCGCAGGAATTTGATGCCAAGTACACGCAGCTTGCCCGGGCCTTTTCAAAATACTACGGCGAAGCAATGGCTTTTTCTTCGCACCTGTCGGCCCCCATTGCGCGCGATAACCTGGGTAGATTTCCATCGCTCTATGTCGGTCTCGGTTTGGGAGTTTCTTTTGGCAACGTAAACCGAATGAAAAGCGAGGTGGATTCGTCGATCAGCGGCAATGTACCGTCTTACCTGGCTGCTCCCAATATTTCCTTTAACTTCGGCATGGGTATCACGCACAAGTGGGACTTGCGCTTCTCCTTTTTCCCCAATGTGCCCATTGCGCTCGATTCGGCGAGTCTCGGCAGCAATACTTCGGCCGAGATCAAGTTTGGTACCTACCGCGCGCGCGCAGGTTACCACATTCTTGAAGGCGGATTTATGAAACCGGGCCTGACTTTGGCCGGTTTTGCTTCTTACACGACCGGCGGACTGACCCTCACGCAGAATGCGCAGAATATCGAATCGGGAGACGTAAAGCTCACGAACGCCACTTCCACATTTTCTACGAACTGGCAGTATCTGGGCGTTGGTCCTGAGGCTCGCGTCTGGTACGATCTGATGTTCTTTCACCCCTTCCTGGGCTACTCACTGGGGCTACAGATGGGACAATATACTACGGGCCTCGATGTTTCCGGCTCGATCGAAGTCAATGGCAATCCTTACGGTACGGGATCTCTCGTCGTATCAGAGCGGCAGGCAGCGCGCCTCATTTCGCACCGTCTGATGTTCGGATTTGAAATTTCGCTGCTTGTTTGGGAAATTGGCGTCGAAGCACAGGTGGATCTCACGAGTGGCCTTGTCGGTGTAGCAGCCGGAACCGCTTTCCGTTTCTAACAGGGAAAGCTATACTGTAAGCACCAATCCCGTCAGGAATTCACCATAAGAGGCTCTGCACCACCGCAACCGTCACGCCGGATGTAACTACCAGCAAAAGCAAAGCAGCAAGACGCAGACCAAAACGATCGCGGTGCGCTAAGGCGACAATCGACAGTTTTGAGACAAAAGACGCAGCCACTGCGATCAAAACCGAAATCGAGCTGGCTTTAAGCGACGCCGCACCGCGCTTGAGATCGAGCGCAATCGCGAGACTTACTCCCTGCAGTTCAAAGAGCCCCGAAATTCCTGCCACGAGGTAGAGCCCTCTGTCGTCGAATGCGCGGTGAACGAGGTTTACCAGCGCGATCAGACCACCGAGTACGAGAGCGAGTTTTAGCACAGACTGAAAATCTACCGGAGCCGCCAGAGTTGTCTTGCCGCCTTTGCCTGCACTACCGCGGCTCATGAGCAAGGCCAGCGCGCCGCTTATGAGCACCATTGTGAAAAGGGGTAAAGCCAGAGTCTTTGCCAGTATCGCCTGCGCGAGCGTGAGAACGAGCATAAGCTGCAGGAGCGTGGCGCTTACTGCGAGCAGCGCATGCGCGGTGATCAGGCGGTCGTCCTGAGGATTCGCACGACGCGTTTCGGGCAGAGCGACAAAAATCGCCGTGCTCGAGACGAATCCACCCAAAAAGCCCGAGAGCGCAAGGCCTGAACGCGCGCCAAAAAGACGGTTCGCGGCATAACCCGCAAACTGCAGCAGAGCAATCAGCGCAAAGAGCATGAGCAGACTGCGTGGATTGAATATTCCCAACGGATCTATTGTCTTGTCTGGCAGGAAGGGTGCGACTCCAAAGAAAAGAATGATCAAGACTGCTGCAGCAGTGAGCTCCTGTTTGCGCAGTTTCTCGCGCACGAACTCGTGCATCCAGCCGCGTGAAATCAGCAACGCGAGAGTGGTCAATCCTATGAGTATGCCGAGTTTCGTGCTATGAATGAGCACATAGCCGGTGCAAAAAGTCACGATGGCCGCCATTTCGGTCGTCAGCCCGGGATCGATATTCTTCTTGTTGCCGTGCGTAGAGCGCCAGTAGCCCAGCAGGATGAGCGTAAACACTGCGACTGCAATTGCCACAGCAAGCGGCGCATTTTTGAGCCAGGCGGCGAGTGAGCCTGCGAGCGCGACGAACGCAAAGGTTCTCACGCCCAGCGTTTTCTGCGCGCCCCGTTCGTTTTGTTCGCGTTCCACTCCGATCAGCAGGCCAAGAATCAAAGACAACGCAAATGGATGGATTTCTTCGAGCACACTGAGAGAGTTTTTGTCGCAGCGCAGCGTGTAAAGCCGATGCTATGAGGCTGTTGAAAAGGAGCCATGAAGCAGGATGTTGAAACCGAGCGCAGCTGCAGACAGGCCATTTATGGC
>CAYOZO010000090.1:0-3932 GCA_964408405.1 uncultured Turneriella sp.
CGCGATATCGTCCGTTTCCAAATAGGATACGCCAGCTGCATCGAGCAATCTGCGGTATTTGTCTGGTAATCCCAGCTCGCTCGGCGAGATGAAAACCATTCTTGCTTTATAGTGCGAAAGCAACTGGATGAGCGAATGGATCGTGCGCCCGTAACGGATATCGCCCACAAAGGCAACGCTCAAATCAGACTTTTCCAGAAAGCCGCGCCGGTGGATCGTGTAGAGATCGAGTAAGCCTTGCGTGGGATGCTCCCCTGCTCCGTCGCCGGCATTGATGACAGGAATCCTGATGCTGCGCGCTGCGAGCGTTGAAGCGCCCTCAACCGAGTGCCTGATCGCGCAGATATCGCTGTATGATTCAACCATCTTCAGCGTATCAAACAGTGTTTCGCCTTTGGCCAGAGAAGAGAATTGCACACCCACGGTCGAGATGACACGCCCGCCGAGGCGGTGCATGGCCGCTTCGAAAGACAGCCTTGTGCGCGTCGAGGGCTCAAAAAAAAGTGTCGCGAGCACATAGTCGTCGAGCAGCTTGAGGTTACGCGTAGTCATCAGTCGCTCTTCGAGTATGCGCGACAGTTCCAGGATTTCGCTCAAATCCTGCGGGGTAAACTGCTGCGCCGAGAGAATCGATTGCCTGCGCCATGCCATACCGGAGGAAAAAGATTATGTCTCCTGATGCGTCAAGCCTAAGAGCCTCATGCGCCAACTGAAGAGCCACCCCTTTGGCTTTGCGGCCAGTCTCGCTGTGCAAACGAGCCCTTATGGCTAAATGGATTTTCCCCGTTCTCTTTCTTGCGCTGTCGCAGTGCCGCAAAAATCCCCATATCTCCGCCTCGGAAATTTTGGATCTGACTCAACTTAAGCCTGAAAAAATTCTCGCGCAGAAAAAGTTCCAGCTCGACAGCAGCGCCTCTCTTGAAGATATTACTCTGTTTGAAGCGCAGGGCAAAACGCACCTTGCGATCTTCACTCCCACAGACAAAGGGTATGCCCTGCTACGGCTTAACTCCTTGGCCGATTTGCTGAAAGAGCCCAAACTCTTTTTCATCGCCGTCGGAAACAAGAAGTCTCAGGTTTTAGTGATCCACGGCGCAGAAAAGAAAACGCTGAACCTGTTTGATGCGGGCGCATTTTCTCAGGAATTCACGCCCGAAACAGCAGACACCACCACAGTAAAGATCACGAAGGTCGAAGAAAAACCGAACGATGAGCTCTTAAGCCTGGGTACGGACAACTACCGCTTTAACGGCATGCGCTGGATACTGTGGCAAGGTGACGAGATTTTTCCCTTTCTCGATACCTTCGAGGTTGCAGGGGAGCAGAGCCTCATCGAAATAACCAATCGCGGGCAGTTCGGCACGCGGGTTCTGCTCACTCTGGCATTCACCGATGTGACAGCCTCTGACCTTGCTCAAAAACTCAAACTGACGAAAGACATCCCCACCGTCGCGCTTTACCGACCAGGATATCCGGTGCACAGGAATGGCGGCGGCAACGTTACTCTGCCGCATCCGCTGATTGAAATCCGCAAGGACTCATTTGGCAAGAACGGCCGCATTAAGCTGCCGCTCTACATGAAAGACACGAAGGAGCTGACGTTGCGCGCAGTCTATTCGCAGCGCGGAGAGAATCTCTACTGGCCTGCCGCCGCAGGGCCTGGCATCGAAAAGGACGGGCAGGGTTACTGGGCCGTGCGCAGGTAAGTCGTAGGTACAAAAGTTTGCTTGCTTTTGGCTAAGTCTTAACAGCCGGCAGTTCAGGCATAAACCACGGCGGCACGGCGTGCACGGCGACAGCATTGATGGAGATTGCATGGGATACCCTGTAAGCAATGCAAACGCCGTGTTCTCCGTGTCGCCGTGGTTTATGTTTTTAAAACTCTACAAGAAAGCCGCCAGACCACCGATAATCATTTTATGCGTGGTGTTATCTGGCTGGCCATTGCAGGCCTGATGGCGGCCTGCGGCAATGGTCGGGGACGTTTTGCATTTGCGGTGGCCAACCACACTGATCTGCCGGTACTCGAGCAAAAATTCTTTCATCCGCAGCGCTTCGTGAGTTACAGACGGACACCCATTTTTGAGCGCGACGACGTGTTGTGGTATGCCTACCGCCCCGCATCGCCAAAGACAGGAGTATATTACGGAATTTCGCTGCAGAAAAAAAGCCTTGGCTACCAGGAAATCGACCTGCGGAACCGACAGATTGCCGAGGGTCAGGGCATGCTCATCGACCATTACCGCAATCTCGAAGAAGGTGAGTACCGCCTGAAGATCGCTTATAACAACCGGGTGATCGACCAGATTGACTTTGTTGTGGTCGCAGATTCGGCAGCGGAATCCGTAAATTTCGAAGAGGACGAGCCGGAAACGGGCGCAGCGTCTGCAGTGAGCACAGCATTTTTTTGAACTTCCTGCGAAGGTCGGAAGCGGCTCACCCGACCCGGCTACCTGCTCTTGTTAAATATATTTCTCAGCACAATGTCCAGATTCGTGATGCGGTCTGGTTCGACTGTTATTTCCTGATCGTACTGTTTGATCAGCGCCCGCGCTGAACCGCGCAGAAACACGGTGTATTTGCCGGGTTTTACCTCGGTAAACGCAAAGCTGCCATCCTTTCGACTTGTTGCGGTCGGCTGCTTGAAATTCGGCATCGGCTTGATGAAAACGATAAATCCTTCAGCCGGTTGGTCAAATGTTTCGAGATAAACTTTTCCCGCGATCGCGCCTTTACCGGCAAGCCCGCAGGTTATCGTCTCAACCGTTGTACCATTTGGCTCAATGCCTGTCTTGATGACCTGATCCGCGTAGCCACCGGCCTTGATCGTCACATTGTGCACTCCGCTGGGAATATTGCTGACTGTGATCTGTGCGGTCTTGCCCCACGCGCCAAACTCGACATAGCTCAGCTTATAGTCATACTCATCCTGACCCACGAATACCTGAAGCCCGCCCGACAGCTGAGCCTTAGTATAGGTAGTTTTTATGATGAGAGTACCGGTCTTGGTATTTTGCGGGTTCTGTGGCTCTGCAGGCGTAATCGGTGGCGCAATCACCGGCTCGGGTACCGTTACCGGCACAGGGGGCAAAACCGGCTGCGGCGCCGGCGCAGGCTTGGGAGCTGCCACGAACAGAAAGCCTGACGCGTCTCCGCTGATCTGCGGCACTTGTTTATGGTTGGCTTTGGCCGCAAGTTTGGTTGTCTCATTGCGCGCCTTGTAGAAGGCCTCATAGGCAGTGATGTTCTTGTCGCCATTGAGATCCGCCTCAAGAATTGCCTTACTGAAAAAATAGGTGAAGATGCCGTGTTCAATGGGCTTGCCGATTTCAATAGCGGTTTCATTATCATCTGCCGAAGATATCACAACCTTGTTCTGGAAATGCACGCCCTCTAAATCCTGTAGGACTGCATAGTCCTGGCCTTCGGGTATGGGTACGTTGCCTGCACCGCGCGTTGCTGCGCCCTTCTTCGCAATGCCGCCGGAAAAGCAGCAATCGAGAATTATCACCGCCTTCTTGGTGCGTAGCTTGCCGAACCATTCGGAAAGTTCATCGTCGGAAACATGCGGTCTCTGGAACATGATAATGAAATTGCGCATGCCATTCTTGGCGGCAGGATCGCGCATGAACTGTCCATGCCCCGCGAAGAAAAAGAAAACCTGATCGCCTTCTTTTACGTTTCGACCCAGCCACTCCACTATGGAGGAGCGCAGATTTTCACGGGTGACCTGATTACCGAGCAAGACACGCACATTAGCCGGTTCAAAGTTACCGGTCTTGACGATCGACTGCTTCATTACTTCTGCGTCTTTTTCGCAGAGTGCCAGCGGGCTTATCTCAGAACCTTTGTAGTTGGTGCCGACAATGAGCGCAAATTTGAGCAACACAAAAAGAAACACTTTGTGCAGAAAGTTATGCCTTTTGGTGGTG
>CAYOZO010000090.1:3942-13776 GCA_964408405.1 uncultured Turneriella sp.
ATACGATGATAAGGAAGGACAGGGATATTAGCCTACGCATAGTACTTAGACGCATGAGAGGGTTGCGGCGGCTACTTATTTTTTTCCGTCGCCTAGCAGGTTCCGGAAAAACACCCGCATCGGCTGCAGACGCCGCGATTCGCGATGCGAACCGCTTGCAAAACGCCCCCACCATAGTATGGTGAGGGGCTGTCTGCAGCCTTGTGCGGTTCCCGGAACCTGCTTCCGGCTCTTTTTTCAGGAGTCTGCTAGAACACGCGTGAGCTCAGCCGCATTCTTCTGGTATTCAGCGTTCTCAGGTTCGCAGGCAATTGCCTTATCCATCGCAAAGCGCGCTAGCGCATTCTTTCCCTGATTCAGACAGGCGATCGCGAGGTTGTTGTAAGCGAGCGCGTAGTTTGGCCGCAGAGCGACTGCTTCACGGGCATAACTTTCCGCCTCTGCATAGCGCGCGCGCAGGATCGCAATAGAACTGAGATAACAGAAGACTTCAGCATTCTGCCGGGTGAGATCCAGGTAGGCCTTGAAATATCGCTCCGCCGTATCGATGCGACCGAGATCAAAGTTCACCTCGCCCGCAGTACGCAGCGAAAGCGGATTTCTGCCGTAGAGCCGAATCGCTTCGTCGAGCAGACGCACGCCTTCCTGCCTGTCGCCCTGCTCTATCAACTGGTACGCGCGCGCAGCAATCTGCAGAAAACGCGTGTATTCACGGTTCACGTCGATCATCAGTATCGAAATATCGTCGTTGGGTTGGCGTCCAGCGGCGAACCGAAACACCTCATCGACGATAAAGGGGATGACCTCATTCGGTGGCAGGTCCGCTGCCGCGATGAGCAGCGCCTCGAAGCGGTCGATACCGAATTCTTCATCTTCGGGATTGCGGATCTCGATCAACCCGTCCGTATAGAGAAACATCCGGTCGCCCCCGTTCAGCCGGCTTTCTTTCTCTTCATAACTTTCGTTGGCCTCGTGCATGGCGCCAACGAACAAGCCGTTGGTATCGAGCGATTCGATTGTCTTGTTGCGTACAATCTTTGCCTGCTGGTGAGACGCGTTGCTGTAAAGGAAGCTATGCGTTTCGTCGATCGTCAGATAGAATGCCGTCAGGTAATCCTGCGTCGTGACGAGTCCTAAGAGCTGGTTATTTACCTCTTCGAAGGTTTTTGCCGGTGAAGAGGTAACGCTGGCCGAGCGCGCAAAAGCGACTTTTGCCATGGTAGTAATGAGCGCTGCCGGTACCCCGTGCCCGGAAACATCAGCCATAAGAATGCCGAGTCGATTACCCTGCGTCGGAAATACGTCATAATAGTCACCGGAAACTTTTTCCATCGGTCTGTAGTAACCGTAAAAACGCAGACCATTCCACTCTTCGATTTTATCCGGTATGATACCCTTCTGGATTTCCGCCGCAAATTCGAGTTCCATCTGTAGGAGCCTGTCTTTTGCGTTGAGCGCCTCGTTAGCTGCTGTGAGCTCCGCCGTGCGCTCGTCAACTTTGCGTTCGAGATTATGCTGGTAGTCGCGGATCGTGTGCACCGCCGCATTGAGCCCTGTGGCCACGTTGATGAACTCTGAGTCGAGCGTCTGCGGAAAAAGCTGTGCGTCTTTGCCATCGCGCAGGCTGACTGAGGTGGCTTCGATTTCACGCAGCGACTGCAAAACAATGGCAAAGAGCATATACGCCATGATCGCGCCAATGACGATGGCAAAAACCGAGAAGCGGATCAAAACCGGAAATTCCACGTTGTAATAGACCATGAAGTTCGAAACAAAAAGCGTTGCGACCATGATCATAATAAAGAGCAGAATCTTGATGCGGACATTGGAGAGCGCTATCTCCTCGAACTCCACATGCTTTGCGTACATAATCTGTTTTACCCGCGAGCGCATTTCGCCGGTTACAAGCTCGGTGATGACGGCGGTAAATCCGGCGTGCACAAAGCCCGCAATCACCGCAATCACAATGACCTGGATCATGTTGATCATCGTGTAGTTCTGGTAACGGTAGAGATAGAGCAGCACGCCTGCCACAATCATCAGCACCATGGCAACTGACATGAAGGCATTCTCGCGCGGCAGATAGCAGAGCATGCGGTGCAGCGCGCGGTATTCATCCGCGTTGAGGTCCTCACGAATATCGACCTCGAACCAGCTTTTCCCGCGCACTATTGCGCGGTTCAAGAGGCGCATGCTGCGCGTGATGCCGGACATACCCACCCTGTGCAGTATGCCGAAGTAAACTCCGTGGATGAGGGTTGTACACGAGGCAACTGCGCCGACGACGAGAATGAGCTCGTCTATTGCGGGTAGCTTGATTGCATAACTATAATAGAGGACAAAGACGAACGTCACGATACCGCCGTAGAGGGCACTCGACGCGGCGGAGGCGCCGTACGATATAACGTTCGCTACAAAGTAGAAAAGAGGCAAAAAAAGCCGTCGCACCGGGTTAAACATCGGATTAGTGAGACATCCGCACACGCAAAAAAAGAGCCGCGCGGTTCCTTGTTTATATTTCGTCGATTGACAAAGTGTTGGGTTTTCGTTCCTCGGTAATGTGAGTACGACGAAAGAAATTCTGCGCTTTGACCGCTGGGAGCGCAGGCTCATTCGTCTCGTGCGCCGCGCGGAAGGTATGATCCGCATCCGCCAGCTGGACTATTCGAGTCCCACCCGAAAAGGCCAGCGCTATCCGATCTACCTGCTCGAAATAGGCCGACGCTCCGCCTTCAGGCGCCATACAGTGAGTATCATTTCCGGTGTGCACGGCCTCGAAACCATCGGCATCCGCATCCACCTGGACATCATCAGGTGCTTTCTGAATCCACGCAGCGCCCATTTCTCCGAAGCGCTGGCTGCGGGAAAATTGGGCATCTATTCGATACCCATTCTCAACCCGGCTGGGGTTGCCCGTGAAAGTCGCGCTAACGGCCAGGGAGTAGATCTCAACCGTAACTCCGGCATTGATGCCGAGGGAGCTCTTGCGTTCTTTGGCGGTCACCGCATTTCGCCGGTGCTGCCGTATTATCGGGGTAAGGCTCTGCAGCGCGAATCACGGGCGCTCTACCGTTTTTTACGCGAACACGCCTGGAAAAACGGGCGCATACATACCGCACTTGACATCCACTCGGGTTATGGCGCGCAGAATTATCTGTGGTGGCCGTATTCGTTTAGTAAGCGCCGTGTACCGCATGCGGCAGTCTTTGAACACATGGCAGCAGAACTTGCCGGCCGGCATCCCATGTACCGCATCGAACCCATGTCACTGAGTTATATGACCCATGGCGATCTCTGGGATCGCGCGCTGCTCGAATTTGAGGCGGCGAAGCAAAAAGGCATAATAGCCCGAAAGAGCCTTTTCCTGCCACTTACCCTGGAAATTGGTACCTGGCAGGAACTGCGCAATAACCCCATGCGCATGCTGAAAAAGCAAAGAATCTTTAATCCCCCACCGCAAAGTCGCAAGGCCTATATGCGCGAACACCGAGAGCTCATCCGGGATCTCTTGCACTTGCATGTAAAGAAAACTGACCAACGGCGCTACGCCAGATTGCGCGACGCACAATAAATCGTTTGACAAATTGTTAAAAAATGGCCCCATGGTCTATATTTCGGTAATTAGCAAACTATAAACGCCATGAAAATGAACAACCTTCTGTACACCAGCGGTTTCCAGAAACTGCGGGCACATCTGGCCAAAAGCGGAAAACTCCCATTGCCCGCGTTAATCGAGCTGGTGCGCGACGAGCTCGACCTTTCGATGCTGCTCAGCCTGCGCGACCGGGAGCGTATTCCGGCACAGGGCAGACTCCTGATTGTCGCCAACCACCCGCTGGCATTTCTCGATCTTGTCGCCCTTTATACCGTGATTTCCGATATCCGCAAGGATGTGGTAGCAGTAATAGAAACGCTTACTGAATACATTGCGCCGGATGGACATGTAATTCTCGCGCAAAAAGGGAATGAGCGCACGACGGTGCGCTCGATTCACAGGGCAATTGCCGCCGAAAAAGCCGTCATCCTATTTCCGGCAAAAAGCCGCCACTGGGGTTTGCGCCAGGTCATCGACGGCGATTGGTCCAAGGGTGTCGTACAGATGGCACAGCATTGGCAGGTGCCGGTGCTGCCGGTTAATATCGGCGCACGCAATCGCTTAAGCCACTACTTCTGGACTGCGATAGGCGGAATGTACTGCGATCTCGCGCTCGATGCGGAAATCAAAAGCCAGCTGCATCGCTCAGTCTCCATGCGGCTTTCACACCCGATCATGCCCGAAGCGCTTGCGGGTATCAAAGCGGGTACCGCAGCAAAACTGCTGCGGCGGCATGTTTACCAGATCGGCAAGGGTAAGCCGGGTACTTTCCGTACCACGAAGAACATTGTCCATCCGACCGACAAGAAACTGATGCTGAACGACGTCATGGCAGCAGAACTTTTGGGGCAAACCGAAGATAAGATCAAGATTCTGCTCGTGCGCTACGAGGCAGCTCCCGCGCTGATGCGTGAAATCGGCCGTTTACGCGAGCTGACCTTCCGCAAGGTGGGCGAGGGCACGGGACGCAAGATCGACCTGGATGAATTTGACCAGTATTACCAGCACATCGTGCTGTGGGATGAAAGCCAGCTCGAACTTGTCGGAGCCTACCGCATTGCGGCGGGCGACGAGGTCTATCGCCGTTTCGGCATTTCCGGATTTTACACCTCTACACTTTTCCGCTTCAGCGAAGAGTTTGAGAAATTTCTGCCGCAATCTCTCGAACTCGGACGCAGTTTTGTGCAGCCCAACTACTGGAACAGCCAGGCGCTCGATTACCTGTGGCATGGCATCGGCGCCTATCTCGCAGCGCGACCACAGTACAACTATCTCTTTGGGCCGGTATCGGTAAGCAATTCATACTCCGCCGAGGCGCGCGAACTGCTCGTGCACTTCTACCAGCGCTGGTTCGGCAAGATAGAAGCTCCCGTACGAGCCAAGCACCGTTTCCGGTATTCGCAGGGAGCTGAAGAGCGCCTGGCACGGGCTTTCAGCGGCGCGGATTACAAGCAAAGTTTCAAGGAGCTTAAACAGAACCTGAAACACTACGGCTTCGCGGTGCCTACTCTCTATAAACAGTACACTGAGCTCTGCGAAGAAGGCGGCGTGCACTTCTTCGATTTTGGCATCGACAAAGATTTTTCCAATGCGCTCGATGGATTTATCTTCCTGAGTATCGCACACGTCAAAGAGAGCAAGCTCGAGCGCTACGTCTATTCCAAACGGTCTAAGGAAGAATGGTTAGCCGCCCGCGCTCCATATGCCAGTGAACCAGCGGAAATTCCAAGCGTGCCTTTAGCGCGCTGATCCGTTCGTTGGCAGCGATCACGACGACGGCTTCCTGTGGCAGTGCATTGAGCCGGTCTGTTACCAGATCGAAGTACCGGATGCTCAAGGCCATGAAGCCTTCGTCGATGAGATAGACGCTCGCAGGCAAAAGAAAGGCCCGGCAGAGCAGCACGCGTGTCTTTTCGCCCTCAGAGAGCCGGGCGAACGGGCGCGGCAGAAAGCGAGTGAGACCGAACTCTTCTGCCACCGGAAGCGCCGCATCCGGCAGCGCGGGGTCATAATCATAGAGCGAGCCCGATAGACGCGAGGCCAGTACATCCCCCACGCTCATGCGGGAAGGATAGTAGTCGAAGTGCGCTGCAGAGACAAGTTGCACCTTGTTCCACAACTCGCGCTTCTCTTCATGCTTCAGCTCTACTTCAAAGTGCAATTCACCGCGACCGTAGGCGGGGTAAAAATCACCGTGCAGGACTCTGAGCAGGGTCGTCTTGCCCGATCCATTGCTGCCGGTCACCAATATGCGATCGCCAGCCCTGATACTAAAGGATATCTCGTATAACACAGGATGAAAATCGTGATAGAAATCCGCCGTGTGCGCGCAAATGAGCTCCGCACCTTTAGGCGGTGCTGGCAATTGACCTTTGGCCGCATCCTGCCGGACAGCAGAGGCATCTACCTCGATCTCCCGGACGCGGTGATTGGCGATGTGCAGTATCCGCGTAGGTGCAAAGCTCTGCCGGATTTCTTCATCGTGCGAAGTAAGGACTACCGCAGCTGAATCAGGCAGCGATGCAATCCATTCCGAAACGCGACGCACCGCTTCTTGCGAAAGGCTGCTCATAACCTCATCGAGCAGGTAGAGTCTGCGCCGGTGCATCGCCGCTCGTACAATCTGCACGAGGCGCAGCTCACCCAGCGAGAGCGTGCCAATCTTTCGCTCTGCTAATGTGGCAATCTTCCATTCTGCGAGCAGCCGTTCCACGTTTGCAGCATCCGCCCTCGTTTCTTCACGGTAGAGAAAATCTTCTCCGTCGCAATGGCCCAGCAGAAACTCCCGTACTGTGCTTGCAGAGTGAATCTGCTTCAGGCGTAGCTGTTCTTCCCGGCTGATGAGCGCGGTCTGCCGCCTGCCGGCACGAAAATCTTTCTCGTCGTCCCAGGCAAGGCGCCTTTCTCCGAGATTATTATAAGGATATATTTTGCCGGCCAAAAGCAGCAAGAGCGAACTCTTGCCCGAACCGTTCTCGCCGGTAAGCAAAATGCGCTCGCCCTCAGCAATGCGCAGTGTGACATCTTCGAGCACTGTTACGCCCGCGCGGGCGATGGTTACTCCGGTAACTTCGGCGATCACTCTGCTGCTTTCCGAAAATACCAGGCAAAACCGGCGAGGAGACTCAGGACATCTCCCATCATGCGGAGCGAAACTTTTGCGTGCGAATGCCCCATGAGCGGCGTTACCACCAGGAGCGCTTCCTTGAGCAGTGGATATAATTCCGTGGATTCGCGCGCGGGTATCACGTCATCGTCTGCGCCGTGCAGGAGGAATACCGGCGCGCGGATTTTGGCGGCGACTTCCGAAACATTGTACGCATCCAGCGTATCCTGCATCACCTGGAGTAGTCGCTCCCCCAGTGCGATGCGAAACTTTTTGTCTTCTTCTATACGCAGGATGAGTTTGCGCTCAGCTGCTGTCAGACGCCGCAGCTCCTTTTTGCACTCGTCCGTCGGCTCAAATCCGGTGAGCGAAGGATTTTTTGCTGCTGTTTCGTTCCAGTTATCGTGCGCTGCTGCCAGATAATATCTTCCCAGGCGTTTTCCCTCTATGAGCCGCGGCAGAAAGTTCGCAAGGATAATGAGCCGCGCATAGGGATCTGCCTCATCGCTGTGCATCAGATGTTTGAGCGAGCGTTCAATGCGCGAAAAAGCCCCGAGCGCGGCAATGGCCGTGATATTTGGCGCAAGCTCAGGATCTGCAGCTACCTTGAGACAGATCGCCCCCGAGAACGAAGGAGCAAAAAGCGCGAAACGTTGTTTTGGACACAGTTCGAGGTTTTCCCGCAGATTCAGCAGAATTTTTCGAAAGCGGTCGATGCTGCCAGCTTCAACCTTAAGGTTACGTATCTCAGGCAGCTCGGGACAAATAACGCGAAATCCCGCCGCCGCAAGCGCTCTTGCCGCAACGATCTGTCGCGGATCAGAAATTCCCAAGGGCGACATACCGTGCAGAAAGACAATTGTGGGAGCTTCTGCGGAACCGTTAGTATAGACGTCGGTGTTGATGCGCTCTTTGCCGAAAGCGATCTGTACAGCCTGGCGACTTATGCCCCGGGCGTTTCTCGCGCCACGTTGCTGCGTGGCGATGAAGCGCAACGCCCGAAGCCAGGAATTCAAGCGGGCTTCATTGCTACGCTCTTCTCACGCGCAGCAAAGTGAAAGACTGTGAAAAGGACTGCGGTAAAGAGCAGGTCACCTGCAAGGGAATTCTTAAAAAACGGCAGGGCCATTGCATAACACTCTACGAGCCCCGCAGCGCTTTTCGGATAAAGATCCTGCAGTAAGAAAACTCCCAGGTTGGTGATGAGGAAAAAGACTACGCTGCCGGCAAATGCTGCAGAGAGCATACGCAGAGCGCTGCGCTTTTCGCGCAACGGGAATCCCAGGAGAGCAGAGATGACCATGGCGCCATAGACGAAGGGCAACGTCGAATGCAGGCCAAGAAAGTAGTCCGAGATTGCCATGGCCGCGATCGCGAATGCGATGCCCCCAAAGCGGTTCATGAACACCGCCGAGCCGAAGAGCGCAACGCTCATGACTGGGCTGAAATTCTCCGGGTGCGGCAGAAACCGACTCGCCGCTGTCGCAAGAATCAGAGCAGCAGGCAAAAGTACGCTACGGAAATTCATGCCGTACAACCTGACTGTCGATTTGCTCCGTCAAGGTTTATTGGCAAGCAGGTCGGGTGGATTAAGGAGCGTTTTCTGCACATCATCCATGGGAATCACTCTGCCCCAAAAATTGGCCGTACGGTTTGAGGCGTTAACCGCCACTGGCGGCTTGTCTTTCATCGCCTTGTCGAAATAGCCCTTCATGTAGTCGCGAAAACCTTCTGCGGTGGTTACTCCCTTTGAGGCATAGTTTTCTTTGACCGTTGGCCATAGTGTTACCGAAAAATAATCCCACACACGGCTGACTGCATGCAATGCCTGCCAGTCAACGCCGAAATAATCACCCAGAAAGCGCGCGCTGCTTTCGACTCTCTGCCGGTTCTCTTCGGTCTCAGCCATCATATAAGCGGAAAGAGCGTTGCCAAACCCGTGGTAGAGCGAGTTCATGAAGCCAGAATCCCACAGGGTTGCCAGGTGCGCTATTTCGGCGCGAGCAACGGCAAGGTATTCCAGCTCGGTAATGCTTTTTGCCTGCTCCATGGCTTCGATTGTGGCCTTCAGGTATGCTTCGGTCGCAGGCACGGAGATACCTCCGCCGCCGGTCTGTTTAGCCGCATCCTTAATTTGCTGCTGCGCGCGTTTAAATTCTTCGATGAGCTGCACGCGCGAAATATCCAGCAGCAGGCGCTCCTCAGCCAGTCGCCGCATGAATTGCAATGCCGAGGTAGCTTCTTTTTCGATGGCGAAGATACGCTCATAAGCCTTGCCGGCTGCTCCGGCCTTGAGTACTGCCGAGAGCGCATCATGGGCCGCATGGTACCCCTGTGCTGCCTGTGCGACAGTCGGTTCGCTGCTCTTGCCATCTGCCGGCTGGGCGGTCGCTGCCTCAGTCATCAGGTTGGTCAGCCGACCGTAGAAATTCTGTTCGCTCGCCGCCGCGTGAAAGGCAGTGAAGTCGCCGCATTTTTCAGCGAGCGCTTCAAACTCGGCGAAGAGTTTGAGCAGCGGGACAATCTTCGGATGGTCCTTGCCGAGTCGGTTTACATAGTTATCGATACCCGACTTGTAACTGTCGAGCATGCCGCGGCTGCCTTCATCCATACTTCTTCTCCTTTTTTGCTTCTGGCGCTTTGTTCCTTACGCCTTCACCTGTTCAAAGATCTGCCCGAGCCTCTGCATGCGTGCTGCAGCGAAGAATACCACGTAGATATACGGTGGCTGTGCATACGACTGCCAGCTGAAGAGCGGATCCAGTTTTTTGAGCGCTGTATAGATCTCCATAATGCCGGCAATCTTACCGGAACGGTCTTGCTCCGCCGGGTGTGCCGCATACGCCACCACCGTCTGTAGAAGCGTCACAGCCAGGTTAAGCTTCTCGTTACCCTGACCTTCGGTGATCGCAGCAGAATCCTGCGCCTGCGTCATCAGGCCCACAAGGTCACCGTGGTTCTGTGCCTTTTTTGCCGTTTCATAGCGGTCAAGCGCCGCTTTGAGCTTATCGGGATTTCCTAAGTTCTTAAACAGGCGTACCAGGTTGCCGTATTTGTCGAGCTGCTCAGCGCGGACGACGGCGAACATATTCGCTAGCAGGCTGTTGAAAAACAGCCGCAAAGCAGGATGTTG
>CAYOZO010000091.1:0-4602 GCA_964408405.1 uncultured Turneriella sp.
ACACTTGTTTACTTTTTTTGGCACCGTAAACTTCCGATGGCTATATAGTTGTATGCAGGGTTAATGTGGCCCGGGGTATGTGCACGCGTGCGATAGATTATCGTCGTGTATTTACCCCGGTTCACGTCTAACCCGATTGAGACAAATGCTGCAGGAGACAACAATGAGCAAGTTTAAGAGGTACCTCAAGGCGGGTCTGTTACTTTTCGTAGCGGCTGCTTTTGCGCTGAATTGCGCCCGGTCGTCCAAGACCAAATTCGCGCAAAATATGGAAAACGACGCTGGTAAGCCGGCTCCCACCTACGAAGAGTGGGTAGCGCTCATTGGCCAGGAAAAGGCCGATCAGCTGTACGCGGGTATTGGCCAGGACAACTTGAATATCCTAACCTACGGCATTGGTGTCTCTAATATGGTGCAGCTAATCGAAAATATAACTTCGTCTCAAGCGCTCGTGACCTTGATTGGTAATGACTTGATTGCCGGCACGGGGCCTGGTTCAGCGGCTGGTTTGGGCGCGGTTGTGACACTCTACTTGCTAAAGCAAGTTGATGCGCAGATGCTAAATCCCATCGTAATGTCCACCAACTTACCGAATTCTGGTGGCTTATGTGGCGGAGTGCAGATTAGCGGCAACTGCGGTAACGCTGATACCATTGTTAACTTGGCTCAGGTGGTGAATATGCTTCAAGCTGCCGGCACCTTGCAGACAAAGCTTGTTGATCTGCTTGGACCAGCTGGATTCAATCTGCAGCGCAGCTTATCTGGTGCAAATGACCAGCTATATGTCCAACGTTTAGCTCGGGTTGTGGCCCATGTAGACGCTGATTTGCCTAGTCCTATCTGTGCTTCGAGACGTGTCTGTCAATTGCTTACGGATTTGACTGCCACCGAGATTCAGCAGCGACTGGCTCCCCTGTTGATGGCGAATACCGGCTCTGGTTTGGCTTATGCTGACAAGTTGGTAGAGACTATGCAGATGTTGACAGTGGCAGAGATAACAAGTCGGATGGTCCCCGTAATTCGGAATATTCAGTTGGCAAACATCACACCAAAGCTTGCCGTCATCATAAATTATGTAAATGATGGAACAAAGCTTGGCTACCTTATCAAGAACACGACCACAATTGCTACGCTCGTAAACTTAATAGACAACGTGCAGGTTCCGACCCGTATGGGTGACCTGATCAACCTGACCGAAAACGGCGGTACCTGGACGGGTCAGGTGAGCCCGGCAGAGACCTGGGGTGTCCCGGTTAAGGCGGCGCCTTTTGGTACTGCGGGTTCAGGCGCAACGATTACCGGTAACGTCGCTGGTGGTGTACTGACCGCAATAACTGTCAGTGCAGCAGGTTCAAACTATCTGCCTGGAATTACGCTGACGTTCCCCGGCTGTACGACCCAACCGACGGTGCACCTCGGCATCTCGGGTGGTGCGATAACCGTAGGTACATCCAGTGCAACAGGCCCGCACTGGGTGGTAGCGGGAGGCGCCGGTTGTACGAACGGCGCAGCGCAGCCTGCAACCATTGTTGCGCCAACTGCTCCGGACACGACGGGTATGCCTCGTTTGGTCTCATTAATCAATGGAATAACGCCTGCCACCGATTATTACAAGCTGCTGGCGCTTGTGGATACGGTGAGCGACATGAACAAAATGGTTCGCCTTGTGCAGGATCTCCGAGTTGTCAGCGATGTGACTGATCTTCTGAACAATATGGCCGGTGTGGTCGGCGCCACTTGTACCGTTGCCAATGGTACCGACACCGTCACGATCACCGGCGGTGGTGGCTCTGGTGCGGCTGCGGTCTCCTTCAACGTTTCCAATGCTGTGGCTTATATTCGGGTTACAGCAGGTGGCACAGGATATACGAGCCAACCGACTATAAGCGTTCCGGGATGTACTGGCGTAACCTACACTGCAACAATCAGTGGAGGCGTGATTACCATGATCACAGCCAACAATCCGCTCAACAACATGGCTCAGGTTGTGCAATTGATGACGCTCGCCAATATGCCGCGTCTGCAGCAAGTACTCGACGGCCAGCGGCTGTTTGACAACACCAATGAAGCAAGCCAAACTCCAGCCTCGCTCACCACATCCTATCTCGGTAAATTACGTGTGCTGATGACTAACCTGTCCCAGCCGCTGGAAGGCCCGCTCAAGGTGGGCGATCTCTTAAATGGTGTGACTAACACTGACAAGATCATCGACTTGATTTGGGGAGTTTCTACAACCACAAATCTCTCTACTGTAATCAACGGAATTTTCAAGTCGTCTGAAGTGCCCGGCTGTTCAGATGGCTCTGCCGGTACATTTGTAGGTCCGTCCACAACAACGGCTTCGGATACGGGTACCTGCGAGGCTTCGGGTAATGGCTTCTTCTACGGCGAGCGTGATACAGCCGTTACAACGCTCGTCTATCTTGTGGAAAATGTGGCATCATCGGCCAAGCTGATTGCGATGATCGACAATATTACTCCGGCAAATGTGATTGCGCTCGTGAACCATACCGCAACGTACAACCAGCACGCGGATGGCACGCCGCACGTTTACCCACGTGGTGTTACGGGGCTTGATCCACAGGCGGCTGGTAAGAAGTTGGCTAAAATTGTCGATAACACGACCAACATCAACCAGCTTATTTTCGTCACGAATAACGTGAGCGCGATCATCAAGATGGCCAAGCTCGTGTCCTTCATGGATATCGGCGCAGGTCCGACCGATGGTACCGGTAAGCTGGCAACTCTCATCAATGCAGTGACCGGCACAAACGCATTCCTTGCGACTACGGTTCCGGGTCGCGGCAATCCTACCGGTAATGCTACCGGTATGGGTAAGATGGTCAACGTGATCGAGTTCATCTCGGGTGCTACGACCTCTGCAGCCATGGTACAGTTGAAGAATCTGCTGAACGATGTAACCGACATCAACAAGATGGCAGACCTTATCAACCAGACAGTGAATTCGTCGAATATCGTGGGCTTGCTCAATGCGGTGACTGACCCGCGCTATGGTACATCCACGACGGATCTTGTGACGCTCATGAATAACCTGCCGCGCGGCGAGGTCAGCAAGCTTGTTTCGCTGGTGGGAGAAATCGGCAATGCGACTGGTACCACCACCGCCACATTTCCGGGGGATGACCATATCCTGATCGCGCAGCTTTTATCTGCTTATAACGCCGCGAATATCGGCACTACCTCGGGGCTTGGGGTTGCCAATATGAATGCGCTGATGGGTACGCTCAGCATGACTGGGGGACAGAACTATACTTCAGCGCCCACAGTGGGCGGCCTGACCGGAGGCGGCGGATCTGGTGCGACAGCAACGGCCACGATTTCTCCGAGTGCGGGTACCATCACTCGCATAACCCTTACTAACGAGGGCATATGCTCCGTGGCGCCGACTGCTGTTACGGCGGTGGCAGGTGGAGGCACCGGAGCGACTTTCTCCGTAGTAACTGCACCTATTGAGAATACGACCGGAAGCTTCAAGGTTAAGGCAGTTTACATTAATAACGGCGGTTCCGGCTACAGTGCGAGTGCGAATGCTCTGACATTCAATGGCACCTGTTCGACGCAGCCGGTCGCAGCTACACAAGTAAACGGAGTGATTAGCGTTTCGGTGACAAACGGCGGTACAGGCTACACCGATAGCTTCACCGGGGTGACCTTCACCGGAGGTGGCGGATCGGGCGCTACGGGCACGGCACTTGTTGCGGGCCCAATTAATACTCTCACCAGCTTCTACGGCGGCGCGGGCTACATCAACGGTCAGATCTGTCCGATCCGCGGTGCCGGTGGCAGCGGCGGTACCTGTACGGTGAACGTCACTTCCGGTGCCGTGACCGGTTGCTCGGCAATTGCTGGCGGCACAGGCTACATAGACGGGCAGATCGTGACCATCGGTGGCGCGGCAACTGCACGGGGTACAGTCACCGCAGGTAACCTGACCACGATAAACGTTGTTGATACTGGTTGCGGTTATACCGCCGCTCCGACAGTAACGGTTCTCACCGGCACGAATGAGTGCGCTACTGCGGGTTCGTACACTGCCGTGTTGACGGGCGGTCGCGTTACCTCCATCACTACTACCACACAGGCAACGGGCTGTCCTGAGAATCCGACCATTATAATTGGCCAGACTCCCTATGCTGCGCACGGCGACGGCGCGACAGCGATCGTGGGTTCGGTAACAGGAGGCCAGGTTGTTGCGGTGAGCCTGTCGCCTGCAGCGGATAACCTGGCGCAGCTCTTAACAAATACCGAGAAGGCGCCGCGCGGTCTGGCGATTAACTACAATGGTACAACCACGCCGAACATTTCGACTCGTGAGGCGATGGTACGTATGCTGCACCATGGCGTGAACCACACCAGCGCCGGCTACGTTGCGTTCTTCGGAGTGAATAATGTAAACTACCCGGGAATCGGTGCGCCGCATACGGGGCTGAATGTGCTGAATAATCTGAGCAGTTCAGCGTCGGTCATGACCGTCGTGAACATGCTCAACAGCGACACGACGAGCCTCACAGACCTCGTGGTGTTGATTGGTTGCGGGGATCACGTCGAATACGCGCGCACCACGCCGCTCACGGACAACGA
>CAYOZO010000091.1:4619-13733 GCA_964408405.1 uncultured Turneriella sp.
CGATTTCCACTACTTCTGCTCACAACACAGCCCAAGCCTCTGGTAAGAAGTGGTCTGGTGGCGCCGCTTAAGCGGCGCCAGGCAGTGGAAGAGGCCGCACCAGCGGCCTTTTTCATTTCAGCGTATTCGTTGCAAACTTCGACTCACTGACGTCCGATAATCGTATAATGCGGCGGTCTTGCCCCTTACTATTTGCTCTGCGAGTAACGCCAGTCATAATGTTTCTCAGTGCTGTCAATCAGCCGCTGCACGCTGCTACACGCCTGGCGCTGGGCTATGGCATGCAGCTCAATAGCATGATTAACTCTGTGCTTGTAGATAAGATGAACAGGCAGCTTATGAACGACCGCGCAATCGCGCTCATCGGACAGAGCGCGGGCACTGACTACAGCACACATTGGTCGGCCGCCTTTGCCGAAGAAGTTGCCCCGTACGCTCTGCTGAGTTTACCCGAAATACGTGTAACATCAGATTGGCAGTCAGGCGCCAATACCTGGGGTATCTTCACTTCGTTTAGCGGTATCGTGCCGCAGACCTCTATGTACTATGCCGGCAGTTACCAACTGAAAGAGTCGCGCACCTGTGCGGGCGTCGATTACAGTAATTGCCCGCTGGCGGCGCTCAATTTCGTTTCTTCATCGGGTACTGGTCTATACGATATTGAGGTGCGTACAGCGATTCGGTATTACAGTTTTTCCGGTGGCATGACCTGGGGCCGCGGCATCGCTCAGGCATGGGGCGGTGAATTCGCCTTCGCGACGGAATTCGGTTTGAACCTGCAGTCCTTCACCGCGTATTCACAGTTTGCCGCATTGCGTTGTTCAAATGGCGGCCTCGTGCCCTGCGCGCAGGCAGCACAGGTGCGCTCCGTGCAGGGCGAGCAGAATGTGCAGGCGCTCTTTGCCATGGGGCCATATCTCGGTGCTCTGCTGCGCTATGAACGGCCGCAGAGCCAATGGTTTGCCGAGCTTGGCGTTTCAGCTATATTGCTTTTTACGCGGCTGCAAAATTCCGGTTACACCAATTTTGTGGCCGGTGGCACGGTCGCCTTCTCGCAGACGACACAGACGCTTGGAGTGGATGCGGCGCAGAACTTTTTTGCAGTGCTTCCTGCGCTCAGCGTCAGGGCAGGAATAAGGTTGTGAAAAAACCCATCACAACGTCTTATTGGGTGTGCGGTCTGAAAGCGTTGAGCTATTTTCTCTGCGCGGGCAGGAGCTCGAGGACATGATGAGTCTCTTGCTCACTGCGATGAAAGCGCGGCGAGTCGCGCTCTATACGTCGGTTATGTGCTTCATGACGGCGCCAGTAATTGCTAGAGAGAAAGCTCCCACAAAGCGCGAAGCTGCAATCGATGAAAAGGACAACGCCGCACAGCCTGATTTTCTTGAAGATACGACACTGCTGCCTGTCCAGAAGGCGCCCAAACGGCGGAGCTATTTCACGGTGGGGCTTGGCTCGCGCTTTGTGCTGGCTGCCGCGCAGGGTCTCTCTGACATGCGGCAATCTGCGACAGAGAATATCCTGCGACCCAACGAAGTGATCTACAAGGGCAGCGGGGTTGCGCTGGAGCAGCATAGTGGTGCTTTTAGCTTCGAGCCGACGCTGCGCGCCGAGTGGGAGATTCCCGGCGAGCAGTATAGTTGGCTTGGCTGGTTCAGGCAATTTAGCATACTCTGGTCGTTTGAGGCGGGTTATTCGCCCTCGCGCGAAGTGCTGTCTGCCGCCGGCAATTTCGCTACCAGAATGCACAGGCGGCCAACGTAGCTCTGACCGACCTGACCTATACGGGTAGCCTGAGTGTTACCGAGCGTCGCTTCAATCTAACGCCGATGTTCGGCCTGGGCGCAGAATACACGAATGGCTGGCTGCAGGGTATAAAAGAGACATACCTGCTGGCGCGCCTCTCTCTGGGGGGCATGTTTGCCAGCGGGGTGCGCCACTATACGCTGTCGCTGGCCCCACGGTATGTCTCTGCGGTCAATGACACCTATGTGATCCAGAGCGAGATCGCGCAATCGCATACGATGTCGGTGTTGCCGGCGATCCGGGCGGAGCTAGGCGTACGCGCACGCCTTTCTTCGAGGCTGCACATGGCGCTCCTCATTTCGCTCACTGCGGTTTACGGCAATATCGGCTGGGAAAACCAGGGCTATTTCGCCGAGCGGGCAGGCAATTCGGCTGAAAAAAATATCTACCAGAAAGTAATTTCCGGCATAGCTGATCAGGCGTACCTCGGTTTTGCTCCCGCCGTTTTTTTGGCACTCTCGACTGAGTTATGAACATAGTGAATAAACACGTGTTTACTAATTTGATCCGGCTTCTGTCGGCAGCCTTCGCTGCGTCTGCGTTGGTATGCCTTGTTGCGCTCGGGTCGACCTATGCCCAGGATGGCGGGACAATTCAGTTAAAGAAGAAAACGGTGAAGAAGCGCATCGACGCGAAGGGCAACCTGGTCACCGAAGAAGCGCTGGTCGAAGATCTCTACAACGAGACGAATATCGGATCCATCGCTCAGTTAGACCCGCGCGCCAACCGGGCATTCTTTACGCATACCTGGTATATTAAGGCCTCTACCACGGTGAATTACTTTAACCTGGGTTCCGAGTTTCAGGGCGTTATCAAGCAGATCGAAGGCGCCTTCGGCGGAGATCAGCTGAACATGAAGCTCTTGAACGTCAACGCCGATTTTTCGATGAGTACCGGCCAGAAAGTGCAGCGTGCGCCCACTTACTTTCTGCCCACGGGTAACCTGGCGCTCGGTTTCTATTTCGGTAAGCACCAGGTGGAGCTCGAATTCGGTCTCGCTGGTCTGGTACCGCTCAAGACCATTGATCTCGATACGACGATGACATTGCGCGACCAGACTGCAGGATGTTCCGGAACCGCCTGCCAGCTGGCAAACCTGGGCTTTGTCGATCCGGTATCGCGCACCGGGCAGTATTCGTTTCGCATGACGATGAACGAAGACGTCTGGATACTTACGCCCTCGCTTGCTTACGATTACGTGTTTCTTACGCGCAAGTGGGGTCGCATGAGCTTAGGTACCGCTGCAGGCGCGATGATCCTTTCGACTTCGCAGCAGATTGCTTTTAAGGCAGTGCGTACAGACCCCATTACGCCGACGCCGCCTGAAAAACCCTTCGAATCCCGCGTTTTGCAGGGCAGCGCAAATTCAACCAACGTTACGGATATCGGTCCGATCTTTCGAATGCATGTGACCTACCGTCCGCCGCCTCTGACAAAATTCTGGAATACGCAGATGGAAGTTCGCCTTGGCGCGAACTATGGCTTTGTTAACCTCAATCGCGACGTGGACGGCGTCGGGCAGGCAGTGCTCGGCAATACGCTGTACGGCACTTTTCCGCTTACTTCGCTCGGCTTCAAAAGCAAAGAAACCAACAAATTTGAAATGCTGGGTGGTTTCATCCAGGTGGGGATTGTCTTCTGATGAAGAGGGCGGCGACAGTATTCCTGGTCATGCTGAGCCTGTCGAAATATGGCCACCTGTTTGCGCAGACGCTGCAGCCCGCTGCAGAAAGCAATGCTCCCGCAGATGTGTCGCCTTCGGGGCCGATGGATTTTCCTGCGCCCGGCGAAGCGCAGGGTATCGGTAAGATGCCCAAGGGCGACGGTGCGCTGGCGCAGATACGCAAGAAATATTTCTACCTGGGCGAGTTGACATGGCGAGGCGGTATTGTCATGGCAAAAGAAACTGCTGATTGGGGCGAAAGCCGAAAAAATTCGATCGAGCAGGATATATTTCGGCAGGCGAGTGCGTCTAACAACTCCAGGAACGTGAGCGTGCCGATGACGCAGAACAACGCCATGAATTATATGGTAGGGATAGAAGGTCTGCTTGGAGTAAACCTCGACCAGCTGCCAGGTCTGCGCAATGCGCAGTGGGCGAAAGACAAGAAGTTCCTGCGCATTGGTTTTCATGGCTATATTGCGCCGCTCTACAAAAACACCACGCAAACCGTTGCGGGAGATTTCGCCTACTATGATGCACTCGCTCTGACGCCTACGCGCACGTATCCTGGTACGGTGCAGGTGGATGAAAGCCTGCTTACTTTTTCACCCGGTATGAGTTTTTTCTACTGGTATGAGCGGGGATTTCTGGATCACAAGCTGATGCCCTATGCCGGATTCGAGGTAGGACTGTCTATTGTGTACGGTAAGCGTAAGTACTCGATGAATGCCGGCAGCTTCACTACCACCGAGATAGAAGGGGGAACTCCCACACAGAAGACGTATTCAGTAGAAGCCAATTTGCAGGAAAGCTTCATCAATGATTTTGGTTTTCGTTTTATGCCGGCGATCGGTTTTCAGTACCACATCAAAAGCGGGCACTACCTCGACCTGCGCATCGGTTACCAAATGCAGGAATACAACGTGACGCTGAATCGCCGTGGGTCGTTGACCGAGACCAAGAAAGATGCGAACGGCAATTTTGCCGTGACGTGGAGCGAGGATTTTCTGGTTAAGACAGAAACGCGCAAGCTGTCGCAGAGTGGTATTGTGGTACTATTGGGCTATACAGCGGGGTTATTCTGATGCGCTGGATTAAAATAACCCCTCCCCGCCTTCGGCACCCCTCCCCTGCTCAGGGGAGGGGCAGGGGGCGGGGTTTGCTCGCCATTATATTCATGTTACCTTTCCTCGCGGCCTGTCTTGGGCGTGCGACGCCGCCAGAGCAGGTCAAACTCACGCAGGCGCAGAATGAGGTCTTGGGCAAGTTTGCGCGACAGGTCGGCGAAAAAGAACTGAATATTCTGTTAAAAGATCCCAACGACGCGACACTGCCGGGTATTCCTGTCGGCGACTTGCTCTATATTCTCTCGAAGGTAAATGAAGATAAGCTCATCCGGCTGGTGAAGGGAATTACCGCGACCACGACGCTGGAGCTGATATTGACCATCAAACGCGTGGGTTGTACGCGTTACGACGCAATTTTCCCCGGCAACAATTTTGACGCGCGTTCAGTCGCAAGCATGAACCAGTGTACCTGGCAGCACTTTCATTTGCCGAACGTCATGGTGCAGTTGCTGAATGGCGCCAACGATCAGGGTCTGCAGACGCTTATCGATACTGTCAACCACAGCTACACGAACCTCCCGTGTGCCTCAAACAGCGGTAATCTCGCAGCAAACCAGCCTCTGTGTCCGGCATCGACCATGGTAACGACACAGCCAGCCACGACAGCAGCGGCCGATACATTCAACACGCAACCGTATAAAGTGACCATCGATCATTATTCTTATTTGATGAAGCTCGCGTACATTGTAGTTGGTTTTGACACGCCTACGGCGAGTGATCCCAATCTTTCCTCGCCTAACCTGGTCGGCCCGACGAAATTGTACAACCTGATGAACCTGACGCTTGATGGGCGTGACATGGCATACCTGCTCGATTCGTTTGATTCGAACACGGCGAATCTGAGCCGCGAAACGCCTGCAACTCCCTGTCCTGTTGCCGGTAGCACAACTTCAAACTGCGTGTATATCGATACGACAATACCCACCGCGCCGGTTTATAACACGTACGACACGGCCGGCAACCTGTGGCGCGATATTTGTCCGACCCTGCTCGGTGATAATACGTGTGATCCGACTATCCTCGGCTTTCAGCTGCAGGGGGTGCGCAACCTCTTGTCAGTTATGGAGAGCGTAACCGATACTTCCAAAATGGGTACGCTGCTGAACGGTCGTCGTACCGTGCGCAACGATACATCACAGGACACTGCGCAAATTCGCTACTTCACCGATCGGTTGCGCCCTGTCATCGAACACCGCGCACCGGCCACCTGCACATTCCCGGGTACGGCAGCGGAACAAGCCATGCAGGATTTTCGCGCTCCGCATGGTGGTTCTGGCGCGTGGAATGCAAAACTGGCCGAGATGATCAACCGAGTAAACAACGTTGATCGCATGATGGACTTGATCTATAACGTTGACGATGGCTTTACCATTAATCATACCGTTGGGAATTCATGCCCCAACCGTGGAATAGACAATTTGATGGTGCTCTTGAATAACATCAATGGCACAGTGGCGCACGATGCGCCTGATACGACAAATAATGAAGTGCGTACGGCCGCTTACCTGATTGATAACGTGCAACTCTTTCCGACAGATGCCGATCCGCGTCGCCGTAACAAGGTAAAATATTTGGTTGAGTACATAGGAAATACACTCGATGTGCTCCAGCTTGCATGTTACGATGCCATAACTGACAAAAATACGGCGGGTGTGCAGACGTGCGACGATAGGGGGCTTGTCAACCTTGTAGCCAACGGTTCCAAGTTAGACGATTCGTCCGCTACCGACTACGACGCGGGTGGTCGCAAGCTGGCGAATCTTGCCGACCAGATCAATGAAATTGAAGACATGCGCTTTCTTGTGCGCAAGGTTTCAATGGGTAATATGACGCAGATCATCAATGGTCTGCAGATCGCGAGTACTGTAAACGTCGCAAACCTGGTAAACCAGATACAGGGGCAGGATTGCTGGAATGAGCAGGGTGGAGTAATTTCTGGATCTACTTTCAACTATGGTTTAGGGTATGCGAGTTCTGTATCAAATCCAGGCGCACTAAATGCCTATTCCGGCAATTTTGTGATTAACCCGCTTCCCGGTGGAAGCGGCGATGCATTTGTGAAAGCCATCGTCGAGACCGACGCGGTGAATCATCCGACCTTTGTTGGTCGTGTGCGTGCGTTTGTTGTGACGGATTCAGGCACGAACTATTCGCCAGGTACATATAACGATGGCGGTGGTGCCGCGATGACCTATACGGCTGGCCAGTGCTATTACAATCCGCCGACGGCTTATCGGGGATTTCCAACTCTCACCGCAACCGGAGCGACTGGTCTGGGAAAAATGGTGAATGTGATAAACCACATTACCGGATCGCCGGGTACGATCGTTACGCTCATCAACGGTGTAACAGACGGAGCAAAACTCGGTATTCTTATCAATGGCATAAACCGCTCTAGTAATCTTGTCGGGGTAATGAATTCCGTGGTTGATGGAAGTCGCAATAATAATGCAGTGATCAATGACCTGATATCGCTGATCAACTCCATCTCGCGTGAAGATGTGTATAAGATGGTTTACATGCTCGATAACTTCGGGGACGCGCGCGAAGTCACCAGCCTGGTTACTGTTCCGAGCGGCGACCATGACATGGTCGCTCAGCTATTTGCGGCTTATAACGCCACAAACATTAGCAATACCTCGGGTCTCGGCGTGTCGGCAATGGCCGAGCTTGTTGGTTCGCTGAGGCTTGATGGTGGGCAGAATTATATTTATAACCCCGCGACTCCGCCGTCAATTCTTGTGACCAATGGCGGCGGGGCGGGCGCCACTGCGACGATCGTTGTAACGCCATCGGATGTGGTAAGCGCGGTGACACTCAACACGCGCGGTTCTGGGTGCACCACAGCGCCGACAGTTACTTTTACAGGTGGCTCTCCGACTACACCTGCTGCAGCAACGGCAATCATAGACAGCGCTGCCCAGCAGGTTGTACGCATCCAGATAACGAATCCTGGAGCGGGCTATACCGCGACCCCGACGATCAGTTTTAGCGGTGGTTGTACAACGCAGCCAACAGCCACTGCCCGTATGCGCATCATCGGTGGCGCAACCATCACCAATCCAGGTGCAGGATATACTGGCGCGAACGGTCCCGGGGCAATTTCGTGTACGTGCCCCACCTGCGGTGGAACAGGGGCTCAGCTGCGCTGCGTTGTCAGTGGTGCGATTGCCACGCTGCGTAACTTCTATGGGGGTAGTGGTTATAACAATGGCGATGTCTGCCCCATAGTAGGTGCAGGGGGGACTGGGGGAACTTGTACGGTCACGGCAAGTCCTGCGGTGAATGGCGCGCTGACTGGTTGCTCCGCGATTTCCGGTGGCTTCAATTATGCCGATGAAAGAATAGTAAAAATTGGCGGCCGGGCTGAAGCGGCGGTCGATGTCGATGGATCCGGAACCGTGACGTCGATTACTGTTACCAATACAGGATGTGGATATACTGCTGTTCCGAACATAGAGGTTGTTGGCTGTGCGGTGGCGCCAACGTTTAACGTTACGATACCTGGTGGGCACGTGAATGCAACTGTACTGACCGGCGGTTCCGGATGTCCCGTAGGTGCGAAAGTGGTTATCGGGGAGAATCCCTTTGTGTCATTCTCTGACGGGGCTAGCGCCATTGTCGATACCATATCTGGCGGCCAGTTGACCTCAATCAGCGTCTCCGAACCTGCGGTCAATGCTGCACAGCTGATTCAGCTCATCGATCGCGACGCGACAGGCCAGACAAGCGGGACCCGCGGCTTCTCCATTACGTACAATGGCACGGCGCCAAGTATCTCTGCCCGCGAAGCCATGGTACGTCTGCTGCACCACGGTGTGACGATTCCCGCCGGCAGCGTGAAGGGTTACTTCAGTGAAAATTTTGGCTTGGGCAGCGTGGTAGATATTGCCTCGGATGGTTTAGCCGACAACCTGAAAAGTGGTGTGGCTCTGGGTGGTCCGGGCGTCTGGACAAACGCCTACGCGGTAAACCTGCCCGGCTTGGGCCCGCAGCACATAGCGGGCTCAATCCTGAACAATTTGGGCGGAGTTGAGCCGACACAGACCTTGATCAACATGGTTAATACGAATACCGTCGACCTCACAGATACGCTCCTGTTGCTTGGCTGTGGTGATCGCTCGACATATTCAAACACTGCTGTGACGCCGTTTAGCTGGCAGCAGCTATGTGCACAGCTAGGCCCCGGTATCTGGTAATGCATCGACGCTGCTACGGGCAGTAATTCCGGCTGCTCGTGCAAATTCTTGACGCTGGATTTTAGGATGTGTAAAGTTATACCATGAGTCCACTAATGGCCATCGCGACGACAGTTACATTTGTCTGTGCTGCCTATCTCTTCGCCGTTGGGTTTTCAAGAATGATTGGCCGCGAAGTCAAGAAGCAGATGACGAAATGAGCGGTGGTTGAGTCACTAATGATATTACTCGGGATTATTTCCAGCTCTCTGGCGATCAATCAATTCTTCCGCAAAGAATAGCTAAGCTAAATCTATAAGTGACTCTACTCCTTTCC
>CAYOZO010000092.1:0-13501 GCA_964408405.1 uncultured Turneriella sp.
CTCACCCCTCACCATGCTATGGTGAGGGGTGAGGGGCGTTTTGCGAGCGATTTCGGCACGAAATCGCGGCGTCTGCAGCGAGCACGGGGTTTTTTCAACATCCTGCTATGTCGCATCCGGGCTGTAAGGAGAACAAATGATAAAATTGAGAACAATCGCGCTGCTCATCAGTGCACTTACATTGCTCGGCGCAACCGCGACGTTTGCCCAAAAACAAACGCAGACTGTTGCCGGCGTGCAGCGCGAGTCACAAACGGGCAATGAACCGTTTAACCGCTTTTTCGTGGGTACATCGCTCTTTATGGCGATGAACGCCGTCCTGGATCCTTCACCCGGTTTCTACCAGCTGAACGCCGGTTATTGGCTGACGAAAAAAGATGTGCTTTCCCTTGAAGCAATCACCTGGGCATACCACCGCGCGCTCGGCACTCCGTGGGGCCCCGATATGAGCGATCCGGCGCAGGCCTACCCTGGTTACGTGCGGGCATACGGCGTGGGCGTCGCCTACCAGCGCTACCTGTGGCAGGGGCTGTACACGGCAGTGCACGCGCTGCCGCTTTTGCAGCAATTCAAGGCGCCCGACGGCAAGACAATTCAAGAAGGCTTTCAGCTCTTCATGACGCTGCGTCTCGGCTACCACTTCAGTTTCTGCGACGACCACGTCTTCATCGAACCTTCGATAGCCGTTACGCACTGGCCAATCAACACCAACGTGCCTGCAGACTTCGCACGCCTGGACAGCCGCTGGCCCAGCTACTTCATTGAGCCAGGGTTGCATGTGGGATTTAAATTTTGACGATTTTTTTTGCCCTATGGCTTACTTTGTAAGCCATAGGGGTTGAACTTGAGCAAGGGAGAAAGGAGATGTATACGCACACAAAACAACAAAACACACTCGAAGATATCAAGGTCAGCATCAAGCTGAAGCTCGCAGCGCTGTGGACGAGCCTGATGTTTCTCTACATCTACGTGGATTATTTCCACCTGTATATGCCCGGCTCACTGGCTGATATGTCGGCAGGCAAGGTATTCACCTTTCAGATAACGCAGACATTCCTCATGGTGACTCTCTTCTCCATGACGATTCCTGCGCTAATGATTTTTTTGTGCATCGCCTTGCCAGCCAGAGTAAATCGCGTTACCAACATCATTGTGGCGACGCTGTTTATTCCTTACACGTTGTTTAATTTGGCAAGTGAGGCCTGGGTGCATATATATTTCGCTGCCGCAGTCGAAGTCGCTTTGCTTCTGTTCGTTATCCGAAATGCATGGAAATGGCCACACGGCACGCCATAAGAACTCACCCTCGCCAGCACGACCTGGAGCAGCAATACTTCTTGACTGGCTTACGCCGTAAGCCAAATAGGCAAGCAGTTATGGGACAAGAAAATTCTGGCACAATGCGTGCAGCCGTGTGCACCGCCTACGGCGCACCCGAGGTACTGCAGCTGACTGAAGTGCCTGTACCGATACCCGGCCCGCACGACGTGCTCATTCGCGTGCACGCTAGCGCCGTCAACTCTGCCGACTGGCGCCTGAGGCGTCCCGACCCGTGGGGCGTGCGCCTGTTCTTGGGCCTCAGAAAGCCGCGCATCAAAGTTTTAGGGGGAGTTTTTGCGGGCGAGGTAGTAGCAACCGGCACAAAAGTGACCCGCTTTCGTTCTGGCGACAAACTCTTTGGTTCGACACTGATGCGCTTCGGCGGGTACGGCGAATACGTCGCCCTGCCAGAGAAGGCAGTCATGACAACTATGCCTCGCAGTTTTAGCTTCAACGAAGCAGCCGCGTTGTCGTTTGGCTACCTGACAGCGCTGCATTACCTGCGCAAAGCACAGGTAGCCGCTGGGCAGAGTGTACTGATCGTGGGCGCCTCGGGTTCGGTCGGCACCGCGGCTGTGCAGCTTGCCGTGCACTTCGGTGCACAGGTCACGGGTGTCTCGAGCAAGGCGAATCTTGAGTTGGTCCGCAGCCTCGGAGCTGAACTTGCACTGGATTACAACAGTGCCGAGTACGCGAAAGACAAGACGCAATACGACGTGGTCGTCGATACCGTGGGCAAGGTGCCGTGGAAAGATCACCTGCAACGCGTGAAGACCGATGGCAAACTCGTGCTGATCAATCCGGGCGCACTGAGGGCTATGTACCTGCCGCTGCTGCAACCATTCTACAAACTCCGCATCGTTGCGGGTGTTGGCGCAGAAAAAAGGGTCGATCTTGAAATTATCCGCGACCTCGCAGAACAGAAGAAGCTCCGCCCCGTGATTGACCGCACCTACCCGCTCGCGCAGATAGCCGAAGCACACCGTTACGTCGAAGCTGGTCACAAGAAGGGTAACGTCGTCGTGCAGATTGCCTGAGGTGAAAACGATGACAGACCGTGTCCAACAGTGGCTCAATGCCGGCAAATACCTGGAGGTCGATAGGCTTCAGATCTACTACCAGGAAGCTGGTAGCGGACCTGCATTACTCTTGCTGCATGGCTATCCTTACAGCAGCTATGACTACCACTTGGTTCTTCCCGAGCTTGCCAAGAAGCACCGCGTTGTGCTGTTCGATTTTCCGGGAATGGGTTTTTCTGACAAACCACGTGAGCACGATTACACGTTCGCGGGTTACGTGAATGTCGTGAATGCACTCGCGCGGCACCTGGCTATTCGCGAGGCAGACATTCTCGCGCACGACCTGGGTGTTAGTGTCGCGCAAGAGCTATTGGCCCGTGAAAATGAAAACTCCTTCAAGATGCGCTCGGTGGCTTTCATGAACGGTGGGCTCTTCACCGATGTCTACAGACCAAGACTGATACAGCGCGTGCTGTCGCAATCGCCCGACTGGCTGGGTGCGTTTTTGAGCCAGCGCATCGGGCGTGGCGCCGTCGAACGGCCGGTAGTCTCTCTCTTTGGGCCACAGACCAAACCGTCCCGCGACCTGCTCGATGACTACTGGGACATACTCAACCACAAAGACGGCAAAGCAATCGCCTACCGCATTGGTCGCATGGTCTTTGAAAAAGAGAAACACCAGCAGCGCTGGCATGCTGCGATGCGCGCGACAAACACTCCGCTCTGCTATATCTGCGGCCCCGCAGACCCAAACTCAGGCGGGCACATGGCACAGCGCTACCAGCAAGAGCTACCGAACTCCCCAGTGCAGCTGCTGAGTGAGAACATTGGCCACTGGCCGCAGCTTGAGGCGCCGGGTGAGGTGATGGCAGCACTGGGGAGTTTTCTGCGATAGCACAAGTTCGCGGGCGTTACACGTAGTCCCTGTAACGGCGGAACCCTTGCTGAATTACGCAATGTATCCCGTGACTGACGAGACTCAAGCATGCCTGACCGACAAGGCTTCCAGGCTACCCAAACTCCCCCTATCTCCGTAGTACCACGCAGATTTCCCGGTGTCGGCGCTGATGACAAACGCGCAGATATGGGTTATGTTCTCAGCATCGAAAGGGGCAGCCCCCCTGAGATGGAGGACAACATGAAAAAGACAATTCTCGCTGTAACAGCACTGGTGTTTGTAGGAGCTCTGGCTTCGGTAGAGGTCGTACCTTCAGACGCAAAACTGATCAACTGCGAAAACTTGGGTAAAGTACAGACTGGCGACCGCTTCGCAGGCCTCGATCGCGAAACTGCAATCAAAGCCGTGAAAGAAGAAGCACAGGCCATGAATGCGAACAAGGTGTTCCTGGATGTAACTTCTTACAACCACCCGAAACTCGGTAAGCAGTACGTCGCCAAGGCAAGCGCCTGGAAGTGCAACTAACAGGCTGTTGATTGGTCGATAGCACCCGCCTCTTGATGGGGCGGGTGTTTATTTTTTCAGAATGCTGTTACATGCAGGCGGTAATTCGCTATTTATGGCCTGGTGTTATGGTGAGAACCGACTGGGTCAGCTGCGAATAGTGCAGATAAAAAGTTAACATCGCAATCGCGGAAATCCAGTGCCACAATGCGTGACCCTGTGAAAACCAGCCATGAGAGGATTCATCGCACCACAGGCGTTTGCCGTCGGCAACCGAGAAGCTGAAGGCTATCAATAGCAAACCCAGGCTAGCCGCGAACCATTTGTAGGTGGTGTGGCCTTTATTCCGGCTTCGTGCACCATATTCAGTGGCCAAAATCACAACCGCGGCACCGAGCACCAAAACTTGAAAGCGAACGCCGAGCAAGTACATGAGGTGCACAAGAGCCAACAGAACGGCCGTAAGACCAATAACAAAGACAGGCATCTGCCTGCACCCAATCTTGCCCATTCGCACCATATTCATCGCAATTGCCCAACCAACAAAAAGAAACATCCCGACAAAATCCAGAACCTGAGTCAGGTAGATATTAGACATGTGATAGATCAGCGACATCAGCCCCATGAAGAAAATGATCGGGCCAAAACATTTCAGCGCGAGACTCTGCTTCTGGCGCATCGCCAGATAAAAGATAGCGATTCCGGCAATCAGATATCCCAGATTGGACCAGGTATTTGCCGGTTCAGAGAACCACGCGCAGAGTGTTTCCTCACACCACTTGATGTTCGGCGTGCCAGTTTTTGCCGCCCATGGGTGCCAGGGGCAACCGGCCCCGTGTGGATTAGGATATTGCATCCGCTGCCTGTATGCCAGCCTGCGTGCACAACGCCGCTCGTAAACCAGATGTAAACACTCGACGAGCGCAGCGGATTTTGGCCTCCTGCCGCTGAGTCGGATATGAATCCTCGTATTATCGCTCTGGCCGCTTTCCTTGTGACGACGACTCTGTACGCCGCCCCATCGTTCGTACAAACCCGCGGCATGGACCTCGTCCGCAACGGCAAGAAGTACACCTTCATGGGAGCGAACTTCTGGTACGGCATGAACCTCGGCGCGCACGACCGGCCCCGCCTCAAACGCGAGCTCGACCGGTTGCAGAAACTGGGCATTAAGAACCTGCGCATTCTCGCCGCGAGCGAAGGCCCCGACAGTGAGCCCTACCGTATGGTGCCGGCGCTGCAGACGGCGCCCGGTGTTTTTGACCAGAAGCTGCTCGAGGGCCTCGACTACCTGCTCGCCGAGATGGCGAAGCGGGACATGACTGCTGTTGTCGTGCTCGGTAACTACTGGCAGTGGTCGGGAGGTTTCGGACAGTACCTGCGCTGGGCCGGTAAAGGTGAAATTCCTTACCCCGAATTTGACCCCGAGGCACGCGGCGGTTCTGACTATAAGCTCAGCTCGTGGTGGCGCTGGTTTCGTTATAACTACTATGTCACGCGCTTCTATGGCAACACCACTGCTGTCGGCTACTACCATAATTTCGTGCGCATGCTGGTGCAGAGAAGAAACTCCATCACGAAGAAAGAATACCGCGACGACCCGACGATCATGGCGTGGCAGCTCGCGAACGAACCCGCGGGCTTCTTCAGCGGCGACACATATGACAAGTGGATCGCTGAATCGGCGGCGCTCATCAAGTCGCTTGACCGCAACCACCTGGTCAGTACCGGTGCAATGGGGGAGGTATTCCAGTTCTCGGGCAATGACCAGATCAAGAATCACTCCCACAAAGATATTGATTACACCACCGTGCACATCTGGGTGCAGAACTCGGGGCTCTACAGCCCATGGAAGGCGCAGGAAACCTACGGCAAGGCCGTCGAGGTTCTGCACAAGCAGCTCGCGCAGCACCGCGAGATGGCGAAGAAGCTGAATAAGCCGCTCGTGTTCGAGGAGTTCGGTTTTTCACGCGACCTGAACCGTTTTGCAGCCGGCACCCCGGTGACGTTGCGCGATGATTTTTACGCGCAGGCATTCTACCACGTGCTCGAATCGCACAAGACCGACGCGCCGATCGCGGGAGTCAATTTCTGGGCCTGGGGTGGCGAAGGCCGCCCCGCGCGCGTGCAATGGAAGCCGGGCGACAATTTCATCGGCGACCCGCCACACGAGGCGCAGGGTTGGTACAGCGTTTACGACAGCGATACGACGACGCTCAAACTGATTCGTGAGGTGGCGCGAAAGTTGGGGCGGTAGCTTTAGGGGTAGGGTTAAGCGTTAGGGGTAGGTTTAAACCTACCCCTAAAGCTTTACACGACTTTGAAGCTTAGCCAATCAGCGACATGGCTCTCTCTCGCGCTCACGACTGGTTAAGGCAGGCCGAAGACGACGCGGCATGGCTAGCCGACTCGATTGAGCGAGGGCACTACGCACAGGCGTGCTACATCGCGCAGCAGGTAGCCGAGAACGCACTCAAAGCACTGGCGTTCTCTCGCGGCGCGTCAGCAGGCAAAGGCCACTCCGTTACTAAGATAGCACAGGCGCTCAGCGTAAATGCCGAAATCGAACGCGCCGGCAGGATTCTCGACCGCTACTATATTTCCGGTAGATATCCCGATGCATTCCCCGAAGGCATTCCGGCAGACTTTCTCGATGAGGAAGCGGCATTGTCTGCCCGGGCGGAAGCAGAGTTGGTACTGCGCCGGGTAAAAGAACTCATGGCGCATTAGTATGGGAGTAATCACCTATCACAAGCATTCCAACCCGCTGATGGGATTGTCACTCGAAGACTTTATCTTTAAACTTCGGCAAATTCTTGCTGGCAGGGTTCAGAGCGCCTGGCTCTATGGTTCGCTAGCGCGCGGCAATGCCGGCCCAGAAAGTGACATCGATCTCTTCATCGTCGCCGAGACCGAGCTGCCTTTTCATGAACGCGGCCGCCTGTTCGAAGACTTGCGCGACTTCAACGTCAATATCGAAGCACTCATTTACACGCCTGCTGAATGGGCGCGCTTAACCAGCGAGCCAACCGTGGGCTTTTGGCAAAGCGCGGTGCGTGATATGGTGCGGGTAGTTTAGCATGGCGAGCGAACGGCGTGAACCACTGAGTCGTTTCACCCGCACGCACAGTGCCGGCCAACTTGTCCACTGGGCGAGGGAGCTTCGATATTTCTACGTCTTTGGTGATTTTGAATCGGGCCACGCATGGATGCCCGAAATGCTGCAATGCCGCATTGGCTTCAGTGATACCGATGACTTCCTGCGGAAGATTAACCTGCTTACCGAGCTCGAACCGACTCCGACGGAACTACCGTGGATGCGGTCTGCAATCCACTTTCTGCCGCAGTACCTTGTTCCCGGCGAATGCCAGGTCAAAGGATGTCCAATCGAGGGTACATTCTGCTTCATCAGCGTGGGCGACTCTTTTTTTGATATTACGCTCCACGGCGATGGCAAATCCGATCGACACGGCATTCGTGGCGAAGCGATAGCAGCAGCCCGAAAGCTGGAAACTCATCTTGAGTCTATTGGTCTTGCTTCCTCGGTGGATCACTCGATAGCAACCGGGTTCAACTGCATTTCCGCAGAAAACTATCCTCAGGAGTTCTCTTGAAAAACTGCTGGCGTCGGCCTGATTTTCCTTGCCGCGCTGATTGCACGGGTTGACCTGCAGACATATGCGGCTCTTCGAAGCCTGGTTACGCGAAGCTGAACAGGACATCCTCTGGGCAAAGGACAGCCTTGCGCACGGCTTTGCGTCGCGCGCCTGCTTTATCGCCCAGCAGATAGGCGAAAAATCGCTCAAGGCCCTTGCTTACTCGCGTGGGGCAGAAAGCGCCCGTGGCCATTCAATTACCGCGCTTGCTAGACAGCTCGGGGTAAACGGGGAAATCGAGACAATCGGGCGCGAACTCGATCTCTTCTACATTTCCGCACGCTATCCTGATAGTCTGCCAGACAACACACCGCCTTCGGACTTCTTTTCGAATGAGCAGGCCGAACGCGCTATAAATAACGGAGAACGCCTGTTTCTACTTGTGCAGGAGTTGATCAAACAGGAGACCATTTCGTGAGTATTGTCTTCACTCCTGAAAGTCGCAACCTTGTTAAACAAGACCGAGCAGCACTCGTCGAGCGGCTGCAAGGCTTTCTCAGGTCCAAAGCCGATAAGGCGTACCTCTTTGGCTCGTTTGCGCAGAATACCCACACGCCATTGAGCGACGTTGACCTCATTGTGGTCCAAACTACCGACCTACCTTTCTGTGATCGCGCTCAGGCATTGAGTGGGATATATGACATCTGGCCACGCATCGACCTGCTCGTTTACACTCCCGAGGAGTTCGATCGGCAACTTGCCCTTGCCGACCAAGGCGGCTTTTGGAAAAGCGTGAAAGATACTCTGGTCCAGATTCTCTGACATGCGCACCACCTTTGGCATCGACCGGCTGATCGCCGACCCCGGCAAATACCTCAAAGGCAAACGTTTTGCTCTGCTCGTGAACCAGAGTTCGGTCGCGGCGGACGGGCGTTACCTCTTCGAAGCGCTCAGTACGCAGGGTTACCACGCCGAAAAAATCTTCGCTCCCGAACACGGCCTCTTTGGCACCGAACAGGACCAGATTACCGTCGCCGACGAGGTCGATGGCTTCACCGGCCTCAAAGCTGTCAGCCTGTACGGGCAGACAAAAGAAGAGCTCAAACCCCGCCCAGAAGACCTCACAGGGCTCGATTTGCTCGTTGTGGACATACAAGATATCGGTTGTCGATATTATACCTACGCCTACACGATGGCGTTTTGTATGGAGGCTTGTGCCGCACGCGGCCTTGAGGTGATCGTCTGCGACAGGCCCAACCCGCTCGGCGGTGTGGTGGTCGAGGGCAATGTCGTGCACCCCGGTTTCGAATCTTTTGTGGGAGCTTACCCCCTGGCCGTGCGGCATGCGCTGACGAACGGAGAGATCGCCCGCTTTCTGAACGCGACGCAGAAATGGAACGCGAAGCTGACAATCATCGAACTCAAAAACTGGCGCCGCGAGCAGCTTTACCCTGAGACCGGTGGTTTATGGAGCCAGCCATCGCCCAACATGCCGACCTTTGACACGACGGTTGTCTATCCCGGCACCTGCCTCTTTGAAGCGACCAATGTGTCAGAAGGCCGCGGCACCACCCGCCCGTTCGAGATCATTGGCGCCCCGTTTATTGATCCCAAAGAATATGCAGCCGCCCTGAATGCGCAAAAGCTCCCCGGTGTGTATTTTCGCCCGCTCTACTTCAAGCCGACTTTTCATAAGTACCAAAACCAGGGCTGCGGGGGAGTGTTTGTGCACGTTATGGATTTCCATAGCTATGAAGCCTTTTACACAGGGCTTGCTATGGTCAAAACCGCGCACGACCTCTACCCGAACGAGTTCGACTGGCGGCGCGAACCTTATGAGTATGTCACCGACAAGCTCGCGATTGATATACTGAGCGGCTCAGCGGAGTTTCGTGAACTGGTAGAATTGGGCCGGGATCTAGAAGGCTACCGTGACGGTTATCGTGTTGTGGAAACTGATTTCAGGAAAAACACAAAGGAATTCTATCTTTACTGAAGCCAGCGCCCACGAGGTGCTCAATGAGATATATCTCCTATTCCTTAGCAGAAAGAGCCAAAAAAAAAAGACCGGCCAGGGCCGCCTGAACGTCTCACCAGTAAGCCCGCAAGGGACTTAAAAACTTTGGAGACAACATGAAAAAGACCGTATCGCTTCTCTCAGTACTCGCTTTGCTCGCGCTGGCAGTACCCGCTTTCGCGCAGGACTCTGAACCAGCTCCTGCACCAGCACCTGCTGCTGATTGCAAAGCGCTGAAAGGCAAAGAAAAAGCTGCTTGCATCAAAGCAGAAAAGAAAGCTAAAGCAGAGGCAAAAAAAGCTGAGAAAAAAGCAAAAGCCGAAGCGAACAAAGCAGAAAAAGCAGAGAAGAAAGCTGCGAAATAGGTAATTCCATACGGATTTACCTGGCTGCTTCGGCAGCAAGAAAGCCCTTCGGGGCTTTTTTTATTGCTCAGTCGGTCTGCCGTCAAAAAGGTCTATGTAGTTAGCCATGGCGACACGGCGGGCACGGCGTCTCTATTTAAACTTCTTCCCCGATCATCGCCAAGTTGGTAGTTTGTAAGGGATGGCTGACCTCAAGAGTTGTTCTAACGAGCTCTGTACCCAGGTTCTTGATGCTGCGTTTGCGGTCCATAAAGTAATTGGACCTGGAATGTTGGAGTCTGTTTACCAGCAAGCACTTGCGCTGGAGCTCGCACTCCAGGAAATTCCTTTTAGCCAGCAAGTTGAAATCCCGGTCGTTTACCGTGGACAAAACCTTGGAGCTGGATTCAGAGCGGATTTCATCATTGCTGACTCGCTAATTTTAGAGCTCAAGGCAGTCGAAATTCTCAGCAGACTACATATCGCACAATTAATCAGCTATCTCAAATTGTCGAATATCAAGACAGGATATCTGCTAAACTTCAATGCCCCGCAGTTGAAGCAAGGCATAAAGCGCGCGTCCATCTGAATATTCAAATCTTTATGCCAGGCAAAATATCAAATTCCAGATCTTCTTCTGACAAACGCCGTGACCGCCGTGTCGCCGTGGTTTTTTATCTATAGTTCTTATGAGTCATGCATGAACAAACTCGACCTCATCGTACTCTTCGGTTATTTCGCTCTGCTGCAGGTAGTCGGCTTTGCCGCGAGCCGCAGCCGTAATCATGCCTCTGACTATCTTTCGGGCAGCCACTCACTGCCCTGGTGGGTGGTATCTGCATCGATTGTTGCAGCTGAAACTTCAAGCCTGACGTTTATCTCGATACCGGGGCTCGCGTATGCCGGTAACCTGACTTTCATGCAACTGGCGCTCGGGTACGTGCTCGGTCGCATCATCGTGGCGTTCGTTTTGCTGCCCGCATACTTCAAGGGCAATATCGAAACGGTATATGCATTCCTCGAGCACCGGTTCAGCGTGAACATGCGGCGGCTCGCCGCTGTGCTTTTCCAGATAACACGCCTGCTCGGCACCGGCGTCAGGCTCTACGCGACAGCATTGCCCTTAAGTCTCATCAGCGGTTGGTCGATCACCACGTCGATACTCGTCTTCACTCTGCTGACTTTGCCCTATACCTTTTTTGGTGGCCTGCGTGCGGCCATGTGGGTGGAGTTCATACAAACCGCGGTCTATCTTGCCGGGGCGTTTGCCGCACTCTTCGTGCTGCAGGCGAGCGGTGTGCCGCTCGAATCAGCCGGCGCAGAAAAATTCCGCTTCTTCGCCTCGGGTCTCGAAAGCGGCATGGCTTCTTTCTGGACCCAACCCTTTCACCTGACCGCGGGGCTCATCGGCGGTGCGCTGCTGGCCATCTCGTCTCACGGCGCCGACCAGCTGATCGTGCAGAAAGCCCTCGCCTGCCGCAACCTGCGCGATGCGCAGAAGGCGATGATCACGAGTGGCATCCTGGTCGATCTGCAGTTTCTGCTGTTCCTCGTCATCGGTGTCTGGCTGTTTGCCTTCTTTAAAGGAGCAACCTTCCCGACACCCGATGCAGTGTTTCCCTCGTTTATTATCAACCAGCTGCCGGCAGGCCTGATTGGCCTCGTGCTCGCGGCAATTTTTGCGACGGGCCAGTCAACTCTGTCGGCGACTGTGAGTTCGCTCGCTTCATCGACGATGCTCGACCTGTTTCCCCGTTACGCTGCGCATGACGACAAGCGGCGGCTGCGATTGTCGCGCGCGCTCACGGTCGTCTGGGCTTTTGCGATCATGCTCATCGCGGTGCTCTTTACTGACCAGAAAAACCCGGTCGTCGTGGTTGCCTTGAAACTCTCTTCGATTCTTGCCGGTGGTATCGTGGGGCTCTATGTGCTGGGTTTTCGCCGCGCGAACCAGCTCTCGGCGATAGTGGGATTTTCCACGTCGGTAGCGGCAATGGGCGCGATTGCCGCTTTTACTCCCCTTGCGTGGACGTGGTATGTGCCCGCCGGGCTGGTGATCTGTCTCGCCGCAGCAGGAAGTGCAACTCTGGTTAACCGGCTTTGGTTGCGGTAATCGAGTGCTTCTTCTTCAGGGTCACCTGGTTACCCTTCGCATTAAACTCGACCGAGTCAAACGCATTGCGCGCCATCGTTAGTCCCCGGCCGTGTTCGAGCATCAGCAGGCTGTCGTCGCTTTCGGTACGCTTGAGAAAACCCTGGTGGTCAAAACCATCGCCTTCGTCGGTGATGCGCAGGAACAAACCCGTGCGGTTCACTACGTAGCGCACCTGCACCTTACGGTTTGCATACCGCTGGTCATTTTGCCGCTGCCGCAGGAAATCCATAAAATCGCCCTGTTCAATCACACGGCTTTTTTCTTCGAATGAGATACCCAGGTTGCCGTGTTCAATCGCATTGATGAGAATCTCACGAATGCAGGTCCGCAGCGAATTCAGCTCGTGCTGGCTGTAGTGCAGTGAGATACGGTCGGCGATACGCTGGCTGAGAACATCGGCGTGTAGAATGTTGTTTCCGAGCGTATAGCTGCCATGTTCGCGGTTGAGAAAGCGGAGCGTCACCTCGGGCTCAACTTCTGTAGCGCGCGCGATAATTTCGTCCTGACCGTTCACGCGGCTGAGCTGCAGGCTGAGCACGACCTCTACCCCGTCTTCGCGGTGTTTGTGGATTAACCTCGTTCGGACACGAGTTATCTTGCCTGGCGCCAGTGTCTGCTTCACCTGCTCGCACAGTAGTTTTTGGCTCAGCTGCTGGCTGCTGTTATCGCCATCGGCGACGAAATCACACAGGTTGCGCCCGACCATATCGGACGGCAAAAAGGCCAGCATCTTCTGCGATGAGCGGTTCATACTCAGGATGTTGAATTGTGGATCGGTCAGGAAGATCAGGTCTGCTGAATCATCGACCAGGTGGCGGTACTTGGCTTCTGCTTTTTCGAGCTTGGGAATAGTCTCCTGGAGTAGCCTGTGGTTGAGGTCACGCTCATCGACAAGCTGTCGTTCGGCGCTATCGACCTCGCGCCAGTTGTAGATGGAATATACGTAGAGCATGCTGATCGCTGCCAACCACGACAGGTAGCCGCCAAGCCGGGTAATTTCGGGCGGCATCGGGAACCAGGGTGCAGTGGTTTCATAGCTGACAAGCGCCGCCGCAAGGCCGCCCAGCATTACCGCGCCGTGCGCCAGCAGATGCGACCAGTTTCCGTAACGGAGAAAAAGGAATGTCGTGGGCATCACCATGAGCAGAACAAGGTGAACTCCCGCACGTTCACCGAAATAGAGGCAGAGCACAACCATGTAAACGGTATAGGCGATGTTGCTGAGCAGGGCAGGCCAGAAACTGCCCGTCTTATTCTTGAGCCAGAGCGTGAACAGAGTAAATATCATGTGGGCAATTGCCGGCAGGGCGATGGGGAACACGTAGCCGGCGTAGCGGTCGTGATCTTGCTGCAGGAGATACGCCAGTATGGCGGCCAGTACAAGGTTCAGCAGCAGTGCGCCAGAAAGATTCAGTGCATAAAGTCCATTGAGGACACGGTTGAGCTTTCGATCCAGAGGGTCGGTAAAATGGCGCTGGCCGAGATTACCTAAATATTGCCAAAGGCGCACTAAGGCCTGCATTACCCTATTTTTCCAGAGCATACGAGGCTGTAAAGATGATATGATTTAGTTTCAGCGCTACCGGCTGAACCCTAACAGGCTGTTGAAAAACAGCCATGAAGCAGGATGTTGAAACCGAGCGCAGCT
>CAYOZO010000093.1:0-13432 GCA_964408405.1 uncultured Turneriella sp.
ATCGGCACGATTTGCGAAGGAATTCTTGCCGATTAGCGGTCGCGGTCTCATGCGAAAAATCGCACCGGCAAGTTGGAGCACAGGCTCCTTATTGTTTTTCGGCGCGCGCAGGCCCATATTAAGGAAAAAGACTTTGCGGCAAATCGACAATTTGCGCGGGCTTGGATATGGCGGCCTCTCCACTTATGCCAGGTTGCGGCAATTTGTATCTGATATGCGACGGCGAGACGTGTGAACGGCAGCGCATGACGCTGTGGGATTTCGTACGTTCTGCGCAGGATGCCGGAGTGAAAAATCTGCAGTACCGTCACAAGAATATCTCCCCTGTACAGTATGAAGAAAATCTGCTGCGTATGCTGCGGCTGGCACCAAAGGTCACATTAATCGTCAACGACCACGCAGCAATTGCCGCACGGCACCGGCTGCCACTGCACCTGGGCCAGGACGATATCTTGCCGGCAGATCTTCGTGTACCCTATGGCAGATCGACGCACAGCCTTGCCGAGCTGGAATATGCCCTGGCGTGCAATCCGCCTCCTGCCTACGTGGCGCTGGGTACCATGTTCGCCAGCGCCACGAAACCCGAGGTCGCAACCAACCGTAGCCTCATCGCTGACTACCGCAAGCGCACACAGTTACCGCTTGTACTGATCGGTGGCATCACGCTCGACAATGTGCGTGAACTACCCCGTGCTCATGATATCTTTTATGCAGTTATCGGTGATGCGTTTCGCTTTGGCGCAAGCAGCGCTGGAGTTAGAAAGTACGTTGAATCCTTTGCACGGATTTAGGGATAGGTTTAAACCTACCCCTAAATCAGCGATTTCACCCAGGTATCGAGCAGCGCAAACAGGTTTGCCTTGAGCGCCGCGAACGGCATATCGGGCGAAGGTGGCTTTAGCTGATCCATCTTTTCGAACTTATGCCGCAGGCTCTCATACCACATGGTGTACCATTCCAGCGAAAGCTCGTTGTGGAATTGCAACGCGAGCGCGTTCTTATGGGTAAATCCTTGGTTTGCGACGACCTCGCCGCTGAAAAGATGCGCTGCGCCATTGGGCAGCGTAAAATTTTCGCCATGCCACTGGAAGACATCCCAGTCGGCGAGAGGCAATCTGCCCGAAGCAAAATAGGGATGAGCCGCAACGGGAGCAACGCGAGCAAAACCCAGCTCGAAGGCTGACGGGCCAACGACTGCGCCGGAGACCTTGGCGATTGCCTGCGCGCCAAGGCAGACACCCAAAACGGGGCGCAAAGCCTGCACAAAATCGGCGGTCAAAGCGAGCGAAGTTTTCATAAGGTCAGTACTATCGTTGACCGACATGGGACCTCCCATGGAGATAAGGCCGTCGTATGCCATGAGCGCATTTGCCGGCGGCTTTTGCCCCGCAAAAAGGTTCACGTAGAAGTAGGAATGCCCGTTCTTTTGCAGCCAATCGGCGATGGTACCCAAGCCCTCTTCTTCCTGATGCCGCAAGACGATAAAACGCATGCGGAATTTTTGTCAGCGCGCATTAAGGCGCAAACAAATATCTCTGATTTCGTTTGCCTGAGAGCCTCGTGCGCCAACTTGCCGGAGCGATTTTGTTTTTTTGCACGAGTTAGCGCATGAGGCTCCCGGCTAACGCATAACCTTTTGGCGCAGTCGGTTCAGGAAATTCACCAGAACGTGTGCTTCGGCGATGTGGGCCAGGTGAGCGAGCGCAAGATAGACTGCAACAGCCAGGGGCACACAGAGAACCAGTTGCAGTAGCGCCCGGTCGGGTAGTATGTACTGTCGCATGGCCAACAGCAACAGGGCAAAGAGCACATTGATGGCAAGAATACGCAGCAGGCCGAACAGCAGCAGGCGCGGCTGGCGCAGTACACGTCCCCGCAGCAAAATAACCGTATAAATCATCACTCCGCACCACGCAGCGATTGCCGAACCTGCCGCAAGCCCGCCGTGCAGCATGGTCTGCATCAGGTAGAGGCTGAGTAAGAAGTTCAGGATAAGGGTCAGCGCGGTGATGACTGCGGGTGTGCGCGTGTTCATCTGTGCGTAGAGCGAAATAGTGCACAGCTTCTGCAGCGAATACGCGAGAATTCCCGGAGCATAGCAGATGAGAGCGAGCGCTGTGACGTCGGTTGAACGGGTTGTAAACGCGCCACGCTCGAAAATCACGCGGACAATGGGCTCACTGAAGACCATCAGTCCCGCGATTGCCGGAAGCAGAAAGAAAAAATTCAGCCTGATCGACGAGGCAAGGCTTTCCGAAAAGGCGCTCCCCTCTTTGTCGTTCTGATAGATGCGCGAAAGCTGCGGCAGGCTGGCAGTCGCCACCGCGACACCGAAAACGCCGATCGGCAATTGTATCAGGCGATGCGAATAGGTCAGCGCCGAAATCGCCTCGGGCACTTTGGAGGCAAGCGCAGTTGCCAGATAGACATCGATAAGCTGGCCGATCTCCTGCATCGAGGCGGCAAAGACCGCAGGCAGCATCATCGAGCCCAGAGCTTTGAGTGCGCCGTGCCGCAGCGAAAATCGATAGCGCGGCGTAAGCCCCCGCCGGTGTACCGTGTAAATCTGGAAGATAACCTGTGCGACTGCCGCCAAAAGCGTCGCGAGGGAAAATACGTAGATCGACGCGACGCCAAATGTTGCACCGCTAAGGCGCACCCAAAGGGCATAAACGCCGAAGAAGACCAAAATAACGATATTGAGAAGCGCCGGACCAAAGCTCGCCGCCCAGAAGATGCGGTGCGAGTACTGTATGCCCATGTAGAGCGAAGCTACGCTCATCATCACAAGATAAGGGAAAAGCAACTGGCTCAGATGAATCGTGAGGGAGAGTTGCTCAGGGGGCATCTTATCTTCGGCCAGCAGTAGCGGTAACAGTGTCGGCAGAGAAAAAATCACCAGCACGGTGATCACTCCCATGGTCATCGCGACGAACACGATGACGACGCCTGCTGCCTCGCGCGCCTTCTCGTCGCCCTGGTGCGCATAGCGATTATAGAGCGGCACAAATGCCTGCGACAGCGCACCTTCGGCGACCAGGTTGCGCAGCATATTGTTCAGGCGAAAGGCAATGTCGAACGCGACGCTCAAGGGGCCGGTACCAAAGGCATAGGCCTTGAGCATGTCGCGCAGCAGACCGAGCACGCGCGAAAGTGAAGTAAAGAGAGAAAAAATCGACGAGTTGCGTAAGACTTCTGCGCCCTCTTCCCCCAGCTGCGGGGATTTCTTCTGTATTTTGGTCATGCGTCAGAATCCGGCGCTACCAGCGCCAACGCCGCCTTTAAAGACCGTGCGGCTGAGTGAGCGATCGGTGACAATGCCGCGCGTACCTGTGAGAACATTGCCTGCGCCATCCTGAACAGTGACGGCAACATTCGAATAGAGGGAGTTTTTGCTTTCATCCCAGAAGAGCTCCTCGGTCTTGAGCTTGCGTCCCTGTGGCGCTTCGACCAGCACATTACCCGAAATGGTCATGAACTTGTTTCCTTGCTGCAAAATACACTTTTTGGCTGTGACAACCGTCGCCTTGCCAAAATCGCGCGAGCGGCGGTTACTTTCGAAGTATTCGATGCGCAGGTCATAAAGATGCGTCTCGTCCTTCACCTGCACGAGGTAGCCCTCGGCCGCAGCGAGTCGCCAGAGGACTCTACCATTGCGAAAGGCTTCGGCCGTGAAGTTGCGCATCGTGGCATCGGCGCCCCTCACCTGGTCAATGAGAGTGAGCTCGGGGACGAACGCGGATTCTTTGCGGCAGACAGAGCCAATCGCAACAATGAGAAAAACGGTTACCCACGGACGGCGCCGACGCATCTGCGGGAACAGGCACAAAGCCGGGCAAGCGGGTAAACCCAAATACAGGCTGCGATAGCAGCCGGTATTTGGGCCAGAGCAGCAGTCTGTTACCGGTTATCCGCCGGTATCATCAGCGGCGCTTTGCCATCGGTGATGATCACCTTCGCATTGGGCGATTTTGCCAGTTCGCGGAAGGCTTCGATACTGCGCAACTGGATAATTTCTTTGTTGAGACCCTGGCTTAAGATCTTCTGCGAGTCGCGCACGCCGGCAGCCTCGACCTTGCGCCGCTCCGCTTCGCGACGCTCCTGCTGCAGAACGTACTCCATGCGCTGTGCGTCCTGCTCGGCGCGCAGTTTTTCCTCTATCGACGCATAGAGTCCGGGAGGTAATTTAATGCTTTTTAAGAGCACCTGTGAAAAAAGAAATCCCTTTTCCTCGAGTACCTCGCGCATACGCTTGAGAATTTCCATCTCGATCTCTGCGCGCTTGCCACTGTGCATGTCCTTCGCGAGAAAGTTGGCAGACACGTCGGCCGCTGCCGAGCGCAGCACGTTAAGCACGATGCGCCGTTCGTCCTGCTGGAATTCATAGCCGCCAAATTCGATTAAGAGCGACGGTACCTTGTCCTCTTTCAGCCGGTAGAGAACCGACATTTCGGCTTCGATGTTGAGGCCCTCTTTGCTCGGCAGCGACATACTCACTTCGAGGTTTTCGGTCGTAAGCGGCAGAACGAGAATGTCCGTCCAGATCGGATTGTAGAAGTAGAGACCCGGCCCCAGGACGTCGTTCTTTTGCTTACCAAAATTGCGCTCGACGCCGAGGTTTCCCTGTTGGATGGTTTTGCACCCTGAAAACAGTAGAAGGCCTCCTGCTAAAGCAATTAAGCCTGTAATTTGTTTCATAACTCCCCCTTCTTTTTGTAAAGAATATGCAATCTATAGGAAAAAATGGCTACATATAAAAATGAGGCCTCATGCGCCAGGCTGTCGCGAAAAAACTTTCTAAGGTGTCAAAAAAGTTAAAAGGTGCCACTATGAGGTATCTGCTCACGATCTGCCTTGCGGGCGTAGCGCTGTTTGCACAGGACAACTCCTACAAAAAGTACCAGGGTGCGTGGTTTGAGGTTTCCTACCCGCACAACTTTCGGGTAATCCCCTCGCTTGAATCGCCCGGAGTGCCCGGAAAGTACGACAGCGCCTTTTTCGAATCACCGGACAAAAAGGTGCGTTTCTATATCTTTTCACCCCAATGGGGTGGTGATACGCCAGATATAGCGCTCAAAGAAGCGCAGGAAACCTATCACCTCGATAAAAAAGAGAGCAAAGGGGGATTTCATAAGGTATGGTACACCATCCGCCCCAAAAAAGACGGCCGCACTCGTTCATACCTCGAAACAACAAATGAAGAAGGCACGACGCGCTGGGTAATCGGCATTGAGTACTCAGACCGCAGCGCTTACAAAGCGTACCTGCCTAAATACGAAAAATTCAAAGCATCGCTGCGGCAATTCGCAGACTGAACGTTTGTTCATTTCTTGTTGGCAGTCTGAATAAGACGCAGTTGCTGGCGTATGCATAAACCGGGTATTATTCCCGTCGATATCGACTATCTGCTGCACAGTCTTTACACGCGCCTCGTGCCCATGAGCATACGCTGGAATATCGGTGAAAACCTGTACCAAGCGTACGTCACCGCGCGCCGCCGCATGAGCTCCGCGCGACTGGGCAGCGCCTTCCTGGGCGATGTCACTGTTAAGTACCTCGAATGGGGCCGGCCGCAACTGCCCAAACTTCTGCTGCTGCACGGCTTTGCCGACAGTAAGGACGGGGTACTTCCCTACGCGCACGCGCTCTCCCGCCGCTTTCATGTCATTGCCCCTGACCTGCCCGGTTTCGGCGAGAGCGAAAAGCCGGCCACGATTGCCTATACACTGGAGCAGTTTGAGACGTGGATTACGCGCTTTGCCGACAAAGTGCACTTCGACCGGTTTATTTTGGCCGGCCATTCACTCGGCGGCGCGATCGCAGCAGAACTTGCCACGAAAATACCGCAGCGCATACAGCGCCTGATCCTGATCTCCGCCGCCGGACTTGTACCTACCAACGACGGTGACAATATTTACGAACGCATCCTCAACGGACACAACCCGTTTGAAGTTTCGTCCTACGAAGATTTCCGCGACTTTTTCGACCTCATCTTCAGCGACCCCAACAAAGCTCCTCTGCCGGTTAGAAACTACCTGTATATGAAGTTCGCCGCCAACCGTAACTGGTACCACAAGATCTTTCTCGACATGATGGGTGATGTTTCCGACGAAGACCGGATTGACGAACGCAAGAAAGAGCAGATACGAAAATTTGAGTCGATCCGCACGCCGACCCTGATTGTATGGGGACGCTATGACGGTTTTTTTCCCGAATCGATCGGCAGCTGGATGCACCGCACCGTACGCGATTCGCGCTACGCTCTGATCGAAGAAGCCGCGCACATGGCGCCGATGGAGCAAACTGACAAATTGGCGAAGCTGACGCTGGCGTTTTTGAATAATTAGACGCATTTGTAGGGGTCGGTTTAAACCTACCCCTACAAATGCGCGAGTGCTATGCACTGCATCAATCTCAGAAAAATCAGCCCGTGCTCGTTTATTGGGACGCCAACGCGCTAGCCTCGGAACACGCTACCGGAATTGTCGTCTATGGCGCAAACCTTTTGCACGCGCTGCAAAAGTACGATGACCTCGAGTTCACCGGTTTACTGAAACTCAGCAGACTTAAGCGAAGGCATTTTGTACCTCGCCATGCGGATATGCGCACGCAAGTATACATCCCACCCATTAGCGACTGGTTCCTGAGCCGTAAGGCAGTCTATCACGGTATCGACTTCAAGATCCCAGCGACGCGCAGGCTACCTCGGGTCGTGACAATCCATGACCTCAGCGTCTTCGAACCCAACCTGAGCGACCCGCGCTTCCAACAGCGTGGCATGGACTACAACCGCTACCTCATCAATAAGCTGAACCCCGAGCGTATCATTGTGCCGACAGAGTTTGGCCGCGAGCATATGCTGCGGTTTTTTCCTAAAACGCGTGATAAGATCCGCGTGATACCGCACGGCGCAGACCAGGTTTTCGCTGCTGTCGGCAACATGGCTGCCGAAATCCCAACCGCGCTTTCAGACAGGCCTTTCATCCTGTGCCCGGGGTCTGTCGAAGAACGCAAGAATGGGAAACGGCTCATTGAGGCGTTCGAGCAGTCGCGTGCTGCGAAGGTAATGCCGCTCATTTTTGCGGGTGGCAGAGGCTACAACCATGAGGCGATCTACGCGCGGGCCGCTGCGTCGCCGGCCAAAGACTCGATCCAGTTTTTGACCGGGCTGAGCTCGGCGCAGCTGGTTGCACTCTACAAGAGCGCAACTTTCACCATATATCCCTCTGTCTTCGAAGGTTTTGGCCTGCCGATCGTGGAAGCCTTTGCGCTCGGTAGCCCTCTTATCACAAGCAGCATCGGTGCTATGGCCGAAGTTGCTGGCGATGCTGCGTTAACTGTAAACCCGTATTCGGTCGAGGCGCTTAAGGAAGCAATCGATAAGTTGGCGGAAGATGCTTCGCTCAGAAGCAAACTTTCGGCCAAAGGGCGGCGGCGCGCGATGGAATTCACGTGGCAGAAAGCTGCTGCAGCCACGCGCGATGTCTATCTTGAAGTGGCTCCATGAGAAGTATGCGAGGGAAGCGATGAGCGAAGAGAGAAAACCACGAGTCTATGACATGTTCCCTTTCTTTAATGAACTCGAACTACTCGAGATTCGGCTGAATGAACTCGTTCCAGTAGTCGACGTCTTCATTCTCGCCGAAGCGCGGCACACTTTCCAAAAAAAACCGAAGGAGCTCCTGTTCGAAAATAACAAAGACCGCTTCGCAAAGTTCTTGCCCAAGATCAGGCATATCATCGTCGACGAACTGCCGGGCTTCTTCTATAAGTGGCGAATCCCGAACGCCTGGCATGTAAGCGACTACCAGAAGAGTCAGGTTGTGCGTGGCCTCTACGATGCGCAGCCAACTGACACCATTATTTTTTCCGATGTGGATGAAATACCAAAAGCGAGCGCTGTTCAAGACGCAACAGGAAAGCAAGCCATTACCGTCTTTGAACAGCGCTTCTATGCTTATTATCTTAACAATATCTGTACTTTTTTCGACACAAAAGGACAAGAATGTGTAGCTCAATATAACCGCGACGGCCTTGGCTGGTGGCGGGGTTCAGTCATGATGGATTATGCCAGTTTCTGCAAGATCGGCAAGTCGATCAAGAAGATGCGGCTGCTGCATGACAGGCCTGAACCCGAAGTCACGGTCGCACGCGATGCAGGCTGGCACTTTACCTCCATCGGCGACGTCGAACGCATTGCACTCAAACTCGAGTCGTACGAGCACTCAGAGGCAAATACGGACGAAAACAAAAACCCTGAAGCTATGCGCCGGCGCATCCGTGAAGGCAGAAGCATTTTCTCGGATAACGAAAGTCGGTTCAAGATTGTACCCCTTGACGAAAGTTTTCCTCAGTATCTAAGGACTCATCAAGCCGCATTTAGGCACATTCTGGGTTGAGAGCATTTTCGCAAAGTGCTGCTACTGCCTGGCCATCAGACGTTCGTAAGCAGCAGTTACCTGTGAAAGCTCCGTGGCGCGATCGGTAAAGAACTGCAAGTGATCCTGGACCGGGGGTGCGTAAAGACGTATATTCTGTGGAAAAGTGAACCACAATGCAATGATTGGTTTTCCCGAATAGGCAGTGACTTCCCAGCACCACGAATTGGTGCCAATGAGTCCCCTGACACGTGTAAGCAGCGCGATGGTTGTGCGTAACGGCAAGCCTTGAGCAGACACAATTCTTTCTCCATCGACCTTAAGTCCGTACTCTTCACCCTCGGCGCCGAACAGCAGCAGACGCTCGCCTTTACTGAGCAGGTAATCAACCAAGGCATGCCATTTCTCCTGCGGCCAGTAACGCTTCTCATCGAATGCCCCTGCATTGCCACGCGTAGTTATCGGATGTATGCCCAGCGCTTCGCCGGGGCGAAGTCCGTTTTTCTGCAAGAACTCATCGGCGGCCTGGTGGTCTTCGGGAAAAAGTTCAGGCACGAACGGATGCTGCAGTGCATAGCGCAGCGGGTATTCGTCGGGAGTCCAGCTTTCGACAATATCGCCCGGCACAGCAATGCTGCGGATTTTCTTCAGAACTTTCTTTTCAAGGCGCGGCGACTGCCTGTCGTAGCCATAGAGCAGGCGCACACCGTACACGCGGCGGTCGGGCAGCAAGAGCTCGGCAATCATCTCGGGTATCTTACGAAATCCGCCTACATGGAAATAGACCCTCGACTGCGGGTAAGATTTCAGCAAACTGTCTAGACGCGCCAGGTAAGCGAGGGTATCGCCGATACCGCAGCGGATAAGAATATGAATATCTCTCTTATCGCGTTCAATTTCGGTTTTTGTAAACAACGACATCGCTCAGTTTCTCCTTACTCCCCTCAATCCCCTCTTCACAATATTTGTAATCGCGACCCGGTAGCAGCACTTTGTAATAGTTGTCCATCGCCACGGGGTCGGGCGTCAGCATCTTGTGGTACAGGTGATACTGTATAGCGATCGAACGCGAGCCACGGATTTCTGCGCCGCTGTTGCGCGCGCGCACAAAGAGATCACCGTCCTCACCCCAATAGTGTTTATACTGTTCATTATAGCCGTTGATTTTTCTCAGCAGCGCATTGCTGATGGAAAAATTTGAGCCCAGCAAGTCAGGCACGCGGTCGCGGCCCAGAAGGCGACGTAGCCACTGCGGCGCCACCCGAATCGCCCTGTTAGGGTCTTCAATATCGTTGCGCCACGCCGCCCGGATCAACCGCCAAGGCATGCCATGGTTGAGCCCCGTGACGTTTTCTTCGGTGTAAGTTTGGGTGACCCCAGGCCCAAGGTTAACCCGCCGCCCCATGAAGAGCAGGTTCTCGTGGAAGTCAGCCCCCTTACCTGCCGTTCGGTTGCGCCAAAACTGCGAGACGTGGTCTTCAACAAAACTCCGGTGCGCCACCGTGTCGTGGTCGACATTGATGATGACCGGGTATTCTGCCGGGTCAAGCGACCTCCAGACATGGTTTACGATCTGCGCTTTGCGATAGCCGACGTCAGGGTGCCAAAAGTGCATGATCGGTTGCGGCAGTATTTTGCGGTACTCGTCAATCTTGGCCTTTGTGTCCGGGCGCGAACCGTCGTCTGCGATAAAGATCGCAAAATTTTTATGGGATTGATTTTTGTAAGAAGCCAGGCAAATCCCTAAGAATCTGGGATTGTTATATGTCACGATAACGACTGCAACTCTTTTCATGGATTCACAGCTATTTTTTTCTGCCTACGACAACGAATGAATCCATCCGATCTGGAACTTCGTTCTCGCAAAACATAACGTCCAGGCCAAGATATTCGAGTACTTCTTTCATGTCTTCCGCTATCCACACATGGTGATGGATCGAACCCGTGCGCGCGAGATAGTCCTGCGGAATATGGCGGTAATGTTCTGGAATTCCACCGGCTTTAGTAACATTTTCGATCCATTCCTCAACATGCGTTGTGTCATCGTCAGGAACGTCTTTCTCAAAATCTTCTATTAGGTGCGCTAGCGGCGTTCGCGAAACCGGAGCGATTGTGCGAGCGCCAACTCCAATTTCCAGTCCGCGACCTTGGGTAGGCGCCGAGTATTTATGCACCAGCGCGCGGCTCCAGGGTCGCCTCAGGTGTTTTTGAAACTGCTTGTAAACAGCCTTGGCCCCCCGCTCACGCCACAGGCCCTTGAAATAAAACCAGTATTCGAGACGAGGGTACGTAAAATCACGTAATTGCATCCGATTATTCAGGTCACCCAGGCTCCCGGTTAGTCATAAGCTTGGGTGACCTAATTTATTTACGCTATGTCGCAAAGCACAATTAGGGTGGCTTCCATATGGCAAAACCTAAGATTCTGATCGCCGACAATCTCGACCAGGACGGCGTGGATATTCTCACTGCCTCAGGGCTTTTCGAAGTCGATTACCGCAAGAAAACGAGCCGCGAAGAACTGGAAGCGGTTATTCCCGAAGTCGAAGGTCTCATCATCCGCTCGGCGAGCAAAGTTGACAAGGCGCTCATTGAAAAGGCGAAGAATCTGAAGGTTGTGATCCGTGCGGGCGTCGGCGTGGATAATATCGATATTCCAGCCTGCTCGCAAAAAGGCATTGTGGTGATGAATGCTCCGGCCGGTAACTCTATTTCAACCGCTGAACAGGCGATTGCCCTCATGTTTGCGCTGGCCCGCAAGACCCCGCAGGCGCACGCCTCCATGAAAGAAAAAAAGTGGGAGAAAAACAAATTCCAGGGCAGCCAGCTTACCGGCAAGACTTTGGGCGTCGTCGGTCTTGGACGCATCGGCAAGGAAGTCGTCAAGCGCGCAAAGGGATTGCAGATGAAGGTTTTGGGCTTTGACCCATACATTCCGGCGGAGAACCTAAGTTCGCTCGAAGTCGATCTCGTGCCCATCGATACGATCCTCAAGGAATGCGATTTCACCACCGTGCACACGCCCTTGACCGATGCCACAAAGGGACTCATCAACGAAAAAAATCTCTCACTTCTGAAGCCCGGCGTACGCCTGATCAACTGCGCGCGCGGCGGCATCTACGATGAAGCCGCGATCGTCAAAGGAATGAAGGAGGGCATTATTGCCGGCGCAGGACTGGACGTATTCGTCGAAGAGCCGCTGCCCGCCACCTCCGAGCTTTACAATTTTGACGACATCATTCTCACTCCGCATCTCGGCGCTTCGACCGACGAAGCGCAGATCGAAGTGGCAAAAGAAAGCGCGGAATCGATGGTCGCCTTTTTCAAAACCGGCGTTGCGCGCAACTCACTCAATTTTCCGACGATCGATCCGGCCTCTATGGATAAACTCGCGCCCTGGTTTGAATTGTGCGAGCGCGTCGGCTCTTTTGTGGGACAAATGATGAAAAATCCGATCAAGGATGTGGAGCTCACCTTTCGGGGAGAGTTCACCACGCTCAACCTCGCTCCGCTCGAAATCGCGCTCACCAAGGGTCTTTTGACTGTGGCGATGGGCGACGAGGTAAATCTCGTCAATGCGCCGCTGCTTGCCAAAGAGCGCTCGCTGCGCATCAGCGCGCGCAAAGACGAAAAGACCGAGAAAGAGCCCTCGAGCATGACGCTTACAGTTTACGACGAAAAAGAGCGTCTGACGCTCAAGGCCGCCGTCGGCGCGACAGGGGGAGTGATCACTGAACTCAATGGCAATGCTCTCAAACTCCGCCCGGAAGGCAATATTCTCTACATTCTCAACACCGATACGCCGGGCGTCGTGGGCAAACTCGGTACGCTTTTAGGCGAGCACAACATCAACATTTCGAGCATGGAACTCTCGCGCGGCAAAAAAGGCGGAGAAGCCCGGACATTTTTGGGTCTCGACGACGACATGCCCAGGGCGCTGCTCGAGACAATCCAGAAAAAAGAATTTATTGTTGAAGCTCGGTTCCTGAAAATCTGATACGCAGGCTGTGCCCAAGGAAAAGCCGCGTGGCAAATCAATGGCGGGCGAAAGGCCTCAAGCCCGGGTGTCTGCCATCGGTCGCTTACTGCGGCGTCTTGCGGACTTCATTGACTCGCTTTCCTCGGCCGCCGGCTTCAGGGCGTCCAACGGCGAAATCAATACGCTCACTCTGCTCATCACTGCTGCTGGCATACTGGCAATCGGCATCGCGATACACGGCAGCGAGGCGCTGCTGCCTCTTCTGCTCTTTGCGGCGCTCTTTAACGCCGGTTTCTTGCTCATTTTCAACAGCGCGGCATGGCCTCAACGAAAACGGCATTTTCTGGCAGCGCTCATCGCCCTTTGGGCAATACCCGCCGCCGCAGAGCGGCTTTTACCCATGTTTCTTCTCCTGTGGGTTAGCCTTTACTTGGCGCTGCTGCTCACAAAACAGTGGGAGCTCCCCCACAACTACCTCAATGTATTGCTCGTGTTGCTCTACTGCTACATAAGTTACGGTATTTTCGCCGCGGCACTCGAATGGCGTCGCAACAGCGCGCTCTCTGCTACAGACGGCATTGCGATGAAATGCAAATGGCAGATTGAGCGGGCGCTGGTTTGCAGCAGCGAGGGCACTGCGTTCGATGTGCCGGAATTTTGGCGCCCGGCATCCAAGACGCATCTCATTGCCGATTTTTCGGGAATTTTTGACCTCAAAACTTTCGCCGATTCCGCCACCGACAACCGCATTGCCTTTGCCGCTCTTGCATCGCCGCCGGCTGCCGTGATGCGCTCAGTCACCGATGTCTTTAACGTGCAGCAGAAATATCTCCGAAGTAAGCCAACCGGTGGCAAAGTTCTGTTGCCGCAAGGCATCATGAAAAGCCGCGATGCAGAGCTCTACGCACTCTCCTACCGCTCGCCGGAAATGCCCGGCTATCTCGGCACCTACATCGACCGCAATGCGCTGTTTCTGCTGCACCAGCCTCAGCTGGAGCAAAGCGCTGGTCGGGATACCACGTGGCTGTTCATCATTGATGGCACCGATCTAGCGGCGCGCGAGTTCTTGCTGCAC
>CAYOZO010000094.1:0-13429 GCA_964408405.1 uncultured Turneriella sp.
TTGATTGGTCAACGCGCACTTTCACGCAAGCTGTACGACTGAATGCGCAGCACATTTTCTTTCGCTAAGCCTGGCTATTGCGGATTTTTTTGTCCATAGTTCGTCTAAAAAATAACTATCCTTTTACAGAGCAGTTTAGTATATTTGCGGCAAATGTCCACCGCAGCTGTCGAAGAACTTAAGGGCGAATACAAGTACGGCTTCGTGACCGACATCGAAGCTGAAACCCTGCCCGCTGGCCTCACCGAAGATACGGTGCGCAAAATTTCCGCTCTCAAAGACGAGCCTGAATTCATGCTCGAGTGGCGCCTAAAGGCCTTTCGAGCCTGGCAGACAATGGAAGAGCCAAAATGGGCAGAGGTCAGCTACCCCGCGATCGACTACCAGAAAATAAGCTATTTCTCCCGGCCCAAAAAAAAACTGGAATCGCTGGAGCAGGCTGATCCAAAGCTGCTCGAGACCTTTAACCGGCTGGGCATTCCTCTCAGCGAACAGAAGTTTCTGGCGAACGTTGAAGGTGCGGAAGTCAATAGCCGGCCTGTCACCCCCGTGGCTGTCGATGCCGTTTTTGACAGCGTTTCCGTCGTCACGACCTACCGCGAGACGCTGGCAAAACTGGGCATTATCTTTTGCTCGTTCTCAGAAGCCGTACGCGAACATCCTGATCTTGTCAGAGAATACCTCGGCTCGGTAGTGCCTGTTAAGGACAACTACTTCAGCGCGCTCAACAGTGCAGTTTTCAGCGATGGCTCATTTGTCTATATTCCGCCGGGTGTTCGCTGCCCCATGGAGCTTTCCACCTATTTCCGTATTAACTCCGCCAACACGGGGCAGTTTGAACGCACGCTGATCATCGCCGATAAAGACAGCTACGTCAGCTACCTCGAAGGTTGCACCGCGCCGCAGCGCGATGAGAACCAGCTGCACGCTGCGGTCGTTGAGTTGGTGGCATTAGACCGGGCCTACATCAAATACTCGACAGTGCAGAACTGGTATCCCGGAGACGAAAACGGCAAGGGCGGCATCTACAACTTCGTCACGAAGCGCGGCCTCTGCAAAGGCAATGACTCGCGCATTTCCTGGACACAGGTAGAGACAGGTTCGGCGATCACCTGGAAATACCCGAGCTGTATATTGAAAGGTGATAACTCGAAAGGTGAATTCTACTCCGTCGCGTTTACCGGCAATTACCAGCAGGCAGACACCGGCACGAAAATGATTCACCTGGGTCGCAATACCTCGAGCACCATCATCTCGAAGGGGATTTCAGCCGGGCACGGCAAAAACACGTATCGCGGTCTGGTGCGCATCGCGGGTAGTGCAGAAAAGGCGCGTAATTATACGCGCTGCGATTCGCTGATACTGGGTGGTACCGCGGCGGCGCACACATACCCTTACATCGAAGTAAAGAACGAAAAATCGCAGGTTGAACATGAAGCGACTACTTCGAAGGTAAGCGACGCGCAGCTTTACTTTCTGCGCCAGCGTGGCCTCACCGAAGAGGACGCGGTGCACATGGTTGTAAACGGTTTCTGCAAAGAAGTCTTTCGCGAATTGCCCATGGAGTTTGCGGTCGAAGCGCAGAAACTGCTGGAGATCAGCCTCGAAGACGCCAATGGCTGAGAACACTTAAAACTCCACCGCACAATTTTTTTAGATAAAGAGATGAAATGAGCCAACCATTGCTGGAAATAACGGATCTTAAAGTAAAGACCGCTGACAAAGAAATTCTCAGGGGCATCGACCTCAAAATTCTGCCGGGCGAGATACACGCGATCATGGGCCCGAACGGTTCAGGCAAGAGCACGCTGTCCCATGTCATAGCCGGAAATCCTGAATTCACCGTAACCAGTGGTTCAGTAAAATTAGACGGCAAAGATCTGCTCGCTCAGCCGATTGAAGAGCGCGCGCGCGCAGGCGTGTTCGTCGCCTTCCAGTATCCTCCCGAAGTGCCGGGAGTGAACAACATGCAGTTCATGCGAACTGCGGTGAACACAGTCCGCAAAGCGCGTGGCGAAAGCGAACTTTCAGCAGGCGACTTTCTGAACCGCGCGAAGACGGTGATGGCGCGCCTCAAAATGCCAGGTGAAATGATCAAGCGCTCGCTGAATGATGGTTTCTCGGGCGGCGAAAAGAAAAAAAATGAAATTCTCCAAATGGCCTTGCTTGAGCCGAAGCTGATGGTCCTCGATGAAATTGATTCCGGTCTTGATGTGGATGCTCTTGAGCTCGTGGCCAAAGAAGCGGTCAACGTCATGCGCGAGGGCAACGGCAGCCGGAGCATGGTCGTCATTACACACTACTCGCGCATTCTGAAATATATCGAACCACAGCACGTGCATATTCTCTCTGGCGGAAAAATTATCGAATCCGGCGGCATAGAGATCGTGCACCGGATAGAAAGCAAAGGGTACGACTGACATGACGCAGGCAACAGCGTCCCCTGCATTGGTTTCGCCGCGTGATCATAACGCTGATCACGTCTGCAAACTTGTGGAGAGGAGCGCCGAAATTTCCATAAAGGGCGCCGGGAATATACCGCTTGACCCGACCGCGCTGGGCCAGCTTAACCAGCTGCGCCTCAATATTGCTGCCGAATCCGTTGAGGTCTTTTTGCCGCTTACGCAGAGCGACACTCAACTGCACGTATCTGCAAATATTGCAAACGGCGCAAGCGCGGGATTTTATCTGCTCTCCCGTGGCCCGGTGCGCGAAACACAATTTTCGATCCATGCTGCGGACCTTGCGCGGGCAGATTTTTACTCGCTGCTTGACGATGCCTCGATGCATCTTGTCTGCGAGGCCCAGGTTAATACCGGCGCGGAGGTCAAATTTACAGGACTTACCCGGGCACGGGCAAAAACCATCACGCGCATTGAAATCAACGTGAGGCACGTAGCCGGAAACAGCAGAACAGACCAGAAGTTTTATTCTTATGCCCGGGATAATGCGCAGATTAGTTTTACCGGACGAATTACCGTCAATCCTGGCGCCAGCGGCACAGAGGCTCACCAGCTGCATCGGGGTATTGCGCTCTCGGCGGGCGCTCGTATCGACGCGCAGCCTTTCCTGAACATCATGCACGACGACGTCCGTTGCACACATGGCTCTACCGTAGGTTTCATCGATGAAGAAGCGCTCGCCTACCTGATGGCCCGCGGGCTTGAGCGAACGGTCGCAGAACAGATTTTGATCCATTCATCAGAACGCCAGTTTTTTGACCTTATCCCGGCTGGCGAAGCGCGTAAATTCTATGGAATCCCAGAGGAGCAGCTGTGAGCGAGCCACTGTCGCACGAAGAACTGAAAGAAAATATTATTGCCGTCATCCGGACATGTTATGATCCGGAAATTCCCGTCAATGTCTATGACCTGGGGCTGATCTACGGTATTGACATCGACGATGAAAACAATGTGCGCATCGACATGACACTCACATCTCCCAACTGCCCGTCCATCGAGTCATTGCCCTCCGAAATTCAACAGAAGGCAGAGAGCGTTGAGGGAGTAAAATCTGTGAAAATAGAACTGGTGTGGGATCCTCCGTTCCACACCGGCATGATGTCCGATGAGGCAAAACTGCAACTCGGGCTCATGTAATGAAACGGAAAGGAACACAAATTTACCTCGTCGCCGCCATTGCGGTTTCCGCGACACTCCAATGCGCTTCGCTCGCGAAAAAAATTTTTGATCCGCCGCAAATCGGTATCGACCGGGTGGAGATAAAGAATGTAGCGCTAACCGGTGCGGACTTAATCGTACACGTAAAGATCAATAATCCCAATTCTGTTGGCGCGACGCTCAACCGGCTTGAGTATGCGCTCGACGTCGACGGTGAACGGCTGCTGCGCGGGCAAAAAGAAGATAAAACAAGCATCGCAGCAAATGAGCTCAGCGTCATTGCGCTGCCTCTGACGGTAAACTATGCTGGTATGCGCGCGGGACTTTCCGGCGTGCTTACCAAGAAAATGCTGCCCTTTAACTTCACGGGCAAAGTGGTAATCGATTCACCCGTTGGCGACCTGAGTTTTGACATAGCCGAAAAAGGCGAGATTCCGATACCTGACAGGCCAAGGTTTGATCTGACCAAGATTGCGCTTGCTGAAATGGGAGTTACCTCTGCCACGCTGATGCTGCACATCAAGGTCACGAACAACCACGACTTTGAACTCGATATCCGCCGATTTCGGTACGAGTTTTCGCTGCAGGACAACCTGGTATCTCAATCCGACATTACTGTCGAACGCCTGGTCGGACAGGACAAATCGATGTCTGTGGTACTGCCTGTGACACTGAAGCTTTTGAGCCTCAAGAAGGGCGTCGTCGATATGCTGCGCTCGGGGCAGCTCAGATACTCTATGAAGTTCCATCTGGATCTTAATACCAGGTTTGGCCCCGTGACTGTTCCGTATGAAAGAGACGGCCTAACTTCCCTTTACTGACTATTGCGCTTATGGAATTGCGTTCTGCGATATGGCGCAATACAGTCCCGGCGACAAGGTAAAGATCCGCAAGCCCCCGCACATCTTTGAAGGCGTTATCATCATGCCAGGTTCACCCGCCGAAATTGCCGAAGTGCACGCAGATGGGACGTACAGCCTTCTCTACTACGATCGCGAAATGATGCCGCACACTATGAAGGGCATCAAGGCCGACGAAATTGAAAAAGCATAGGGTATCCCATGAAGCATGCGCAGGATTATTTTCTTTCTTTGTTGCCTAAAGCCCAGGCAATCAGTCGCGAGGTATCAGCCAAATACTTCAAGAGACCGCTCGACGAAATTGGTATGGTTAGCAAGGCAGACGCCTCACCCGTCACTGCGGCGGATCTCGAAATCGAATCGCGACTGCGGGATCTGATCCTGAGCCAATTTCCTGATCACGGCATTATAGGCGAAGAACATGGAAAGCTCCGCGCGGATGCGGAATATGTCTGGGTGCTGGATCCCATCGATGGCACCAAGAGCTTCATCACCGGAGTGCCGCTCTTTACCACACTCATTGCGCTCCTGCACAAGGGTGAGCCGGTCTGCGGTGCCATCTACCAGCCGGTTCTCGACGAACTTGTTTGGGGCAATAACACAGAATGCTTCTTCAACGACCGCCGGGTGAGGATGCGTAGCGTCGGGAAGCTATCCGAATGTACGCTGCTCATAACCGACGCACGCCACATAGCAGAACATCACCCCCAGGCAAATTTTGCCGGTCTGAGCGCAGACGTAAAATTCTGGCGTACCTGGGCTGACGGCTACGGCTACGCGCTGCTTGCCGCAGGATATGCGGATATCATGCTTGACCCGATCATGAACCCGTGGGATATCATGGCGGTTGTTCCGGTCGTGCGCGGCGCCGGCGGAAAGATAACGGACTTCGCCGGAGCGGATGCCGTCAAAGGCAAATCCATTGTGGCCGCAAGCCCGGGCCTGCATGAGCAAGTTCTGCGGCGCCTGGGCAATGCTAAGTAAAATTTTCAATTTTCGCTTTCGCCTGACTGCCGCGATTTTTCTGGTCGCCGTCGGGGCTACCGTTACCGGTCTGATTTACTACTACCAAATGGCGAGCTCTCAGATCTGGGGGCAGATGTCGAGCCGCGTCAAAGATTTCGGTAAATTGGGAGTTACTCTCCTTACGCCGGCCGATATCAAATACCTGCAGACTCTCGACGCTGATTTGAACTCCGTGCGGCGCGCGCCGGCAAGTCCGCCGGGCGTAACAGGAACCGTACTTTCTGCGCTTTCTGAGGACGAAAAAATCGCCATCATTCGCACCACTGCCTATCAGATTATTGTGCAAAAACTCCGACGGCTGCGTTACGCATCCGGAAAAATGCCGGCGCACGAGACAATCCTCTCGGCGGAGAGACAGACAGAAGGTAACGATTCTCAGATACACCGGGTCTGGATTGCCGGCGTCAAAATGCACGAGATTACGCCGATGCACCTGCGCGTACTTGTAGCGGACGAATTTGAAGAAATTGACCGCAACCGCAACGGACGCATCGACCCGCATGAAAAATTGTACAGGATCGGGGATATTTTCGCGGGCAAGCACGAGCAGGGTGTTGCGGCTGCGCTCAAAGGCGAAGTCTCTGTCGGGAACGGCTACCGTTCTGAGAGTTCGGGAGTATTCATCGCAGGCTATACCCCCATACTGAATTCGATGGGGCGTCTCGTTGCGCTGCTTGTCATAGATTTTTCGGCAGCGACAGAATTTGATGCGCTGTTTCGCCTGAAGGTCACGGGCTACTATATAATTGTCGGCGTTCTGGTGTTGTCGATCGTCGCCGCTTCAGCGACGAGCAGGCTCTTGCTGAAACCTCTTGAAGCCATGCAGAAGGCAGCGGTGCGCATAGGCCAGCGTGACTTTTCCGTTCGAATTGAAACCGGAAGCACTGACGAGCTCTCCGATCTGGCCTACGCGATGAACCTCATGGCCCAGGAACTCGGTGAGTATTCCACGCAGATGGAGCGCCGCATTGCCGCCCGCACCCGCGAAATTGCGGAAATTCTCGGCGCGCTGGAACAAGGAGTATTCACCATTGACCGCCACGGCATCATTCAGGCGGAATACTCCAGTGCGACGCTCGCAATTTTTGGAGTTACCGAAATCGCTCACCGGCGTTTTTCTGAGCTATTCGATGATGAGAAGCTTAAGTCGGCTATTGAGCGATACATAGAGGTTTACTTTTCCGGTAAGGACATAAGCGCCCCTATGCTGGACAAGGCTAACCCATTGAGGCAGATTACCTACAAAAACAAACAAAATGAAACGCGTCATTTGCGATTTTCTTTCCGACCGCTCTCGGGCGATACCGAAGGAGAAGTCAATCGTCTGCTCATAACCGTAGTAGATGAAACGTACGGGGTTTCACTACAGGAAAAAATCTCCTTAGCAGAGGCAGATAAGCGTGCAGAATTCGATGCCATCATCAATATGATGCGTGTGCCCACGCCGATACTTGAGGCGTTCATGACGCAACAAAAAGAATTTCTGCGCGAAGGCAAGGAGCTCATTGCTGCTTTCGGCAACGATCGCAGCATGCTGACTGCATTCGCATCAAAGACCCATGCCCTAAAAGGCAATGCGCTCCAACTGGGATTCGTGCCCCTGGCGGAGCGCCTGCACGAACTGGAAGAATATCTCGCGCAGGCAAACAGCGCAGGCGAAACCGACTTGCGGTTTCTGCGCCATGAAATATCTCGCTGCGTGAACTCCTGCGAAGGGCTAATTCTCGGTCGCGACAAACTGGTCGCTCGCATACGCGAACTGGTCGGCTCAGCCGACCAGCAATCAGAAACTACGAGACTTGACCAGTTGCGGCTTTTCTGGCTGAACCAGATCAACAGAAAGGCGGCCGAATATGCCACCTCCGCAGTTGTTGAAGTCTCCTTTTCCCCGGGGTCGGAATGGGCTGTCGAGAACCTGCACAATGTCATTGTGCAACTGATACGTAACACGTTTGCTCACGGGCTCGAAGAGAAAGCCGAGCGCGCATCTCGGGGCAAACTGTCTCCGATACACATTTCGCTCAGCGCAATAGCATTTAGCAATGAGGTAGAGCTGACCTATCGCGAAGACGGCCGGGGCATTGCCGGCCTGCCGGCGGGCGAGACGGTGCATTTGAGCGAAATGCTCCAAAAGGGATTGACGTCCTCTAACAAGTCTGTGACGCTTGAAGCCGGTCGCGGCCTTGGTATGGAATACATAGCATCCAGCGTGGCGGCCCTGCACGGAACAGTGACCGTGAATACCAGTGAGAAAGAAACGATATTCCGCATCGTAATACCGGTTTGAAAATGCAGCTGCTCATCGTAGACGACTCTGAACTGATGCGCACAATCGTAGAGCAGGTCATACGCGAAAACCTGCGCGAAGCAGCGGCCAACATTGATTTTTTTCACGCAGCCAATGGCAAGGATGCCATGGAAATCTTCCAAAAGAACGATATACGGCTGGTTTTTTCTAGACTGGAATATGCCGGTGCTCGACGGCGTAGAATTTGTCCGCGAAATAAGGAGTACAGGCAACAAGGTCCCGATCGTCATGATCACGTCGGTGACCGACAGCGAACGCATTTTGCAGGCAGCTGCTGCAGGGGTAAACAGTTACGTAGAAAAACCTATCCGGGGGCCGCAGCTCTGGGACCAGATTGCAATGTTCTTCAAAAATGCTGGATTTTGAAGTTTTCACATCTACTCTCCGGAATGTGTTTTTGCAATTTATCGGCATCAAAGACCTGACCAGCGAAAATCTGTCTAAGCTGCCGGAAAAATTCCAGAGCGTGACTGCGCGTATTGACCTGTCCGGGACTGCCTCAGGCACGCTGTGGCTCAATATATCGCACCCCGGTGTCGTCCTGGCGATGCAGCGGCTCAACATACCGCACAGCGACGAAGACCGCATGATGATGGATGCCGCCGGCGAACTCTTAAATATCATTGTCGGCGCGGCACAGCGCAACTCGCCGGTCCGCTATGATTTTTCCCTACCGTCAGCATACAAGGGTGACGCTTATCCGTTGCGTTTTTCGGAGCGTTCACGCAAAATGGCCAGGCGCTTCATCTATGATGAATTCGAGACTATTCTCATTCTTGAACAGAACACCTGATGAGACAGCAAGAACCGGATAGCGGGGTCCTGGCAGGCAGCGGGATTACCCTACGCTGCGACAAATACTACCCAAAGCAGGCTGTGCGCATCTTCAATGTGACATAATACCTGTTTCCAAAATATACACCTTCGGGCCTGAATTTCCATGCGAAAGCCCGTCTGCTCGACAAACGAGTGCTTGTAATTTGCGGGTGCCTTTCCAGATTTTTCCGCATGATCCACGCCGAACAGACCACCCACCACGCCGTCGCAGACCTGATCTTAGCCAGCAGTCCGAACTACTGGACTTTCATTAAAGAAAGAGTTCAGCAAAAAATACCGGCGCAGGTATTTTCCATCTTTTTCGCGGAGCTCGAAGCCCGCTGGGAAAATAACACGCTCTTCATCATTTGTCCGAGCGCTGAGGTGAAAAAACACCTGCAAAGCCAGTACCGCCGACTCATTGCAGAAGAGTTACAGGCGCTCGGTTTGCGCGCAGACATTCAGCTACTCGATAATACGCACGTGACAAGGGAAAATCCCCCGGTCATGCAGCAGAAGGCAGCGACGCGTTCAGAGACAGCGTTTCCCAACAAGATTGACCTCAACCCCAATTACACATTCGACCGGTTTATCAAGGGTCCCTCCAACGAGCACGCTTATGCTGCCGCGCTCGGCGCTGCGGAAAAACCCAACAATTACCATAATCCCCTCTATATCTACGGCGGTGTCGGGCTGGGTAAAACGCACCTCATGATGGCAATCGGCAACTACGTCACGACAAATTATCCGTGGCTTAAGGTGAAATACTGCCCGTCAGAAATTTTCCAGAGCGACCTGATCGAAGCCATGAAGGATAAGAACCTTTCGTACTTCAGAACCCGTTACCGCAGCGTCGATGTTTTCCTGCTCGACGATGTTCAGTTCATCAGTAAGAATGCAGACTTCACACAGGAGGAAATATTCCATACGTTCAATTATTTTTACCAGAACAAGAAGCAGATCGTGATCTCGGCAGATCGGCCGCCGCAGGCTCTGCCACAGTTGCACGACCGTCTGCAGAGCCGGTTCCAGCAGGGCCTGATCGTTGACGTGAAAGCTCCCAACTTTGAAACACGCATGGCTATCATTAAGACCAAGGCGCAGGAAGCAGGAATTGAAATTGGCGCAGACGTGATCAAGTACCTGGCGACACGCTTTACTTCGCAGGTTCGCCCCATGGAAGCTGCGCTGAGCATACTGCAATTTACATCGCAGCATGAAAAACGGCCGATCGATCTGCAAATGGCCAAGATGTCGCTAAAAGCCCTGCCGCAGGAAAACGGGATACACCAGGTAACTATCGAAGACATTCTGCGAGTGGTTTCGCGTACCCTGCACGTCGATGAGTCGCTGATTGTCGGCTCTAACCGTACCGAACAGGTTGCGCTCGCGCGGCACGTCTGCATGTATCTGGCAAAACAGCTTATTCAGGGAGCGACGTTAAGCTATATTGCCAGCGCTTTCGGCAAGCGGGACCACACGACTGTGCTGCACGCTGACCAGAAGGTGCGCGAGCTCCTCGATACCGACATGGCCCTGCAGATGCAGATGGAGGAAATGCTCGAAGAACTGAGATTTTAAGGAGTCACATCGGCGTCGTCGTCGAGCGTCAGTTCTTCGGCAGAATCAGCCTTCGCAACCTTGCCATTTTTCTTGGGGCGCGGAGCTGCCTCGTCGCCGGCTGCCACCGAACCCAGCACATCGTCGTCGTCATCGTCGCCTTCATCGTCGTCGGGCAGACTTTGTGTACCGGTCTTGTCCCCCAGGAGGCGACGGGTTTCGTTCTCCCAGTCGGCTGCTATCTGGGCATACTTGCCGTTGGGATAATGGGTGCGAACAAACTGAAAAACATGAGCTGCGCGCTCGAGCTGGTTGTTCAGGTAGTAGGCCTCGCCTTTCTTGATATATGCGGCCTCGTCGCGACCGCGATAGGAATTACCCACCGCTTTGTTCAGGTAGTGAACCGCGTTGCGATAATCTTTTAGTTTGAGGTATGCGTTTCCCACGTAATACAGCGCATCTTCTGATTCGGGGGCTGTCGATTTTGCAGCGGGAAGCAGCAGGGTAATCGCCCGTGCATAATCGCCCTGTGTGAATGCCTGTATGCCGGGATCAAGATCAAACTTCTTCTCCGATGGCTGTTCTTTCTTTTCCTGAGAGTTAACTTCCTGCTTGTCGAGTATGCCGTGCAACGCGACGGAGTTCGTATAGTCTGCGTCTGTTAATCCCAGCGCAGCCCTTGCCTCCCGGTTCTCGGGATTTTCCGTCAGGGCATTTTCATAATTGCGCCGCGCGTCTTTGGCAAGTCCCTTACGCTGGTAATATTTGCCGATCTCGAGATAGATTTCAGAACGCAGCGTCTTGTCGCTCGTTGAGTTCAGCAGGCTGAGCAGCTGGTTCATGCCCTCGTCAGAGTAATTACGCATGATCTGAAGCTTCGCGATCTTGAACCGCACGCGCGATTTGAGTTCATCGGAGAGCGGCATTTCTGCAAGGCGCTTATACTTACCAAGCGCCACGTCTCGCATTCCAAGGCGCTCGTAGGCCTCGGCCAGATGAAAACGGGCCTCGCGTGCATAAACACTCTCGGGATAATTGGCCACGACGGCGGTCAGTTCATCAATGCCCTTTCTGAGCCCGTCTTCGTCAAAGCGCTCGAGCTGCAGCTTACCCTGCTCAAGCCTCACGCGCGCGATCTTGTCTCCCGACAGGTACTCGCGCTCAATGAGAAAGACGCCGGCGCCGATCGTAAAGACAACCGCTCCAATCCAGACTGTTACACTGCGCATATTACCTCAAGTTCTCCGTTGTTTTGCTGATCCAGAATTCCGCGTTGCGGCGGTAGAATTTCTTCGTAAGGGGATGGTCAAAATACCTCAGCGCACGCTCATACTGGCCAAGGCGATAGCGGGAAAGTCCCGTGTAGAACATGGCCTTGGATCTCACGCGCGCGGATGGATTGCGAAGGAATGGCCTAAGTTCGCGAACCGCCTGCTGGTACTCTCCCTTAAAGAAAGTACGCCTTATGACCGCATTGATTCCCCTTGCTTGTTTTTCTTCGTCACTAGCCTTTGTTGCCTTCAGCTCAGCTTCGTTTTCGCCATCCACCTCTTCAGATTCGAACCTGGGCCGTGCATGATTTTCTGCCGGTGCCACTGGTTCTTTCGCAGCCGGCGCGGCTATTGCAGCCGGGCTGGCTGAATGGAATGCCACCGGCCCCACCAGATTACGGGAAATATTGAATGAAGCCGGTTCAAGCCCCCGTGCGCTTTCGACGAAGATCGCATAGTAGTAAGTACCCTTCACAGGCGGCAGGTCTTCGTAGAGGTTTATCTCGCCCGAGAGTTTAGCGATCAGCGTACCACGGGAAATATCATGGATGACCCGCGGTTCTTCTGTGAAACGGTAGATCTGTATGCGGCGGTCTATGCTGCGGCCGCGGGCGAGATGCCAGGTCAGAATGATATTTTTCTCGCGGCTGTAAGCGGCAAAGTCACTGAAATATACGTCCGCGTCGGAAGCAGGCAGAGCCGCCGGCGCGGGTGTTGCCTGAACGGGAGCAGGGCTGATTTCGGGGCGTGCGGGCGCTGCCGGAGGCACAGGTACTTCTGCGGGAGCCGGCAGTTTTACCGTCTCTTCAGGAGTGAGAAACTGTGCCGAAACCGCTGTGCTCATACCCAGCGAGAACACAAACAGAGACATAATATTACCGCGCGGGCAAAGCATGGCAGAACCTGACATTTAAGCTTCGGCATCCGGAAGCTCATATATGAGACATGATTAAGTTATTTTCCGCCTGAGGTAGGCGAAAATACTATCGGGTCCATGAAAATTATCTCCTTTAATGTGAACGGTATTCGCGCGATAGAAAAAAAGGGGGAATTGCAGAACCTGATTGAAAAGGAAAATCCTGACCTGCTCTTCCTGCAGGAAATTAAGGCGAGACCCGAACAACTCAGCGACAGTTTGCTTCATCCGCAGGGGTATGATGCGCATTACCATAGCGCCGAGAAGCCGGGATACTCAGGAACAGGTCTCTTTATTCGCAAGGGTCTCTTTGAAAAGACGCAGATTCTGCGCGGGATGCCTGACTGGAATGACCACGAGGGACGAGTACTCGGCGTACAATCGGGCAATCTGACCATCTTCGGAAACTATTTTCCGAACGGAGGTAAATCCCCCGCTGCGTGGCAGGAAAAACTGCAATTTTACGACCATTTTCATAAGTACATTTCGGCGCTCCGCAAAAAAAAGCAGCGCGTCATTTTCACGGGCGACCTCAACGTCGCGCACAACCCGATCGATCTGGCTCGCCCGAAAGAGAATGAAAAAAGCGTCGGATTTCTGCCTGAAGAGCGCGCCTGGGTTGACCGGTTGATCGCAGACAACTGGGTGGACGTTTTTCGTACGCGTTACCCGGATAAGGTTAGCTATACCTGGTGGCAGATGCAGTCGCGAGCGCGCGAACGCAACATCGGCTGGAGGATTGATTATTTTATGGTGGATCGCCCCCTCTATGCTCAGGTCACCGACATTCGGCATCTGAACGACCATATGGGTTCAGACCACTGCCCCGTGGTCATGGAAATCGATCTGTAGGGGCGAAGATTGGGTTGAAGGTCTCAGGCGGATTAGCCCTGAAACGGTCAGAATTTGCTGTGGGCAGATCTTCCCCCCACAATCCTCGCAAACCACCAAATCCTGCAGAACCATACGGATAGACACCCAGTTCTACACCAAGCTGACTGATTCAATTCTGGATCAGTTCTATCCCAAGTTCTGCTGTGGTGCCAGGTTGG
>CAYOZO010000095.1:0-13147 GCA_964408405.1 uncultured Turneriella sp.
AACGGTTGAAATCGGTCTGCCGTTCACGGATCCGGTCGCAGACGGCCCCGCTCTTGAGCGCGCATTCAAGCGCTCGCTTAAGCATGAGTTTCGCATTTCTGATGTGGTCTCGATGCTGCAGAAGCTGCATAAAAAATATCCTGCTTTCCCTTTTACGATCATGAGCTATGCCAACATTTTTTACCAGGCTGGCTTCAAAAACCTGCTCGAAAAACTTTACGAATGCAATGTTCAGGCGGTCATCATTCCCGATATTCCGTTCGACGAGAAAAAATATATCATTGAAAAAGAAGGACTGTCGGATATCCTGGGACGAGTCGCCTGGATTGACTTTATTACTCCGACGACTAGCCTCAGGCGTGTACAGGAAGTGGCGCGTGAAGCAAATGGCTTTATCTACCTTGTCTCATACAAAGGAGTTACAGGGCAGAAAAATTTTACGCTGAAGCCACTCAAGCCTCTCATCAAGAGTATAAGAAAGGCGACGAAGGTACCCGTTGTGGTAGGCTTCGGCATACGCGACAAATCACACGCGACCGAGGCGATACGCATGGCGGACGGCTTCATCATGGGGACTGTCTTCCATGAAATGATTGAACACAATATAGAGCGCGCCCCGGCTATACCCCATGAAATAGGCTGGGCGTTGCCAGGAATGCTGCCGTAAGCGGTTCTGCAATCGACGCGCTGTCTGAGTGTCCGCAAAGGGCATCATGAAAGAGGTCCTCAAATTCCGTCTCAGCAACCGTGAAGTCAACGTTCATCTGTTTCGGGGTGGTAATGAAAAACTGCCCGCTGTTATTTTTCTGCCGGATTTAACGGGTGTGGGCGAGGTGCAGCTTGAATCGGCGCGCCTGATGGCCCTCGACGGCTTTCATGTTTTTGTGCCGGATCTTTTTAGCGAAGAAGGTGTCGCCCGCTACTGCCTGCGGATGTTCTTTAATATGGCGTTCGTTACCAATGAGGCCGATAATCCCGGGGTGCGCGAAGTCTTCGAGATCATCGACCAGGTCAAGAGTGTACCTGCGGTCGATGCAGCGCGCATCGGGTTAATCGGCCAGTGCCTGACCGGCGGTTTCGCACTGCATGCAGCGCTGCGCGACGACGTGAAGGCCCCGGTAGTCTTCCACCATAGCTTCGGTGTGACTGGCAGCGGTATGCCTGCGGAAAGCGCCCGCGCTGTTTGTAAACCTGTACAGGGTCACTTTGTGCAGGTGGACCCCATGTGTCCGAAAAGCCGCGTTGAGCAGCTGAAAGAGCAAATGGGGTCTTACCTCGAGGTCAATTACTACGACTGGCTACCGCACGGCATTCCGCATTTTTTCCGTCGCACGGACGAGGGCCGGCGCGCCTATATCAACATGATGCGGTTTCTCAAGATGCAATTGGCTTAAGGATGCTATGCCCTTTGGCATTCTTAAGCCGCGTTTGACGCCAGCGCTCCGCATGGTCTGGTCCAACCGATAGGGGCAGTCCGTCGCGAGTAGCATTTGACGCCAGCGCTCCGCATGGTCTGATCCGCCCCGTAGGGGCGGGCCAGACCATGCTACATTTGACGCCGCGTTTCACAATTCCGGTTTAACGATATGGACCGCGTAGCTCACAAAATTTACGACAAGGACGGAAATCCGGTGCGCGAAGAGCCATGGATTTTTCGCACCTATGGCGGGCACTCGAATGCGCGCGCCACCAATGAGCTCTACCGCACGGGTCTCTCACGCGGGCAGACGGGACTTTCCATTGCGTTCGATCTGCCGACGCAGTGCGGTTATGATTCTGACCACCCGATGGCGCGTCCCGAAGTCGGCAAAGTGGGAGTTCCGATCAATTCGCTGGCCGATTTCCGCATTCTCTTTGACCAGATTCCGATCGAGAAAATGAACACCTCGATGACTATTAACGGCACCGCTATGTGGCTGCTGTCGCTCTATATCGCTCTTGCCGAAGAGCGCGGCGTTGACCCTGCGCTCTTGCAAGGCACTACACAGAACGACATAATCAAGGAATATCTCGCGCGTGGCACCTACATCTTTCCGCCCGAGTCCTCAATCCGCCTCATTGTTGACATGTACGAGTATTGCGTCCGCGCGATTCCTAAATGGAATCCGTCCAACATATGTTCTTACCATTTGCAGGAAGCAGGTGCAACTCCAGTGCAGGAACTCTCGTTCGCCCTTGTCACAGCGATCGGTATTCTCGATGCAATCAAAGCACGTAATTGCTTTAGCGAAGCCGAGTTCGAGCAGGCAGTAGGCCGCATCTCTTTCTTTGTAAATTCAGGTATGCGCTTCATTGAAGAGATGTGCAAGATGCGCGCTTTCGGCGAGATGTGGGATGAAATCACGCGGGAGCGCTACGGTGTCAAAAACGCGAAATTCCGCCGCTTCCGCTACGGCGTGCAGGTAAACTCGCTCGGTCTCACCGAGGAACAGCCGGAGAACAACGCCTGGCGTATTCTGATTGAAGCGCTTGGCGTCACAATCTCACAGAAAGCGCGCTGCCGCGCCCTGCAGTTGCCGGCCTGGAACGAGGCATTGTCGCTGCCGCGTCCGTGGGACCAGCAGTGGTCGCTTCGGTTGCAGCAGATTCTGGCCTATGAAACCGATCTGCTCGAATACCCGGATCTCTTTGACGGATCTCCCGTGATCCAGTCAAAAGTAAATTCGCTTATTACCGAGGCAAAGGCGGAGATCGATAAGGTACTCGCTCAGGGGGGCGCTGTGGAAGCCATCAAGTCTGGCTACATGAAGTCTCAGCTGGTCAAGAGCCAGGCAGAGCGTATGAGCCGCATCATGACTGGCGAGCTCAAGGTAGTCGGGCGGAATATCTACACTGAAGGACTGCCTTCGCCGCTTTTAGGTGGGGCAGATTCAGGGATATTTAAAGTTGATCATTCTGCGGCTGATGAGACGCTCGAGAATCTGCAAAAGGTGCGCGAGAGGCGTAACGCTGCCGAAGTCGAAGCTGCGCTGAGGCAGCTCGAAGAAGATGCGCGCGGCAGCGTAAACCTCATGCCCGCATCCATTCGTTGCGCGAAAGCCATGGTCACGACAGGCGAATGGGCGAATACACTTCGCAAGGTTTTCGGAGAGTATCGACCACTCACAGGTGTTGAAGGCCAGAAGCTTTCTTTGTCCGAAGACCGTGTCGCGTCGGTCCGGAAGAAGATTGAGACCTTCAAGGAAAAGCACGGTCACCGTCCGCGTTTCGTGATCGGCAAACCAGGCCTTGACGGACATTCCAACGGGGCTGAGATGGTTGCAGTTGCGGCGCGGCACGTAGGGTTCGATGTTATCTATTCCGGCATTCGCCTGACGCCCGAAGAGATAGGACGCGCTGCCGTTGAGGAAAACGCAGACCTGGTCTCGATGTCTATTCTGTCAGGTTCGCACCTCGAGCTCGTCGATGCGCTCATGAAGACGCTGGCGCAGCACAAGGCTGATAAAGAAATACCGCTGGTGGTGGGCGGCATTATTCCCGAATCAGATTTTGGCCGACTGAAAGAGATGGGCGTTCAGCACATCTTCACGCCGAAGGACTACGACCTGGTCGCGATCATGGAGACTAATCTCGAGATCGCTGAAAAGTTTGCCTGAAATTCTGCCAGGTGATCCGGTAGAACCGGCTCTCAGCAGCACAACCGGGCACAAAAAGGCTTGCCGTTGCTGACCCATTACCGGGCAGGAAATGAAGAATAGCATGCCGTCTGCGCCGATCCAAGGTATGGCCGAAGTTTATGTTCCCCGGCGATTGCTGGCATTTTATACCCGTATAGTTCGGTCTCTCACTCCGGGTGCAACTCTCGTGCTTCTGACGTTTCCGGTTGTACCCCTGCTCAATTACTATGGTTATCTCTTTATATCCGGCTGGCAATTGCAACCGATGTCGCAGGTTTATGGTGCTGAGCTCAGCAGCTGTTGGCCGGTATTCGCTACCAGTGCTGCGGTCTTTGTCGTTTCTGGCGGTGGTCTGGCCTGGTTGGGAGTGCCCTCGGTTCTGCCGGTTCTGCGCCGCCTTGCCCGATCGGTGCGCCTGCTCGGCAAAGAAGCGACCGCAGATGAGCTGCGGCAACTGCTTCGGGATCTGGTGAGCGCCCCTGCGGCGTTCACCTGGCTTGCCGTGGCTGCGTATACCCTGCAAGAGGTTCTTTTTTACTGGCAGAGCTACAGCGCTTCCGGCACTGCAAACCTGGCGCTTTTTCTGGTCGTTGATTTGTTTCTGTATCTGATTCTCATTGGTCTCGTCTATTCGATTGCCGATTTTGCGCTGGCGTTTCTCCGTATGCAGGTGAAGCTCCACCTTGCCTCGTACGGAGAATCTGCTAATGACCTGGTGTCGGGCCGTCCGGGGGTTTACCGGCTCGTCTATCTCTTCTTTGTCGGCGCAGTGGCAACTTTTGCGCTCCTGGCTTTCTTGCAAAGCCGGGATACCCGCGTGGTTGCAGAGGCGATCCAGTTTGCAGCAATTACGTTCGCCATCTGCGGCTCACTGGCCTTTGTTTACTTTTTTACCTGGAACTATTCGCTGAAGCAGCTGAACGAGGCAACCTACAGCGTCGCGATGGGGGGGCGTGGACATTTACCCATGCTCTCCAACGACCGTGAAATGGTCGAACTCGCCGTCAATTTTGACGCCGCAACTTATGAAATTCATACAATCAGGAATTATCTGACCGAACTGGTGGATGAGAAAACACGCACGCTATCAGAAGCTTACAATGAACTCAAGCAGCTCAAGTCGCGCCAGGACGGGGACTACTACCTGACTTCCAACCTCATTGAACCGCTGACGGAAATACGTCCCGAAAGCGAAACGGTCGTCATCGATTCGCTGGTAAAGCAATTCAAGGTCTTTGAATTTATGGGCCATAGCAAGGAAATCGGCGGAGATATGAATGCGGGTTACGCACTGCGTCTGCAAGGGGAAAAATACACTCTGCTGCTCAATGCCGATGCCATGGGAAAATCGCTGCAAGGCGCGGGTGGCGTCCTCGTACTCGGGTCGGCCTTGCGTTCTCTGATTGAGCGCACGCGGATTACCGAAGGGTTGCGCAGCCTTTCTCCCGAGCGCTGGCTCAAGAATTCGTTCTTAGAACTGCACCGCCTGTTCTCGAGTTTCAATGGCAGTATGATGGCTTCGATGACCTGCCTTTTGATACACGACAATTCGGGTTATACCGTAATGGTGAACGCTGAGCACCCGCACGGAATCCTGCTGCGCGGAGGCGACGCGCAGTTTATCTCTAACCACGAGGGCTTAAGAAAACTGGGTAACAACGCTGTCAAAGGCAGGCTCTGGGTCGATACGTTTCTGATGCATCCGGGCGACGTGGTTATACTGGGTTCAGACGGTCGGGATGATATCGTTGTCGGCTACGACAGCGATGGCCAGCCGATTATCAACGATGATGAGAAGCGCATATTGCAGATTGTGAAAGCCGGCGAAGGCGACCTGCCGCGCATTTACATGGCGCTAAAACAATCGGGTGAAATAGTCGATGACGTATCTTTCCTGCGGGTGGAATACACGGGCCGGCAGGTAAAAGTTGACCAACAGGTAATTGCCGGACTTTGGCGCGATTACAGTCGCGCGAAAGACAGCGCCGGCCGCCTGGGTATTCTGCGTCGTGTGTTGCAGGAAGATCCCGATAACATGCGAGCCTGGCGTGCGCTGCTGCGCATTCACCTGCACAACAAGAATCTGGTCGATGCGGCATTTATCGCCGAGTGCATGGTGCGCATTCGCCCCGAAAGAGACTTTCTCATGTATTCCTGCGCGCTTCTCTATTTTCGTAATGGCAATCTTGAGAAAGCTATCAATTTCGCTGATCGCCTGACGCTGCGCAACTGGCAGGTCGAGCGCTATCTGGTATTGCTCGGACGCATACACGAAGCGCGACAAGATCCGGCTGGCATGCGCGAAGCAGGCCTGCTGCTTACCGAGCTCGATAGCAGTCACCCGTATGGTAAAAAACTTCTCAATTTCACTTAGCCAGCGTCGGCAGCATGAGCAACAGGCGTTCGAGGCCCAGTGCAATACCGCTTACGCCCTGCATCGCAAATGCAGTATCGACCAGTTCTTCATCTACCGGATGCTCCGGCACGCCGCGCAGCCGCCTGATTTCATTGTAGGCAATCCAGCGCTGCCGGATGATTGCGGCGTCAAATTCTTCCGAATACGCATTGGCGATCTCCACTCCCGAAACAAAAAGTTCGGTCCGTGCCGCAGTCTCTCCGTCTGAGCGGGCGAGAGCAGCGAGACAGTCCGGAAAGCCGTCCACTGCGATGACGCCCGGCAGGCTGCGAATGACCGGCTGCACGATCTCATCGAAGAGAAGGTTGAAGCAGGCAATCTCGCCATCCAGCGCATTCACGTGGTGCGGCATCGCACTGAAGTGCGCTTTATAGAGCCTGCTATAGGGCCACGGCTGTCGGAACTGCGGCGCAAATTTTTTTTTAGCAAGCACCTCGCGCAGATCGACAGTCGTCACCTGCGGGGGAGCGATGGGTTGACCTACGACAGCCGCGAGGTCACGCATGAACTCCACCGCCATGGCAATTATGCCCTGCCGCTCGGTATTTTGTGCGTACCATTCTACCATGGTAAATTCAGGCAGGTGCAGCTTGCCTGCCCGGTCGTCACGAAACACGGGGGCAATCTCGTATATGCCGCGCGCTCCGGGGTTATGCTGCAGTTCAGCGGAAAAAATTTTCTTCATTGCAAATTCGGGGGAACTCGCAAGATACCCCAAATGACCGCAGAGGCTACTCTGCAGGGCAAAAGTGTCGATGTAGGGTTCCATCGCTCCGGCACTGACGCATTTCGGTGTCCGCACTTCAATCAGGCCGTGCTGTTCAAAGAATTTGCGCGCAGCCCTGATTGCCTGATTACGCAAAAGCTGCGATGTCATAGTTCCGGCGGTTCTTTGTGCAGAATTGCGAGTGCCTGCGCGAGATTTTCATAGTTCTGGTAACCCTGGCAAAGAGGAAAGTACTGACCGTCGCGCCCATAGACAAGCGTCGGAAAAGCTTCTGCTCCGATGTCGCGCGCAAAAGCGAATTGTTGTTCTGCGCCCGAGAGGTACTTATCTCCGTTCAGGTCGGAAAGTGTCTGTCCTGCAGCCAGGCCGTAGGCACGGATTAATCCCTCATATTCGGCATAACGGGATATATCCCGACCTTCTGCGAAATTGAGCGCCAGAATATCATGTGCCAGCCTGATGCTGTCGGTTTCCGGTTTTGCCGCGAGCACTGCAGCAAATACTGCTGCAGGTATGCGGGAATCCTGCATAGTCGTGCGGTCGCGAATGCGCGCAATGTAGGCTTCGCTGAACACAGCGCCGGTCATCTGTGATACCCGCGGAATCGCTTTCTCGATGTAGGTGCTGAAATTTCCCAAAGGCCCGATGCGTTCGCCAGTGATTAATCCTCCGCTCAGGGCGCTGAAGCGAAAGCGGTCAGAGAAGTCCCGCGCCAGGCGTTTTACTACGTCTGAGATTCCCCAGCACCAGCCGCAGTAGCCATCAAAGACATATATGATTTCGGGCAGCGAGGCCTGTCGGGTACCGGACATGGGTAAGTGTTATGCGGCAAGTCAGGGCGACCACCAGGGGAGGGGATGTGGGCACACCAGGACTTGAACCTGGGACCAACGGATTATGAGTCCGCCGCTCTAACCAACTGAGCTATGTGCCCCGCAGAGGCACATAGCTTCCTTGAACGAACTGTGAGGCGTCTCGCCTCTCCGTCTTCTGTGCTATGTGCCCTGTATGGAGTCACCTGTCGTTCCGGTGCTCCGCACCGGAACGACAGGTGAGTTAAACACACCGTCAAGTGCTTGTCATGACACATGAAGAAGCCGCAAGAGTCTGAAATACACCTATGGCATCTACAATCGACAGCAAGAATGGCACCTATCTGATTGGCTGTGGCATCTATGACGTGACCGGCCCTGCGGCCGAAGTGGGCATGATGGGTTTTGCCGAGGTGGCGCAGACCACGCAGGGAATCTACATGCGGCTTTACTCGCGCGCCTTCATTATTGGCGACGAACAGCGCCGGGTTGTCTATGTTTCAGCGGACCTCTGTATGATCTACCAGGCGGTGAAACAGGCTGTCGTAGATAAGGTCATAAATGACGCAGATCTGCGGGACTGGTACGATGATCGCAATATTCTGCTCAGCGCGACGCACACGCACAGCGGGCCGGGAGGATATTCCCACCATTTTCTCTACAATATTACCACGAAGGGATTCATACCGCAGAACTTCGATGCCATCGTCGAGGGTATCTACCAGTCAATCCGTCGCGCGCACCGCAACCTCGAACCGGGCACCATACGGATGGCGCGCGGTCCGGTTGAAGGTTATGGCTTTAATCGCGCCAAGCGCGCATACTCCATGAACCCGCAGGCAGAACGCGATAAGTATGGCAGCGACCTCGACAATGAAATGACCCTGCTGCGCTTTGATGCGCTGGATGGCCGGCCGCTGGGAATGGTCAACTGGCTCGGCGTGCACCCCACCTCGATCGGCCCCGCGAACCGACTGATTGGCGGCGACCACAAGGGTCTGGCGGCCTATTGGTTCGAACGTGATCATAACACCGATATCAGACAAGAGAAAACATTTGTGGGGGCATTTGCCCTTGCACCTGCGGGCGACGTATCGCCAAACCTCTGGGGTGTTGCAGATGGCATCCATGATTATGAACGCATGGAAATCATTGCCCGCAGGGAGTACGACGCGGCGGTGGATCTCTATCTTTCTGCGGCTGAGCCGATTAAAGGTCCCGTGGACGCGCGGCACCGTTATGTCGATTTTTCCAGGTTGCATATCGACGCGCTCGATGTCGATACGGTTCCCGCTGCGATGGGCGCTAGCTTTCTTGCGGGTAGTACCGAAGACAATGAATCTCAGGTAAAAATCTTTCAGGACGGAGCGACTATCGATTCGCTGCAAGGTCACCAGAAAACTCTAAGCTCCGTCATTGATTCGGCTTTTGGTGCGGTATGGCCAAAGACTCTCTCGGAGGATTATATCAAGGGTCAGGCGCCAAAGAAGATTCTGGTTCCGACGGGACTTGCCACCTGGGATGGCAACCCCTGGACGCCACAGATCCTGCCAGTGCAGATTCTGCGCGTAGGACAGCTCGCGCTGGCTGCTCAACCCACAGAAATTACCACGATGGCTGGCCGTCGCGTCCGTGAAACCGTGATTGCGGCGCTCTCGCCGGCGGGTGTAACCCACGCCGTGGTGGCATCGCATTCCAACGCGTATGCATCGTATGTAACAACGCCTGAAGAATATGCGGCGCAGGAATATGAAGGCGCATCCACGCATTTTGGTCCGCACACGCTCGACGGCTTCCTGCAGGAGTTTAAACGCCTGGGCGAGGCAATCATCACGGGATCAGCGGTCGCGCAGGGATTGTACCCGAAAAACTACAAACTTACCCAGCTGACGCTGCAGCCGGGCGTTGTGCACGATGCCGCTCCGCGTGGTAAGAAGTTTGGCGACGTGCTCGTCGATGCAGAAGAGCATTACCGCAAAGGCGCGAGGATCTCTGTGGAATTCGTCGGCGCCCACCCACGCAACGACCTCATGACAATGTCCGATTTTGCCGCAGTGGAAAAGAAAACCTCCGAAGGATTTGTCCAGGTGCTTGGAGATCGCGACCCGCAACTGATCTTCGAGTGGAAACGCACACGCGGCGCGGAATCAAAGGTCACCATTACCTGGGATACTCAGGAAAGTGAGCCTGGCGAATACCGGATTCGCTATCGGGGTGTCGCTAAATCCATCTGGTTCGGCAGAAAAACCAGGTTTGAGAACACGACCCGGGTTTTTCAAATCAGCTAACGGCAGCCAACTAGCAGGATTTTGAAAAAATCCCGTGCTCGCTGCAGACGCCGCGATTCGCGATGCGAACCGCTTGCGAAACGCCCCTCACCATGCTATGGTGAGGGGCTGTCTGCAGCTTAAGCTCGGTTTCAACATCCTGCTTCGTGGCTGTTTTTCAACAGCCTGCTAGTGGCTGCGTCAGCTTAACAATCTCCTGAAAAAGGAGACTGCTAGTCCTTACTTGTAGCTGCGCTGGCTCGGGTGAACGACTTCGAATTTGAGCTCTTCTTTGTGCAGCTCTTGCGGGGTATTTTCGCCTTTGTATTCCCAGGCCGCTACGTAGGCATAATTGGCGTCGTCTCGCTTGGCCTCGCCGTCTTCGGTCTGGTACTCTTCGCGGAAGTGGCCGCCGCATGATTCATTCCGGTGCAGCGCGTCGCGCGCCATGAGTTCGCCCAGTTCAATAAAATCTTTTACGCGGCCCGCTTTTTCGAGTGAATCGTTGAGTGAGTTCGCGCTGCCGGGCACGTTGACATGTTTCTTGAAATCTTCGCGGATCTGCTGGATTTCGCCGATGGCCTTTTTAAGGCCGGCTTCAGTGCGAGCCATTCCGACGTATTCCCACATGACGTGGCCCAGCCGCCGGTGCAGTTCGTCCACTGTCTTGTTGCCTTTAGTTGCGAGCATCGCAGATGTCTGCGCTTTGACGTTTTCTTCTGCCTCGTCGAATTCTTTGCCTGCGGTTGACGGCCGATCGAATCCCACGCCGGCGAGGTAGTCGCCAATGGTCGCCGGCAGCACAAAGTAACCGTCGGCGAGCCCCTGCATCAGAGCAGAAGCTCCCAGGCGGTTTGCACCGTGGTCTGAGAAGTTGGCTTCGCCCCCCACGTACAGGCCAGGAATAGTGGACATGAGGTTGTAGTCCACCCAGAGTCCGCCCATTGTATAGTGTACGGCGGGATAGATTTTCATCGGCATCTTGTAGGGGTTCTCGCCCGAGATTTTTTCGTACATTTCGAACAGGTTGCCGTAACGTTCCGAAATGGTTTTTTCGCCGAGACGTTCAATTGCCGATTTGAAATCGAGAAATACGGCGAGACCCGTAGCGTTCACGCCAAAGCCGTGGTCGCAGCGTTCTTTCGCCGCGCGAGAGGCCACATCGCGTGGTACCAGGTTGCCGAATGAAGGGTAGCGGCGTTCGAGAAAGTAATCCCGGTCGGCTTCGGCTATGTCATTGGCTGTAATTTCCCCGCGCCGCAGTTTCTCTGCTATAGCCTTGTCTTTGGGAACCCAGACCCGGCCATCGTTTCGCAGCGATTCGCTCATCAGCGTGAGTTTTGACTGGTAATCGCCGCTCTGCGGAATGCAGGTCGGGTGGATCTGCGTGTAGCAAGGGTTTGCAAAGAACGCTCCGCGCTTGTGCGCGCGCCATGAAGCCGTAACATTCGAGAGCATTGCATTGGTTGAGAGAAAGTACACGTTGCCATAGCCACCCGTAGCAAGAATCACGGCGTGCGCTGCGTGGCGCTTGATTTCGCCAGTGACAAGGTTACGTGTAATGATGCCTTTAGCATGACCGTTTACCACGACGAGGTCCAGCATCTCATGGCGATTGTACATCTTGACTGTACCTTCGTGGATCTGCCGGTTGAGCGCGCTGTAAGCCCCTAACAGAAGTTGCTGTCCGGTCTGGCCTTTGGCGTAAAAGGTTCGTGACACTTGAGCTCCCCCGAAGGAGCGGTTGTCGAGCCTGCCGCCGTACTCGCGTGCAAAGGGTACACCCTGCGCTACAGCCTGGTCAATGATGTTCACAGATAGTTCTGCCAGTCGGTAAACGTTGCCTTCGCGCGCACGGTAGTCGCCGCCCTTGATGGTGTCATAAAATAAACGGTAAACCGAGTCACCGTCGTTATGGTAGTTTTTTGCTGCGTTGATACCACCCTGCGCGGCAATGGAGTGCGCCCGGCGCGGGCTGTCGTGGTAGGAGAAGCAGTGCACATTGTAGCCGAGCTCGCCGAGTGAGGCGGCGGCGGCAGATCCTGCAAGTCCTGTGCCTACTACTATGATATCGAGTTTGCGCTTATTGGCCGGGTTTACCAGCCTGAGCTTTGACTTGTAATCGCGCCACTTCGTTTCCAGCGGCCCTTGTGGAATTTTTGCGTCTAGTTTCATTTTACCGGTGTCCTTAAAAAATATTCAGATATCGCAGCTGGAAATACACAGGAATTGCAGCAAACCCGAGTGGAATGACAATCGAGTAGATCAGGCCTATCTTCTTGATGAGCGGAGTGTATTTTCTGTGGTTGAGTCCCAGCGACTGGAATGCGCTTTGGAACCCATGGTTGAGGTGGAGCGCAAGCAGCGCCATTGCCAGTACGTAGAACCAGGGATAAAGACCGCCCCAGCCCGTTTCAAAAGCGCTCTTGACTGTATGGTAGAAGGCCACGTTGCCTGGCTCGTAGACGCGGTGTTTCAGGGTGAACGAATTGATATGGATGATGAGATAGATGAATATAATGCTGCCGGTCAGGCCCATGTACCTGGAAAAAAGCGACAGCGGCTTGCCGCCTGAACCGCCTTTGTAGCCCACCGGACGCGCTGAGCGGTTTTTGAGGGTAAGCAGGATGCCATCGATGATATGAACCAGGAAACCAGCCACCAGAGTGACCTCGAGAACGCGGATTAACGGTGAAGTCGACATGAATTGCGAGTAAACGTCAAAGGACGCACCGCCATCCTGTTTGAGCAGCAGCAGGTTGCCGGCCAGATGGACTGGTAAGAAACTGATCAAAAAGAGACCAGACAGCGCCATGAGGTATTTCTTTCCGAGCGAGGTTGCGAGCAGGTACGGGTTGCCGGTTGTGGACTGAGCCATGCGGTAAACACGAACAAATTGCATAGTGCGAAAACAAAAAAAGCCTCCGGGGTTGCCCGGCGGCTTTCTGTCAATTGCCTGAAGCCGAAGCGCAGCTATTTGTTTTGCTGCAGAATTTGGAAGAGCTGGTCCTTCAGATGCAGCCGTTTTTTCTTCAAATCTTCCATGAACGCGTCTGATTCGGGGCTGCCCCGGTGTTCGAGACCCTCGATTTCGCTGGTGACCTTGCTGTATTCGTCAGCCAGATGCTGGAAGTGGTGGTTGGTCGTCTTGAGTTTGATGATGAGATCGCGGTAATCCGGGAACTCGTGGTTGATGTCGTGGTGTTTTTCAGACATAATTCCTCTTAAGTACTTAGCAGGATGTTGAAAAATACCGTGCTCGCTGCAGACGCCGCGATTTCTTAGCGAAATCGCTCGCAAAACGGCCA
>CAYOZO010000096.1:0-12517 GCA_964408405.1 uncultured Turneriella sp.
TTAGCGGACGCGGTTTGCGCGAAAAATCGCTCCGGCAAGTTGGCGCACAGGCTCTCAGGTCATTAGCCACGATTTTCATTTGACAATCCAGCTATTTCAGTCTGCGATAGGGCATGGGGTTAACATTTATCGAAGGCAAAGTGAGTTGGCAGGGGAAATCCGCGACCCTGCAATTTCTCGTCGATAGCGGCGCCACCTACACGGTACTGCCCCAAGCCGTCTGGAAGAAACTGCGACTGATACCTAAACGTGAGCAAAGCTTTGTTCTCGCCGATGGAACAGTGATGAAACGCAAGGTTTCAGAATGTTATATTGAAATTCCGCAGGGCGCCTGCCACACTCCGGTGATATTGGGCGAAAAGCATGATGAAGCACTGTTAGGCGCTGTAACCTTAGAAGAATTGGCAATGGTGCTCAACCCATTCGAGCGCAAGCTGCAGCCATTGCAGGCACGACTTAGTTGAACAGGGTTGCTACCGTCAGTTGGCAGATTCGGTGGCAAAGTCGATAAAAAAACTTCCAGAGCAGCGCGAGTGACGCTGCTCTGGAAATGGCATTCATAAGCCGGATTCTGTCTCAACCCTTTCGGGTCTTAGCAACCATTTGTCTTGTCGCCGGGTTATACCCCGTCGTTCTTCGCTTTCTACCCGCTTCACAGTCTCGCCCGGGGCGGGCCGGAGCTTTCACTCCAATGAGACCGATCCACTGCTTGAAATTGCACCCGGGGGAGTTTACCCTGCCCAGTACCTCTCAGCCTGGCGGTGCGCTCTTACCGCACCTTTTCACCTTTGCCTTTTTTGGAATGGCTACGCCATTCCAAAAAAGGTAGTTTGTTTTCTGTGGCACTTTTCGTCATCTAGCCCTAAGGCTAAACGCCCAGATTCCTCTGGCCCCGTTCCCCGTGGTGTCCGGACTTTCCTCTCTAGAGGTGTATCCTCCTTGCCCCTGCGGGCAAGGTGAAAGGATACACCGTAACCGAGCGGTTGCTCCTGCCAGGAGTATATTAGTTAATAAAACTCTGCACGGCAAAAACAAAAAAGCCCGTTCCGGCCAATCCGGAACGGGCTACCATCATTTACTCGCGACCGAGCAGGCGCATGACGCTTGCTGCTTTTTGGTTCGCCTGGGCTAACATCGCCGTACCACTCTGCTGCAGAATCTGCCCGGTGGTGTACCGGACCATTTCTTCGGCCATGTCGGCATCGCGAATGCGACTCTCAGACGCCTGTATGTTTTCATAAGCGTTCATCAAGCCCTTCGCCGACATCTCCAGCCTGTTAGAGTAGCTTCCCAGGTCGGCCCGCTGTTTCAGCAGCTTGCCCAGCGCTTCGTCAATGATCCCGATAAGGTCATTGGCCTGCGCTGCCGTTGAAAGCGATTCTGCCGCACCGTTTTCCTTCAACTTGAAGGCGGTGGCAGTCATCGTTCCGACAAACACGCGCTCGCGCTGGTGCATGTTGGCGCCCATGTGGAACCACATCGAAGCCGTCTTCGAGGTTCTTGCATAGTCGCCGAGCAGCACCTTGAAGCGGTTGAATTCTGCCTGCGACGCGATACGATCTACCTCGTCGACAAGCTGAGAAATCTCAACCTGCATCAGTTGCCTGTCTTCAGCCGTGTAAATACCGTTGGCCGATTGTACGGCCAGAACGCGTATCCGCTGCAGCAGGTCGCCCAGCTGGTTGAGGTAACCATCGGCTGTCTGTACGAAGCTGATACCGTCTTCGGTATTTCTTTCTGCCTGGCGCAGCCCCTGCACCTGTGTCCTGAGTTTTTCCGAAACGGCCAGACCTGACGCGTCGTCCGCCGACTTGGTGATTCTCTCACCGGCAGCCAGACGGGCAATCGTCTTGTCTGTTTCCCATTCGTTGAACTTTAAGACCCGGTGCGCATTGACTGCGCTCAGGTTGTTGCGAATGATCATAGACACTCCTTTGTCTTTATTTGCCGCCCACCTATTGCTGCGCAAAAGGTGGGCGGCATAAAGTGTCTGTGTTCGAGACTTTGCCCAAGTGACATCCTTGCCACGCGAGCGCCATCCTTCGCAGGACAGGTCTCTCCCAGTCAGACACCCACTCCCGCTGTGCACGTGTTCGTGGACATCGTGAGTCGGGGTCTGAAAAGACCTGTCAGATTCATGCTATCATGACAAAACACGAAAAGGCAGCCTGTGCTGCCCTCCGCTTTACTCAAACAGGGCGGCCGCCCTGTTTGATTACCTCAGCAGTTGCAGCACTGCCTGTGGCTTGGCGTTTGCCTGCGCGAGCATCGCCGTACCGCTCTGGATCAGAATCTGGTTGCGAGTGAATTTTGTCATCTCTTCAGCCATATCAGTATCGCGGATGCGGCTTTCAGACGCCTGGATATTCTCGTACGCGTTCATCAGCCCTTTCGCGGCATGCTCGAGGCGATTAAAGTAGGCGCCAAGGTTTGCGCGCTGTTTGCTGACCTGATAGAGCGCCTGGTCGGTCAAACCGATCATGCTGTTCGCCTTCGACGCTGTCGAGATCGACTCAATGCCGCCAGCCTGAGTACGCAGGTTGAGAGCAGCTGCTGTCATCGTGGTGATGAACACGCGTTCGCGCTGGTGCATATTTGCGCCGATGTGGAACCACATCGAAGCAGTCGCTGAAGTACGCGCAAAATCGCCCTGCAGCAGTTTCATGGTGTTGAATTCCGCCTGCGAAGCGATACGATCGACTTCGTCGATGAGCTGCGATACTTCTACCTGCATCATCTGGCGATCTTCAGCGGTATAGATACCGTTCGCAGACTGCACAGAGAGCACGCGAATACGCTGCAAAAGTTCGCTCAGCTCATTCAGGTACCCTTCAGTCGTCTGTATCATGCTCATGCCGTCTTCGGTATTGCGCTCAGCCTGGCGAAGACCCGCCACCTGCGTACGCATTTTCTCAGACACCGCAAGACCGGAAGCATCGTCGCCGCCGCGGTTGATCCGCATGCCGCTCGAAAGCTTTTCCATGTTCTTGCTGAGCTCGTCGTTCTGGAACTTCAGCACACGGTGCGAGTTGATCGCACTCATGTTATGGTTGATAATCATAAACCCTCCGTTGTTTTCCCGAACATCCGGCGCACCTTCCATGGCGCGCCCCTGCTTTACCGCCCGAATGCTCCGGGCATTCGCGCACTTTCACAGGAGAATGTTCTCTTACGGCTATCTACGGAGAATTCACTTAGTAATGCTAAGTCACCCAAGGTAAAACCAATCGAACCTGGGGCGATCTGAGTGAAGTTATGATGCTTTTTTAACTTATTTTTGTCTCATTGACGTTTTTTTTGCCTTTTTCCCCTCAATGGTCTCATCGTCGAAAATTGTGAAGCCCGTGAGCATTTTTTTGTTTTCTCGCAGCCCTGGGACCACTGGCTGTATTATGTCACATCGGGGGAAGATGGGCACTCCCTCTTAGCGAGGCTGGCCGCCGGGTCAGCGCAGCGAGTTTACTGCCCTTATAATACCCGAACCGTAACCGAAATAGCTCCCACCACTTAGGGGGAGCGTTTGGTTTGCTCGACGATGTACTGGTAAAGCAGTATCTGCGCTTTCTTGAACTGGACTTTTTTTTCCTGGATCAGCTTCTTCGAGATTGCCAGCGCCTCGGCATTTTTTTCGCGGCAGAGCTTGGCAAACTTGGCGTCTTCGATGACAATGTGCGACAGCAGCCACTCCTTGAGGTCGTTCACGAGCACCGAGGCTCCCTGGCGGGTGCGCGTCGCGTAATCGGCGTCGTGCGAAGTGACTGTGCGAATAAAAAGACCATGCTGGTTCTTGTGCCCGGCTCGCACCGGGTAGTCGAGCGCGTCCATCATGGCTTCTTCGGCGGCAAAATGCTCCTGGATATACTGCTTCACGTCGGACAGCAGGTCAGTCAGAAGGCTCGCCCGTCTTTCGTAGTCGACTTTCAGCGCTTCGCTGAGCTCGACGACCATCTTGATCAGCCAAAGGTGCTGCATATCGATCAGCGGCACGTAGAGCCTGATCGAAAAACTACGCCACATGCGCTGGACTTCGTGCAGTACTTCGTTACTTATTCCCGGAATAATTTCGTTATGCTGCGAGATGGCCGCGTAAAGGTTGAGCTGGTTCTGCGACAGCGCATACTCTGAGCCACCGGCAACCAGCCGCTGGAAGTAACTGTTGGCATCGATGTTGTTCTGGCGAAAGAAGTCGCGGTATGCCATGTCTTCTTTCTTGATGTGCTGGATAAGCCAGTTCTGCAAAAACTTGTTGAGCTCACCCGCGTGCTCGCCCGTTTCGTTCTCGGGCGATAACAGCAGGTTACGGATGTTTTCCTGGAAAGTGTGGTGCTGCGCTGCGTGGTTCTCGACTTCGGGAAACCGGTATTCAGCGAGAACCATCTCTTCTGCGGCAAAATGCGTGCGCGCATAGCGCAGTGCCTCGTGGAATACGCCCTCTACCTGCTTGTTGTCACGGTTGCGTGCGTCCCTGATGAGGGTTTCGAGGTGAAAAACGAGCGCGATGAGCCACATGTGCTGCGCATCGAGCAGTTCGATACCCAGGGTAAAATCGTGTTCGCGCCAAGACTTTCGTACACGCAGCAGGGTTTCTTCTGCGATCGTAATCTGCAGGTCTTCGAGATCAACCTTGAGAGAAGTCATGGTCACCCTCCGTGGCTGCCAGATTGTTTCGATTCACGAATCACGGCGTCAACAAATTATGGATATTTTTATCCATTATCGGCTGCCTGGCAGCGCGGAGAATAACTCTTGCTGCTGGCTCGGGCAGCGGCGACTCGCCAAAAATGACGGCAGCAGACCTCAAATTCCTGAAAGCTCTCGCAAAGAACAATGACCGCGAGTGGTTCCACGGGCATAAGGATGAATATACCCGCGCGAACCAGAACTTCCTCAACCTGGTTGCCGCCTTCATTTTCGGTATGGCCGATATCGACGAAAGCATCGCCGGGGTTGAACCGGCGAGTTGCCTCTTTCGCATTTACCGCGATGTACGCTTCAGCAAGAACAAGGCGCCTTACAAGACCCACTTTGGGGCATTCATCTGCGCGGCGGGTCGCAAGAGCCTCACGGTGCCGGGTTATTACCTGCACATCGAACCGGGCGGTGAATCGATACTCGGTAGCGGGCTCTACATGCCCGACAAGCCCGTGCTGCAGGCGCTGCGCAACGATCTCGTGTCAGCGAAAAGCCGTATCGCGGCCGCGCTCGCTGACAAAAAAATGCGCAAGGACTTCCCGCTGATCCTCGATGACGACAAGGCAGCGCGCGTACCGCGCGGCTTCGACAAAGAAGCCGAGCACGCTGAATTGCTCAAACTGAGGCACTTCTTTGTTTACGCAAAAATCTCCGACAAGGACGCCACGAGCCCCCGCTTTGCGAACATGCTCGTGAAAAAAGCCTCGCACCTGCAAAGCTGGAATGCGGCGCTCATTGCCGCGAGCAAGGCCTGACGCCGAAGCAGCACCTGTACGCCCCAAGCCGGGCTACAGGCTGGATCTGGTTGACAATATGACCGACCATTCATATCAGGCGCCGTGCAGGCAAAGACCACGCGCGAGAAGATTATCGACGACTGTTTGCAGCTGCTGTGGCGCAACGGCGTGAACGGCACCAGCATGTCTGACATCGCCGAACGCGCAGCGATACTCAAAGGTTCATTCTACAACTATTTCCAGAGCAAAGAAGAATTCGTGAGCGCCGTGCTCGATTCGTACGCCGCGCGCTGGGAAAACAACGTCGTGGCGATTTTCCGTGAGAAAAAGACCAATGCGCGCGCCAAGTTCAAGGCGTACTTTGCGCGCATGAAAGAGCTGGCAGCGTCGATGCAGTACACGCAGGGCTCGCTCGTCGGCAACTTTGCGCAGGAGCTTTCGGGTGTGAGCGAAAAATTTGCGCAGCAGGCCGAGAAAATTTTCCGGCGCATCGAGACTTATATCGCCGAAGCGCTCAAAGAAGCGCAGATGAGCGGAGCTTTGAAAAAAGAAGAAGATCCGCAAATGCTGGCAGAGATTATCCTCAACAGTACCGAAGGCGCAATATTGCGCGCCAAAACGGCCCGCAGCACGCGCCCCATCGAGATCCTGGAGCAGTTTCTGCTGCAGAAGCTTTCGATCGCGTAGGGAATTCAGGAACGGTACCGCATGCAGGGATGCAACAGGGAGCAGGAACAGGCACTCGATATGAATGATCGGTCATACATAACAATAATTTACAGGAGAAACTCATGACGAAAAAACACTACCTCGTCGTCGGCGCTTCGAGCGTCGCAGGACAAAAGGCTCTCGAGGCAATTCGCTTGCGGGACGCGGACGCGCGTATCACGGTCACGACTTCAAAGGAGCAGGCACCTGGAAACCCTCCAACCGGAAAGGAGCCCGCGGTGGTCTACGGCATCAACCTGGCAAAACCCGAAACCTTGCGCAACATACGCGCGCAGCTTGGCGCACCCGTCGACGTGCTCGTTTTTTGCCCGGCGTTCGGCATGGTCGGCTACCCCGCAGAGTTTGCCCCAATGAACGATGTCGAAGCCTGCTTCGATTTTTCCGTGCGCCCTGTGCTGCAGCTGATCGACGAGCTTAACCCGCAGCTGACCATTGGCTTTTCAAGCTTCTACTGGTTGCGCTCGCTCGAGGTAGCGTACGGCTCGATGGCCTTCGCCAAATACGCGCTAGAGAAACTTGCGGTCGAGAACCCGAACCACATACGCATCGTGCGCGCGGGCCTTTTCCCTTCGAAGTCGCTGCGCGCGATTTGCCTGCTCATCCAGCGCGGCGTACAAAAGGAAAGTTTCCCCGGAGCGTCAGAGCTCAAGGCCGGCTGGAAAGCTTCGGGGCTTGCGTTTGCCGACTACTTCACCCAGTTTGCGCAGGGTTATGAAAAGGCGGATCTCGCACGTCACCTCACAGCGCCTTACCGTGGCACCGAAGAGGCCGACCTGGTACGCGCGATCGGCGCTGCGCTTGAACCGCATGCGCAGGGTATTATTAACGTCGTCGGCGATTCGTTATGGCAGGAGTCAACGCTCGAAAACGTACCGCAGTTCATGGTACGCAACAAGCCGGCGTTCGCGCTCGCGGAAAGTTTCGACATCAGGCACCGCGATATCGCGTAACCCAAACGCGGGAATCGAATCCGCTTGACGCTTGCCGGCGGACGGGCAATGCTGGATCATGTTACGATTTGTACTGGCATTGACCGTTGCGTCTACACTCGGCATTTCCACCTGGGCGTGGAACAAGGCTGATGACATCCCGGTTGAAAATCTGCCGGCAGCAGTCAGGTCAGTACTCGATAAATATGTGCAAATACTCAAAGAGAGCCCATCGGTCGACGAAGCCGCTGCGGCTTTCGCACAGATCGCGGGCGGTTCGCTGGTCAATGACAACGGCAGTGTCTCAAGCAATACGAAGCAGTTTGGCCTGAAGAAAGACTTCAACAATTTGAAGCACTATGCGTGGCCGATTCGGATTACCCGCGTGAACAAGACTGTCTCGCGCGGTGAAGGTTACGGCGCAAAGAAAATTGCCGGCGGTCGCTATACTATCTGGATTGCAAAGGATGATCCCGCCAAGGGTATGCCCGCGCCGGTGACGATTATCGCTCCGGAACAGGGCGAGCCAAAGGTCGTCAACGTCGGCAGCTTCTAGCACACAAGCGCAAATATCTTGACGCGCTCATTGCGAGTCGTACGGCTGGTGGATGCTTCGCCGCCTACGCATTTTCGCGCTCGTTACACTTGTTCTGCCGTTGCTCTCATGCGCCCTGCTGCAGGGCAGGTTCAGCGAGTACACCCCGGACGTCACCCTCAAAGAAGTGAACCTGCGGGGTTTTGACTTTGAGGGTGTTGACCTCGAATACATCTATACCATCCGCAATAAAATCGGTTTTGGCATCACCTTCTCGAAACTCGCATTCCAGATTGCGGTAGACGGCAGGCGGATGGTCGACGTAAAGAACGATAAGAATGTCGCCATCAAGGCAAACGCCTCTTCTGAATTTACCATCGTGCAGCGCGTCCGGTATGTTGAGACCGCAGAAGCCATCTTTGAATTCGCGAAAAAAGACTCGGTCGTGATCGGTCTAACCGGCGCCGTCGGCGTGTACATCAATGACCTCATTGGTTCGCTTGAAGTGCCCATTGAAGCCAGCAAGACTGTGCCGGTACCCAAGCTGCCGCAGGTGCACTTCGGCTCGCTCGACTTTGAGCGCATGAACCTCAGCAACCCGCTCAACCCGCAGGCTACGTTCACGCTGCGCTTCAACGTGCGCAATCCGAATCCGTTTGAAATCAAAGTGCCGAAAGTCGAATACGCTTTTGCAGCCGCAGATACGAACGTCATCAGCGGGGCACGCACGAACCAGACGCTCAAACCGCAGACTGACTCGCTAATATCAGTGCCGGTAAATCTTTCTGGCCGCAATATCGTGGACTTGGTACCCAAACTGCGCGACCTGAACTCAACAGACTACCGTTTCACCTCGAACGTTGAATTTGCGATTATGGGACAGCAGGTGAGTCTGCCATTTTATTACCCCAAATAGCAGCCCCGGGCTTCGCGAACATACGTCTTTCAAAAGCCGATTTCGATCCCGAGCACTGCAGTGATCAGCTGAGGATTCTCTGCCGCTGCGGCCAGGTTCTTTTCGAAATCGCCGCTGAATCCTCCGGGATAGCCAGGCATCGCCTCACCCCCTTGCAGCCTGCGATCAAAGACATTGCCATAAAATATGCGTGAGTAGCTCATGCCAAGCTTCAGGCGAACGGAATCATTCAGGGCAAACAGGTAATAAACCAAAAGCTGAGCAGCGGGCGTGAGACTGTTTCCCGCAGCTCTCGCTTCCGCGGGAAATCCGTTCAGTGGAGTTTTAAAATCCAGGCGCATTTCGGCGCTATTCCACGACGCTCCCGCACTCGCCTCGAGACGAAGATCGTGTCGGCGCTCTGTTGCGCCGAGATGACCCAGTAGCGAAAGCATGAGACTCGGGGCGGCATACCAGGCCGAGTGCGTTGTGGTTACATCAAACGCAGGCGCAGGCGCAGGCGGATCGACGAATAGCGTGTCTGACCAGCGGTGTGCCGATCCTGTTACCCCAAGACCGAAAAAACGAGAAACCGGAGAATGAAGCGAAATGCGCAAACCATAGGTCTTGCTGTGAAGACCTTGTTCAAAAGGTGGCATAGCTCCCGATGACTGAGCAGCGCCGAATTGCTGAAAGGAAGAATGCCCATAATCTCCACCAACAGAAACGAGAAGGATGTTGCGCTTCCGTTCCGCGGCCGGGCCCAGGGGCTTATTATCTGCTTCGTTGTTCTTCCGTATGGTCCGGCCGTCTTCGGTCAGGAAAACCTGACCATCACGTTCCTCCGCAATCAGACGTGCTTTGAGACTTTGCCCTTCATGCGTGATGGTCGTCAATTCAATAGTTTTCTCGTCGTATATAAGCCTGCTGATATCGCTTTTCTTAATAATCAATTTGCCATAGGGGCTCTGTAAGACGTAGCGGTCAGATTTTTCCTCTTTAATGAGGCCAGTGACTATATCTCCGTTTTTTTGAATAACTACCGTAGCATAAAGCGGCAGGGCGAACAACAAAAGGACCAGATTTTTCATGATTCTTTGGTTTAGTTTACATTTACCCGCTCAACCTGCTCTTCAGGTACGTTCAGCTCACCCGCTGCCGTACTTAGCCGAAGCATTTTGCCGCTGGCCGCCCGCACTTTACCGGTCAGGCGATCGCCATTTTTTAATTTTAGTGTGACACTTCTGCCGACGTACTGGCTGAACTGAGACCGAACGTTTTGTGCAGCAGTCTTGCTCCTGTCAGGCTCGGCAACGGCTTCTGGCACAGCCTCGACGGGCTTCGCTGCAAACAAGCCAGTATAGGGCGCTGCCACTTCGCTACTCTGCCATTGCTTTGCGCTGGATTCATAACGGATCAGGCGTATCTTTCCTTCGGTGAGATTAACTTCACTGCCCTGTTCAGTAATTTTCACCGTAAAAGCAGTGCCGAGCGGTTCGAGACTGCCGCCGGGAAAAATGAAACGCGTAGGCTTTTCTAACTCAGCATGCTTAAGGCTAACGGCGAATGCTCCACTACGTAAAAGAATCTTTTCCGTGATGCCTGTTTCACGACTGATCGTTGCATCGCTCAATGCCTCGATGCGCATACCACGTGCAACGATTAGTTGCCCCCGGCTGACCTTGCGGGCTTCTGTGAGCTCAATGAGCGGCGTTGGCGGCAAGGCAACACTGTTGAGCAGAAAAAAAGCTCCCACAAGAATTCCCGCCACAAGGATAGCAAATACTGTAAGCCTTGGATTTTGGGTGAGCGCCCTGAAGAAGCCCGCCACGCCGGCTGGCTCTGCCGAGAGCGACTGTTCAATGCCCTCCCAGGTCCTTGCGGGCAGTTGCTGAGCGGAAGCCTTTTGCGCCGCCTGGGCGAGTGCCTCTATGCTGGCGCGCTCGGCGGACTGAGCTTCTTTGCCTTCCAGATAGCGAAATAGTTCCTCCGATAGTCTATGCTTGCTCATACCAGATCCGCTCCATCGACAGGCCAACCCTGCTCGCGAAAAGAGGCGCGCAACCGGCTCACTAGCTTTTCGATGTCGCGCCGGATCTGCCGTTCACTCTTCTTTAGCACTACGGCTATCTCTGCCTGCGTCAGATTTTCGTACCAGCGGAGTTCAAAGAGTTCCCGTTCTTTCGCCGACAGCAGAGCAACGGCCCGATCAAGAACACGCAGCAGCTCCTGCTGGTCTGAATGACCTGGACTGTTGCCGGCTGCGGGCGCAGCTAACGCATCGAGTTGTGCATCACCTATTACATGCCGCGCGGCATCGGTCTCTTTGTAGAGCAAATGCCGCGCAATCTGGAAGAGGTATGCACGGGCGTGCACGACATCGCCCGAACGGCGCAGGCGGGCGTAAAGCCTCACGAACGCTTCCTGTACAATATCCTGCGCACTATCGGGATCCGTCCTGCGGACGAGATAGCCGTAAAGCCGGGGCGCCTCTGCAATATAGATCTGCTGCAAATCGCTTTCGGCTTGAGAGATCGGGGACACGCGAGTCACCATGCCGGATAAGAGCACAAATGCCACAACTATTTTATGCTCTCTGAAAACAGAAGTGTAAGCATGTACCATATACTGCGTAGAGCCGCGTGTTGCAATTACCGGACACGGTATTTTCAAGGCGGCTTTAGAGCCTGTGCGCCAACTTGCCGGAGCGATTTTTCGCGCAAACCGCGTCCGCTAATCGGCAAAAATTCCTTCGCAAATCGTGCCGATTTGCTCCACGAGGCGCCAAAAGGCGCGAATTTTTGCCGATTTTCGCACATGTTCAGGCGAAACGCGGCCCCGGCTCGCGTAAAAAAATCGCCTTTTTGTTTTTTTGCATGAGTTAGCGCACAGGCTCTTTATCCTGCCAAAGGCAAAAACGCTTGCCCTACACACACATGCTCACACCCTAACCCATGAGTCTGTGGCAACGTTTTAAGCGCGCGCTGCGCGCGATCTTCGGCGGCTGGGTGTCTGAAATGGAAGATCCGGCCTTGATACTCGAGCAGAATATCCGCGACATGCGCGACAAGATTCCTAAGATGAACGAAAACATCGCGATGCTGCGCGCCAACGCAAAAATGATAGAAAAAGAGAAGGCAAAACTTGAGGCTGAACAGGCAAAGCTCACCGCCAACATTAAGGCCGCAATCGGCCAGGGGCGCGAAGACATTGCCGGTGAATATGCGCTGCAACTCGAACACAACAAGACGCAGGTGGCAAAGCTCGAACAGCAGTTAGAACAAGCACGTGCAGCGGCAGAAAAAGGCGAAGAAGCCAAGGCGGCTTTCATGAAAGAACTCGACCGGAAAACCAAAGAAGCGCTCGACGCAATTGAAACAGCCAAGCGCGCTAAATGGCAAAAAGAAGTAGCTGATACCATGGAGCAGTTTACGGCCGGCGGCGTTGACCACACGCACGACGAAATGGTGAAGCGCATCGAAAAAGAAAGCGCTATGTCTGAAGCACGCCTTGATATGGCGGTCAGCAAGGGCGACAAAGATAAGGCAAAGATTGAGGCTGATGCGGAAAAAATTCGCGCGGCTGAACTTGTTAAGCAATTCAAAATCGAGATGGGGGTCACCGAATCTTCTGGCGGAGGCCAGGAAAAAACCGGCATTAAGAACTAACAGGCTTAGCCGTTTAGACCCGCAAGTTTTTCCAGGCACAGCGCTGCGGCCACCGAGACATTGAGCGACTCAATGCGCCCGGAACCGGGTATGGCGAAAGCAGCGCTGCAATTTTTGCTGAAGTCGGATGGCAGACCATTCTCTTCGTTTCCCAGGCAAATGACAACGGCGCCCTTGCTCTTTTTAAGCAGGGCTGAAAGCTCGGTGACCACTGTTTTTTCCGGCGGTAATGCCGCAGCGGTAAGCCATCCCTTTTTCTCCGCTTCGGAAAAAAAAATGCGCGCTGCATTGTAAGTATAAAGCCGGCAGTGCGTTAGCCCCCCCTCAGCAAC
>CAYOZO010000096.1:12598-13104 GCA_964408405.1 uncultured Turneriella sp.
GAATACCGAAGAATGCGGCTGTGCGCAAGATCGCTCCCACATTGTGCGGGTTGAGGACGTCGTGAAGACACAAAGTGCCCCGCTCAAGCTGCAACTCGGAGAGCTCCAATTGCGGCGGTGGCGTGATGACAGCTGCAACCCCCTGGTGGTGCTCAGTACCGGCAATTTTCACCAATTCGTGGTTTTTAACCAGGCGGTAGATCTTGCGTCTTTCTGCAAGATAGCGGCAGGCTTTGGCAAAGAGCGGCGCCCGCTCGGCATCGAAGAACAGCCGTTCTATCCTTTCAGGAGTGTAGGCGGCTACCGCTTGCACCGAGGAAAGACCACAGACCGTAAGTAATGGCTTTGCCATGGCAGACCCAAAGCTGCAGAACGAAACGAGCCGGCATTTGTTTTACTCTAAACAACCCGCTTTTCGACTTGTAGGCGTAATTCACCCGCCGCTTTCGTCAGCATGCCCGCAGTCGCCGGAACCACGATTGAGATACGCAGGGGTGATGACTTCC
>CAYOZO010000097.1:0-12657 GCA_964408405.1 uncultured Turneriella sp.
CGTGATACAGTTTGATATCGATAACACGAGCGCGCCTGCGGATGCGTACTACTACAAGATTGAAGTAGCGACCAATACTTCTTTTACTGGGACACTTGTTTCCACGCTAACGGTAGAAAGCTGTAAGAGCGAGACGAGCGCGAATTGTCCTTCGACTTTGACGACGAAACAGGTGACGGTGACTGTGGATCCTTTTACGCAGGGGTCGGTCTATGCGCGTATTCAAGCAGGGGATAAGGCAGGTAACTACCGTACGGATTACTCGGCGACGAGCGCTGAGCACTATGTAGTAGGTAAAATCACCGGGAAGGTAGTATCGATTACCAACAGCGCGATTTCGGGCGTAACGGTGAGAATGCAGGATTCGGACGGCAGCTCGCTTGCCTCGCTTTATCCTGACCAGACGACGAATGCGACGGGGGATTTTACGTTTAGTAATGTGCGTACGGCAAAAAGTCGATATCGGGTGGCAGCAGCGCTTTCCGATTCAACCTATCGTCCTGCCATGAAGCAGAAGATCAGCGTCGATGCACAGGGGTCTGGCGGAACGATTGAGACGAAGCTCGGTTCCATGACCCTGGTCGCACAGTCGGTGACGACACCGCAGACTTTGGTCGGCAAAATCATCGATGCGGAAGATGGCTGGATGCTGGGTTATGCCGAAATCACCCTCCTTGACTATGCGGGTAATGCAGTCGGTTCGACTGTCCGGACCGTGTATTCCAGCACTGCCGGTGTAACAGACTGCGATACTGTACTGCCCGCCGGAGATCCCCCGACAAATATTCCTAAGATGGCGAGTAACGGTGGCGGGGTTTGTGGTGATTTCACTTTTGCATCTGTGACGCCCGGTACGTATTCGCTGAAGATCACGGGCGACAGCTGGGGTACATCGAACCAGACATACAACGAACTCATACAGGAAAATGTCGTCATTGCCGGGCCAGCAATCCAACCGTTCATGATTGTCCGTGGCGATGGCAACGCATCGTCGCTCAACTATGTGCCGCAGACGCACTCGTTCCGCAACGGGCCTGCGCTGGGCATTACGCCATCGGGTAGCGGCGCGCACGTATTTCGCATTCCGACAGGGCCCTACGCCAACCGCTACATGATTATTGAGGGAGATTCGACCGCTACGCGCATCTACAGCCCGATTGACAACAGCGTCTTTGCCGGGCCGACGCTTGCAGCCGCGACAGCAGCCGGCGCCTTTACCATCCCTGTTACTGCGGGCACGCATAATGGCAAGTTCCTCATTTTCCGCGGCAATGGTAGCAACGCGAGTTACTTGTACAATCCGGCAGATAATACGCTTGCAGCCTCGGGCATCAACCTGCCCGCAAATCTCGCCGACGGTGCGCATAGCTATGCTATTACCACCGGCACGAACGCCGGCCGCAGCATGATTATCCGCGGCAATGCGACCAATAATGTTTATCTCTACGATCCTGCAGGCCACGCATTCTCAACTCCCACTTACACCTTACCCGCCAATGCCGGTGTGGGAGCGTTTTCGTTTACGATTGCGAGCGGCATGCATGCCGGCAAGATCCTCACCGTGCTCGGTGGTAACACAGCAAATACTGCGCTCTACGATCCGGCAACGGACACAATGGCAGCAGGGCCTTCCTTAAGCGCGAACGCCGGTGCAGGAGCGCATGTTTTTCAAATACCCTCAGGCGCGCAGGCGGGTAATTACATCGTCATTCACGGTAATGCGAGCAATACCACATCGCTCTTTGATGTAACGACAGGCCTCTTTGCCGCAGGCCCCGGATTACCGGCTAATGCCGGCGCGGGAGCATCGTCTTTACTCATTGAGACAGGAACTCATGCAGGTAAAGTCTTCACTATTGCCGGCAATGATACACAGAATACATTCCTGTTTGATCCGGCTGCTTCACCCTTTAGTGCCGCGTTTTCGAGCAGCATATCGACTCCTGCAGGCTTTACCGTTTTTGGCGGCGGATTGAACTTTAAGATCCAGGAACCATCTGCGGGCCGCATACCGATCGTGCGCACACTTGTCGGTCAGGATCTGAAAGTACTGCTGTCTTGGGGTAGCCAGAACCCGCGCGATCTCGACTTGCACGTAGTTGGGACTTTACCGGGGGGGCAGACGCATACGAACCCCGACGATAACTGCGACAATACGATATTCCACGTCAACTGGCGCCGTAGTACGGGTAACTGGCAACAGCAGTACAGCGCCAAAACGCGCACTTTCATTCAACCCGATGCGGCTTACAACGGGCAGCAGTTTTTCCCCTTGCACCCCGATACGACGACTGCGCTCGTCCAGGATACCACGACTGGTTTCGGACCGGAGATGATTAACTTTATTGGCGGTTATACTAATGGCACGTACTGGTTCAGCGTCGTCAACTGGAGCCAGTACAGGCCGAGCGCAGGAGCGGGTGATACAAAAGAGAATCAACAGTGGGATGTCACGAATGTTGAACTTAAGGTTTATGACGCCACAGGACTTGCCTTTCAGATGATAGCCAGCCAGCCAAGCGTAGCTCCGGGCGCAATAGGCACTCCGGATGGCCTGTGTACTTCGACTACAGACTGGCAGCAATGCGATCTATGGCAGGCCTTCAAGATGACCGTTTCGGGCTCAGGTCCTGCGGGCCGGGTTTACGAGCCGGTGAATAAGTACGTCAGTTGGCGCAACACTTCAGAAGGTGGTGCGAACAATTATGATACCAACAAATGCAACCTGAACGGGTTTTAAGAGCGTGAGCTGCGGGGTTGCTAAGGATTTCCATAGCAGACCGCACCCGAATGCCAATTTATTCCCCAGGGAGCCTTATGCGCCAACTTGCCGGAGCGATTTTTTGCATGAGTTAGCGCACAGGCTCCAGGGCGGAAGTATGAAATAGGGCCTTTCCACGACGAAATGTTCGTTACGGCAGACAATCCCCGCACGCACGCAGTCGCGCGGGTGGATAGCTGCGCTCGCTCACCACTGAACAGTTAATCGAATACCAGCAGTTGTCCGAACTCGCGCTGCGGCGGCTCGGCATTACGTTCAATGTCTATGGCGCTGAGGGCCGCAGGAGCGCATCATGCCCTTCGACATTATACCCCGCGTCATGGTCGGTGCAGAATGCGATTACCTGGAAAAGGATTAGTCCAGCGCATTACGGCGCTCAATCTCTTCCTGGCAGGCTGGTGAGGGGCGTTTTGTAAGCGGTGCACATCGCGAATCGCGGTCGCTGACTCGCGACTTGAGCTTAGCGTCTGCAGCGAGCAGGGATTTTTTCCAAATCCTGTCAAAGACCAGCTGTTACTTTTGTCAGGCGCTGCCGGATTAAAGTCATGAAGAAGTCTGTGGTTCTTAGTCAGTCACGGGCTTCTTTTTTGGTCGTTCTTTGCTCAGGCAGGGGACGACTGCCTAGCAGGCTGTTGAAAAACAGCCGCGAAGCAGGATGTTGAAACCGGGCCTGAGCTGCAGACAGGCCATTTATGGCCGTTTTGCAAGCGATTTCGCAAAGAAATCGCGGCGTCTGCAGCGAGCACGGTATTTTTTCAACATCCTGCTAGTCCGGGATGCGGAATTCCATAACTGTCTGAACTCCCACAAATTCCCTCACGCTGCTTCCGGCAAAAAATCACAAATATATCTTTACATATAATCACATATTCATATTTATGTTTTTATGCGAACCACCATAGATCTACCGGTGGAAATTTACCGTAAGGCGAAAGCCGAGGCGGCATTGCGTGGCGTGAAGCTGCGCGACATGGTAGTTACGAGTCTTACCCGAGAATTGAACCGGGCCGACAGTGCGCTCTCCCAGGCCGGCAGCGTTCGTGTGGACGAGTTCATGGCCTCGCTCGAAGAGCTGAGCGGGCAGATTAGTGCGGCGCCCCATAGTCCGCTTGGTCAACTGATGAAACAGAGAACCGCCGCTTCGGCACAGGGCCCAGGGGTTGACGCCTAGAAAAAATGAACTCCGCCGAGCCACGCAAGCTGACCATTGACGCAAGTGTCTATCTTGCGGCGCTCGAGAAGGGAGATGGCGGGGCGAATGATGCCCGGGCTTTTCTGCGCCAGGTGCTTTCGGATGGTTACGAAGTGTATCTGCCGCGATTCTTTCTGCTGGAGTTGACCGTAGCGCTGCGGGCGATGCTGAATATCAAGTCGATCTACGCTCTACTTGCCCGCCAGTGGGCCATTGCCGAGAATGTGCGCTGGCTCGACCACGATGGCCTGTTTACCCGGGCTGCGTGCGAGCTTGCAGAGCAGGGCGACCTGCGCGTTTCCGATGCGGTCTATGCCATGGCGGCCCGCCTCAGCGGGGGAGTTCTTGTGAGTCTGGATCCGGCGATGATTGAGAAGGCATCTTCGCACGTGTCGGTGCTGACTCCGGCAAGCTTCATCGGTCGGGATTCAACAACAGGTCTGCCGGGTGGCTCTGAAAATCAGTCAGGGGATTTTGGCAGATGACCGATACCTTGAATAAGGAAAAATCCGCATTTGAGGTGGTAAGACAATGATTACCGAAACTGGACTTTGGGGAAGAACTCAATACCTGCTCGAAAAGGGTATGGACGTCGCGCAGATGAGACATAAGGTCTTTGCCGATAATATCGCCAACGCCGATACGCCGCATTTCAAGCGCAGCGAGGTCAGTTTTGAGGCGGAGCTTAGGCGTGTGCTGGATATGGAAAAAAATATCGAGGAAAATGCGATCCCGGCAAGACTGACCGACGAAAGGCATATCCCGTTTTTTCGCACGCGCGACATACGCGAGGTTGAACCGAGGCAGCACATCGACTATCTGTCAACAATGCGCAACGACGGTAACAACGTTGATCCCGAGCACGAGGTCGCGGAACAGACACGCAACATGATGACCTACCAGGCGCTGACGACGCTCATGAATCATAACTTCCGTACGATTAACATCGTGAACAGGGTGGCGTAAGATGTTTGAGTCTATCAACATAGCCGCTACTGGACTGTCGGCGCAGCGTCTCAAGATGGACGTCATCTCCAACAATATCGCGAATGCCTCAACCACGCGGACGAATGAAGGCGATGGGCCCTACCGCAAGCGCCGCGTGGTCATGCAGCCCATCAACACGCGTACCCGCTGGAAGTCGCCGGTGTACCCGTTTGGTCTGCGTGCGGGCGACGGTGAGGGGGTTCGTGTTCTGAAAATTGAGCGCGACGAAAGTACGCCTGTACGTTTGGTTTACGACCCTTCGCATCCCGACGCGATCAAAGTAGGCCCCAAGAAAGGTTACGTTGAATATCCGAACGTGGACATCGTGTCAGAGATGGTTGACATGATTGCCGCCAGCCGCAGCTACGAAGCCAACTCGCAGGTGATCCAGGGTGCCAAGTCGATGTTCCAGAGTGCGATGCAAATTGGCAGGGCATAAAGAGGAGTCTTAGATGTTGCCGATTACTGAAAACTTTTTTCACCAGGACAATGTCAAAGGCGACTTCGTTGCCCTGAAAACTACCGATGCCCGCCACAACAATGGCCGGGCAATCAAGGTCTTGGGCGAAGATCCGGCAAAGAATTTTGCCGATATGCTCACCATGGCCCTCGATAAGGTCAACGAGCAGCAGGTAAGCGCCGAAACGCTCGGGCATAAGGTTGTGACAGACCCTAAGGGCATCGAAGCGCATACGCTGATGATCCAGGCCGAAAAGGCGCGGATGTCGCTAACGCTCGTAAAAAACATTGCGGATCTTGCAGTGCGCACATACCGCGAGCTTTCTAACTTAAGATAAAAATGGAACGAATACGAGCGCAGCACGTATATAATGTTGAGATGCGACATAAGACAAAAAAATGTATAAGCATTGTCGAATCATGCTTCGACAGGCTCAGCATGACTCTGGTGGTCACCCTGAGCCCGTCGAAGGGTGATCGCGCGCAAAAAGAATAAGGAGACCACATGCCACCGTTCATTGCCAACCTGCTCGAAAGAGCAAAATCCCTGATGGGAAAACTCGATACTACCAAGAAGATCATTCTTGGTGCGGCGGTGGCCGTCGTGATTGCTGCGCTCGTCATAATTGGGAGTGTCTCTTCCGAAAAAGCGCATGTTGTGCTCTTCAAGGGAATGGAGACCAAAGACTTTGCCGCCGTGACGGCAAAGCTCGGCGAAATGGGCTTTCATTATACCACATCCGGTACGGATACGATCTACATCAGCCCTGACCGGAAAGAAGCGGCGATGGTAGCGTTGGCGCAGGAAAATCTGATTCCGCAGGGCGTACATGGCTGGGAGCTCTTCGACATCGACAAATGGTCAGAGACACAGTTTGAAAAAGACGTAAAGAAGCAGCGCGCGCTTTCCGGTGCGATAGCCCGTACGCTCGAGAAAGTCAAAGGGGTAGAAAAAGCCCAGGTGAATATTGCATTTCCGGGCGAAGAACTGTTTCAGGAAAAGACGGAGCCTGTTACAGCTGCCGTGCTGCTCGATTACAAGCCCGGCGTGGAAAAGCTCTCTGTGAAAGAAATCAAGGGCATTGAGACTCTGGTGGCGCGCTCGGTGCCCGGCTTGAAAAAAGAGAATGTGACGATCGCCGGGCCTGACGGGGATGTGATTAACGATTTCGATAACGAAATCGACAAACAAAAGGCGGAGCTCAAGGACGTGGCAGAAAAGCTGCGCATCCAGGAGGCCCAGCGCACGAAACTTTTGGCGGATATCCGCAAGTCGCTGACAAAATTTTATGGGGAGGGCATATACGGTGATCGCTTCGACGTTGTGCGCCTCGAAACCAAGCTCCGCTGGGATAAAGAGGAGCTGGAAAAGAATGAAGTAGAGCCTGTGGTCATGACTCCTGACGATCCGCGCACGCCGTATTCGGAGCGCGTGGTGAAAGATTCGCTCGAAGTATCTTCGAAGACAACCACAGAAGAATTTGACGGTAACGGCTTTACTCCCGAGGGGCCGGCGGGTACAGAGCCCAACATCCCACCTGGCTATAAAGACCGCGATTACCAAAAGGCAAAATACGTAAAAAAAGAAGAGATCCGGAACAACAAGTTCAATGAGACGCATCGGAAAATAAAAAAGCAACCCTGGGAGCTCGAACGGGTTAACCTGGCGGTCTTGCTCGACGGCAAATGGGAGCGACTCGGCATAAAAGCTGACCAAACGGGCTATGAACGTAAATATATTCCCGTTACCGACGAAGAATTACAGAAGGTTACTGATGTATTGAAGAAGTCCATTGGCTTCGATATTGCGCGCGGCGACCAGATTTCGGTGAAGCATCTGCAGATTGATCGCAGCAAGCAGTTTGAAGCAGAAGACGAAGAGCTGCGCGCGCAAATCGCCCGCCGCAAGCTGCTGGTGGGTATTCTGATTACTCTGATTGCGCTGGCGATTGCCTACGTTGCCTACATCTTCATCAAGCGCGAGATCGAGCGCCGTCGCCGTCTGCGCGAAGAAGAACTGGCTGCCCGCCAGGCAATGATGCGCGATGCTGCTTTACGCGCTATTGAAGAAGAAGGCGTTGAGGTAGAGCTCTCGATTGAAGAGCAGGCCCGGCGCGCAATGATTGAAAATGCGATCAACCTTGCTAAAGAACGTCCGGAAGACGTAGTCCAGCTACTCAGGACCTGGTTGTCTGAAGACTAAACGGGAGGAAAGCAATGTCACAAGCGGCAAAAGCGCAGGAATTCAGCGGTAAGCAAAAAGCCGCTATCTTCCTCCTCACCGTTGGCCCCGAAGTGGCGGCCGATATCATGAAGCGTCTGTCTGAGGCCGAAGTCGATACGCTGACCTACGAGATCGCGCGTCTCGACAAAATACGCCCGGAAGATAAAGAAAAGGTACTGCAGGAATTCCAGGAGCTGATGATGGCTCAGGAATTCATCTCGCGTGGCGGTATCGACCAGGCGAGATCGATTCTGGAAAAAGCGCTCGGTACGCAGAAGGCGATCGACATCGTCAACAGGCTGACCTCGTCTCTGCAGGTTCGTCCCTTCGACTTCGTCCGTCGACAGGACCCTGCACAGCTCTTGAACTTTATCCAGAACGAACACCCGCAGACAATTGCGCTCATTCTGTCCTACCTTGACGCGCCGAAGTCCGCTCTTATCATGAGTTCGCTCCCGCACCAGATACAGGCTGACGTTGCGCGGCGCATCGCCAAGATGGACCGCACCTCGCCCGAGGTGTTGCGCGAGGTGGAGCGCGTACTGGAACGCAAGCTTTCGACGCTCTCTAATGAAGACTATACGATGGCCGGTGGTATTGACGTAGTGGTAGAGGTCCTGAACAACGTTGACCGCTCGACCGAAAAATCGATCATCGAAGCGCTCGAAGAAGAAGATCCCGAACTCGCAGAAGAGATCAAGAAGAAAATGTTCGTGTTCGAGGACATTGTACTTCTCGACGACAAGGCGATCCAAAAGGTTTTGCGCGAACTCGACAACCAGGATCTCGCGAAGGCGCTCAAGGCTGTCGATACCGAGGTGCAGGAAAAGATCTTCCGCAACATGTCGAAGCGTGCCGCTGCGCTGCTGCGTGAAGATATGGAGTTCATGGGCCCGATTCGTCTCAAAGACGTCGAAGAGGCACAGCAGAAGATCGTGAACATTATACGTAAGCTCGAAGAAGACGGAGAAATCGTTGTTGCCCGCGCCGGCGAGGACGAGCTGGTTCAGTAATGAGCGTGCCAGCGGAAATGCGGTTTCGCCCCGAACGGGCGAAAGGACGGGTGGAAACCCGCGTCGTTTGCCTTGGCAACGACGCGGTTCGCGTGGTGTTTGCGGAGCGAACGCCAGCGTTTCCAACCGGCCAGTATTTTTGCGGCAGGCTTATGGTTGTATTCAGTACAATGCCCCAATGTCCGATATATAATGAGGCGGAGGAGACACTCCCCCTGTAATTATTATGTCACGTCTGGTATTCAGCAACGCCGAGGTCCAGAAGCAGAATTCTGCTATAGTTCTTGAATTACCTGATCGCTACAAGAAGTTCCAGCAGCTCGACGAACTTGCCGAATTCGAGCTCGATGCCGAAGGCAATATCGTTGAGCAGTACACCGGCCCATCGATCGAAGAGATTGAGGCGGAGCTGCAGCGTTACCGCGAAGAAACCGAACAGGAAATCAAAATCCGCCAGAAAGAAGCGGAAAAAGAAGCGCAACGCATCACCGAAGAGGGTAAGGCCGAAGCATTTCGCCTTATCCAGGATGCCAAAGAAAAGGCGCGTAAAGAAGAAGAGGCTGCGCGCCTGCAGTCAAGCCAGATTATTGAGCGCGCCAAGCTCGAAGTCGAGCGAATGGTCAAAGAGGCCGAGCTGCGCGTCCAGGATATTAACCATGAGGCCTACCAGAAAGGCTACAATGCCGGCCGCGAACAGGGTTATAAAGAAGGCATGGGCGAAGTGCGCCGGCTGATCGACCGTCTTGGTACGATTCTGGGCAACGCGATCGACGTGCGCGAACAGATCATCAAAGAATCAGAAAAGCTCATGGTCGAGATGATCCTCATGATCGCCCGCAAAGTGATCAAAGACGAGATCATCGAGCGTAAGGAAGTTGTTCTCAACAATATCCGTGAAGGTCTGGCGCGCATCAAAGAGCGCGACCGTATCGACATTCGGGTGAACTTTGCCGACCTCGAGCTTACCACGGCGCACAAAGATGAAATCGTCAAGATGATGGAATCGCTGCGTAAAGTGAACATTTACGAAGACTCGCGCGTTGACCGTGGCGGAGTGATTATCGAAACCGACGTAGGCGCAATTGACGCGCGTATTTCAACGCAGCTTAAAGAAATTGAACAAGCTATTCGCGACGCGAAGCCGATGTAAGGAGGCCGGCCAGTGATTGCAAGAAATGTCAGCAAAGAGATCCGGCTCCTCGACAAATATAGAGACATAATACGGAAAACCGATACAATCCGGTCTCTCGGTTCCGTGCTCGAAATACAGGGTAATGTCGTGCTCTCGCGCGGCCCTGAGGTCCGCCTTGGTGAACTGTGCCATATCGAGGTGAACTCCACCATCGAACGCTTTTCGCCTGTGGGAAAACGCGCCGAAGAAAGTTACATTCTTGCTGAAGTCGTGGGCTTTCGCGAGAGCACGGTGATACTTGCGCCGCTCGAAAAAATTGTGGGAGTTTCAGCGGGCAGCCGGGTTGTCTCGACAGGAAACATGCCAGCCGTATCGCTGACGAACGCAGTGCTCGGGCGCGTAATCGACGGCATGGGGCGGCCGATTGATAATCGGGGGATGCTGGTTGAGGGCGAAAGCCGGGGACTTTACGGCGAACCGCCGCAGCCCCTGACGCGGCCGCTCATTCGCACTCCGCTCGCCACAGGCGTTAAGGCCATCGATGCGCTGATGACGTTAGGACAGGGACAGCGTGTAGGCATCTTTGCAGGTTCAGGAGTGGGTAAGTCTACGCTGCTTGGCATGATTGCCAAGTATTCAACGGCCGATGTGAACGTAATTGCGCTGATCGGCGAGCGGGGCCGCGAAGTCGCTGAATTTATCCAGGAGCAGCTCGGCGAAAGCGGTCGCAAGAAATCCGTTATTGTAGCGTCGATTGCCTCTGAATCCCCGATGAACCGGGTGCGGGCGGGATATCTGGCAACGACGATCGCTGAATATTTTCGCGACAAGGGTAAGAATGTTCTGCTCATGATGGACTCCGTGACGCGGCTAGCACACGCGCAGCGCGAAATTGGCCTGTCGCGCGGCGAACCGGCAACGACACGCGGCTATCCGCCTTCGGTATTTTCGATGATCCCGGGCCTGATGGAGCGCGCGGGTACGAGCGAGAAGGGCTCCATTACCGGAGTTTATACGGTACTTGTTGAAGGCGACGACATGAACGAGCCGATTGCCGACACGGCGCGCGGGGTGCTCGACGGGCACATCGTGCTTTCGCGCCGACTAAACGCGCAGAACCAGTATCCCGCAATAGACGTGGCTGAATCAATCAGCCGGACGATGCCGAACGTGGTCGATAAAGAGCATCTGAAACTCGCGCAGGAGTTTCGTGAAATCTATACTGCCTACAAAGAAAATGAAGAGACAATCAACCTGGGCGCGTATGCGCGTGGCGCAGATCCGGTGATTGATAATGCGATCTTGCTGCGCGAACCTATGAAAAAATTTCTGCGCCAGGCTCCCGAAGAGCAGATTCCTTTTGAAGAAACCCGGCGTCAGCTCAAGGATATACTCGGTATGCTGCGGGCGAGGGCGGCAGGACCTCAGAGAAGGTAAAGTTTAGGTCATGAAAAAGTTTCGCTTCCATCTCGAGAGTTATCTGAAACTAAAAAAGGTTCGTGAGCAGCAGAAGCTGGGTGAGTTGGCCAGAGTGATGAGTCAGGTCAACGCGTTTCGCGCACAGCAACAGGCTTTTGATGACGAGTATAACCATCTGTTGCAGCAACAAAGAGAAGAATTCATGCAGGGTACGCTGCCGATTGACAGCGTCCGTGAAATGTATGAATATCTTGGCGCATTGAGAATGCGCCGCGATACCGCCACGCGCAACATCGCGCAGCTGGAAAGCAAAGTGAACGAGAAGCGCAATGCCTATAACGCCGCGCGTAAAGATCGCCGCGTCATCGAGATACTGAAGGAAAAGCGGCTCTCCGAGTACCGGGCGGCAGCGGAGCGCGAAGAAATTGCAATCATGGACGAATTTAATGGTGCGCGTGGCAGGCATAACAGCCTGCTGTGGCGTGACTTGAGCTCAGAAACGCAGAAGGAGCAGGTGTAAAATGAACTATCCGATCAAAGTGAGAAAAGCCTTTACGCGCATGCGCTATCAGGTACACGATGCCTGGCAGAACTTAAGAATTTTGAAGCGGCATATCAGCAGCCTGGTTCGGACTATCGATGATATCGGTAGCAGGGTAAACCGCAGCCGGCAGCTGCTTCAGGGTATTGCCCTGCGGCAGGGGGGGCAATGTGCGGCAGGTACGGCCCAGACTGAGGGCAGCGTACACGGCGGAGGTTACCAGTGAACCAACGGCGTTTTGTACTTTTTCTATTGCTGCTGATCGTTGTCTTCTCCGGTGGCATCTTTTATGCGCTCGATGCAACAGGCATAGTGCGCGCATCTGATATTTTGCCTTTCCTGGCTCCTAAAAATCCGCTGCGGATAGAAGACAAAGACTACCCGACCGAGGTGGAAAAAGTCGAGTTCCAGAAGTGGGAGCAAAGACTCATCGAGCGCGAAGAACTGCTGGCGCGGCGCGAAGCTGAGCTCAAATCGAAAGAGAGCGGAAGCGAAGAGACCAAACGCGAGCTTGAAGAAATGCGAAAAGCTCTGCGCGCAGAAAAGGAAAAATTCGCCGTTGCTCAGAAAGAGTGGGAAGACCGGCAGAAGAAGGTGAAAGATCTTGCAGAGAAAGTGCGCAATATGCCGCCGCAGAAGGCGCAGGAAATGATGCAGAGCTGGCGCGATTTTGACATCATCGACGTCATGCGGCAGATGGACAAAGACGCAGAAACCGAGGGAACTGCGTCGATCGTGCCGTATCTCTTAACGCTGTTTCAGCCCGAGCGGCGGGCAGAAATAACGCGCAAGATGATGCTGCCTGCGCTGACCAGGCCCGATGCGGCGGAAGATGACGAGCCGGAAAGTGCGCAGTAGCAGGATGTTGAAAAAATACCGTGCTCGCTGCAGACGCCGCGATTTCGTGC
>CAYOZO010000098.1:0-170 GCA_964408405.1 uncultured Turneriella sp.
GAAATCGCTCGCAAAACGCCCCTCACCATGCCATGGTGAGGGGCTGTCTGCAGCTGCGCCCGGTTTCAACATCCTGCTTCGTGGCTGTTGTTCAACAGCCTCCTAGTTCGTCACCAGCACGCCGGCCAGACCACCGTGTTCGGTGCGAAAGTTGGTCGTTTGCCCCTGGT
>CAYOZO010000098.1:180-5589 GCA_964408405.1 uncultured Turneriella sp.
CGCGCCATGAGTCCCAGAATCTCGCCCGCGTATGTATAGACCCTCACGTCATACTTCAGGTTCGTATCATCTGAAACCTTTCGCGTGCGAGGCGCAACATACCGTTGCGCTATGTAGCCGCCGGCGACAATGTGCTGCCAGACCCGCGTCGTGAGCTTGTCGCCTCGATAAACCCCTTTGCCGCCATAACTTTCCACAGGTTTAAAGAACCATTCTTTTCTGTGCGACCACAGCGATGCCGCGTTTTCTTCAGTAACCACTACTGTTTCAGGCAAATGGGCGCGCACAATAGCCAGATCATTTGCTGGAAAATCGTTCGCGGCCTCGGACCAAAAAATTGCCAGGTTCGCCTTGTTTGCATAACGGGCATAGACCGCAGGGTTGGGGCTGACCGTCGCCAGGCCCTGTTCAAATATTTTCCGCAGGGTCGCCGAAGCGGGTTCGTTCAGCGAAAAATCTGTCAGGCGGTTATAGATAAAGTCGACGGGCTTGCCCAGAGCTGCGTCTAGGGGGAGCTCACTCGCATACGCAGCATTTTCTCTGATTGCAAGTTGTTCCGGCGAAACGATAATGCAATCGATACCGTGGCTTTTCAGTAGCTGTTGTACCAACAGGAATTCTGAATAGAAGAATTGTTGCGTGGGGTTAGTGTCGACGATCGCTACCCGGCCAAGCGTGCGGTCAGGAAAGCGCAGCGCAAACTCGCGGCGAAACATCTGCACAATCTTTGTTGCATCAAAACCGAAACCGGCGTGTGACAGGTAACCTGGCAAGCCATCGCAGCACTGCAGCATCTCGCGTTCGGCGTACAGTCCCAAAAGGGCACCGGCTGCATTGGTGTTGATTTCAATGAGTTGCGGGCCGCGATCAGAAATGTGAAAATCATATGAATTGAAGATGCCACGTTCGGCTGCTTGCAGGGGTAGGTTTAAGCCTACCCCTATAAGCCTTTCGTGTGCGCCGATAAAAGTCTGCATCTGCTGCAGGTCGTTCAGCGACAAGAAGTGCGGATGCTGACTGAAAAAATGCGCGTGTTCAAGCTTACTCTTGTCGAGCGTCGAGCAATGACAGTGCTCGTTCAGGTATTCGGCGTTCAGCAACAATGGCTCTGCTTTGACCTCTCGTTAGGGTTTTATCGGTGTAGCAAAAAATATCATCTGGTACGGCAGCGATTTGCTATCAGCCGTGACGCGGTAGCCGGCGGCGGTGAGCTCAGAGACTATCGTGGCTGTCGGTACCTTGATATCTGCAGGAGGGCCTACCGGTATGTCCCCATCTTTAAAATCGATGATCATAAGTAATGGTTGAGATCCGCGCAGCGACGATTTGAGCCCTCGGAAATATTCAGTGCGATTTTTGATATGGTGGTAAACATTCACGCTCAGAATGACATCCGCCTCACCTTCTTTGAGGTTGGCGCTCTCGGCTATTGTCTGGCGCACCTCGAGTTTGCTGCCGTGTGGATGTTTTGCCGCGCGTTCTTTCAGGTATGTGATAAACTTGTCATCGAGGTCGAGCGCCTTCACGCTGTAACCCTTATCGAGCAGGCGAAAGCTGAAGTAACCGGTGCCGGCACCGAGGTCGGCGACGACCGGTGTCGTGACTTTTTGCTTCCTCAAATGTACGGAAATCAGGTCGAGCACTTTCTGCGGTTTCTGCCACTCATCGCGCGCCGGATCTTCGAAATGTCTTACAAGTTCGTCGAAATTCTGCCGGTGCATGTGGTGCTCGGCCCTGTTGTGGCCGTGGTTTAATTTGCGGTGGCAGGCGCTCGGCCCGATGCTCAGCAAAACCAGGATCGCAGGCTTAAGTTTGTCGGCCATAAGCCGGAATAAGAAATCCATATACCTATAATCGTACAGTTCGCCACATTCGGCAAAAATTCAGTTGGCTTGCAAAAGAGACGCAGAGAGCATAGCTACCTTTTCTGCCGGCCAAATAGCCACCAAGAGTTTTGGCCAGCGGATCCTCAGCAGGATGTTGAAAAAAATGCAGTGCTCGCTGCAGACGCTTAGCTCAAGTCGCGAGTCAGCGACCGCGATTTCTTTGCGAAATCGCTCGCAAAACGCCCCTCACCATAGTATGGTGAGGGGCTGTCTGCAGCTCAAGCCCGGTTTCAACATCCTGCTCTATGGCTGTTTTTCAACAGCCTGTCAGGAAGCCACCCTCGAAAACGCCCAGGCCAGCTCAGTGCCAATTTGCAAAGCGCGCTCACGGTACACTGCTGCCTGCTCCGGCGTACCATCGGATACCTTCGGGTCTTCGAATGGCAGAGAGATTCTCTTTTCGGCGCCAATGACGACCGGACAACCCGCATCTGCTGACGAACAAACCATGATTGCGGCAAAATCCGTTTCTGGGTTCGGCGCGTGCGAGTAGACTTTCGAGAAGGCTTCAGTGGTCGTGTTGCCCGTTGTAATTTTATATCGTGGGTTTTGTGAATCATCGATTTTTTCAATGACAATTCCCAGTTCTTGCAGTGCGGCAACTGCGTTCGGGTGAAATGCCGTCGCTTCGGTTCCGCCCGAAAACGTCTGGACGTCCGGCAGGTTAAGATGTGTCGCCAAAACCTGCGCCATCACCTGGCCGAAATGCGACCGGCGTGAGTTGTGTGTGCAGATGAAATTTAACCGGATCGGCTTATGCCCGGCGATTTTGATTTTCATATAATGTGCAAGACCCTGAAGCCCCTGTGCATGCATTTCGTCAGGCGTGTAGGATTGAGCGCGTTTGAGCAGTTCCTGCGCCAGTTCGTGAAAATCTTTCATTTGCCACCCTCTGCAGCTTCTGAGAAGTATTTTTTCCTGAAATGAAACGCAGCCTGCACCAGAAGAATAAGCGCGGGCACTTCGATGAGAGGACCGATGACGCCGGCAAATGCCTGTCCGGATGCGATACCAAAAACTCCGATGGCGACGGCGATCGCCAGCTCAAAATTGTTACCGGTGGCAGTAAAAGACACAGCCGTAGCTACCGGGTATGGGGCGCCCAGTTTCTTGCCTGCTGCAAATGCGGCGAAAAACATGATCACGAAATATAGTACCAAGGGGACGGCAATATACAGGACATCGGCAGGTGATGCCACGATTTTTTCAGCCTGCAGCGAAAACATAACTATAATCGTGAAGAGCAGTGCAATGAGCGTCATGGGGGAAATGACCGGAATAAAACTTTTTTCGTACCACTCGCGCCCTCTGAGCTTGATGAGGGTCAAACGCGACAAGATGCCCATAAGAAATGGAATTCCCAAATAGATCATGCTGCTCTGAGCTACCTCGCCGACAGTGATCTGGATAGTATGGCCTTCGACGCCAAATAATGGCGGCAGAAAGCGAATGAAAAACCATGCCAGCGGGCCATAGGTGAAGACCTGGAAAATCGAATTGAGCGCCACGAGGCCGGCAGCGTACTCGCGGCTACCGTCAGCAAGTTCATTCCAGACGATCACCATCGCAATACAGCGGGCCAAACCAATGAGAATCAGGCCGCTCATGTAATCGGGTTTATCTATCAGAAAAACCAGCGCCAGAAAAAACATGAGGAAAGGACCAATCACCCAGTTGAGCAGTAACGAAAGAGCCAACACCTTGATGTTGCGGAAAACCTTGCCGAGTTCTTCGTACTTAACTTTTGCCAGGGGTGGATACATCATGAGTATGAGGCCGATCGCAATAGGCACATTGAGTGAGCCATAGGACATAGAATTTATGAACCTGTCGACGCCATGGAAAATATTGGCAATCGCCAGGCCGGCGAACATGGCCGCGAAAATCCATAGGGTTAAGTAACGGTCTACGAAGGATAATCTCTTTGGTGTTGAAATTACGTTGCTCATTTTTTGCTCCCCCGGATTTCGCAATTTTTCACGCTCGCTGTATCAGACAGCGTCGAAATGGTTTCATTAAAATCACGCTGCAGAGAATCCAGGAAGTCCTCGTCGATGCAGTAGCAAACCGCGTTGCCTTCTATGGTTCCCTTAATAATTCCCGCATCTTTGAGCACCTTCAGATGCTGAGAAACAGTGGCCTGCGCCAGGCCTATCTGGCGCGAGATATCCGTGCAGATGCAATCGTCGCTGGAGGAAATTTGCTGCAAGATCGCCAACCGGGCGGGGTGTGCAATGGCACGCAGGCGGTCTGCCAAATGGTTTAGCGTGTCGGAGTGAATTTCTTTTCGGATAATTCCCATCTTCCGGATATCAGGGTTACTATATCGTATTATTGCGATATACCGTAAATCTTATTCGCATAACGTGCGGTTGCTTGAGCAATCTATTTGTGATTAACTAACAGGCTGTTGAAAAACAGCCACGAAGCAGGATGTTGAAACCGAGCGCAGCTGCAGACAGGCCATTTATGGCCGTTTCGCAAGCGGTTCGCATCGCGAATCGCGGCGTCTGCAGCGAGCACGGGATTTTTTCAACATCCAGCTAATAGACTGCTGAAAAAACAAGCCGTCAGAACGATGTTGAAAACGTGCGCTCCGCATTATGGCATGTGACGGATCGGTCTGCCGTGCATGACTTTTTGCGAATTTCCCTGACGATATCGTCAGGGTTATTTCGCACCCAGGCGATTACGCATCACCAACGCCGCGAGTTTTGCGCTCACCGCATTCGGCGTCGCACCGCCCACAGCAGTGATCGCTTTGTTCACAGCGCCAGGCACGCAGACGGTCTGTTTCTTGTCCATCGCCTGAAGCGATTCGCGTACCACATCCCTGGATTCCATCCATAGAAACGAGGGAATTCCCTCTTTGGCGATATCGGCTCTCTCATGGAATTCAGTATGCGTAAAGCCTGGGCAGAGCACCTGCAGGTACACACCTTTGGGACGAACTTCTTCGGCGATCGCTTCGGTGAAGTAGCGCACGAAAGTTTTGCTAGCCGAGTAGGTCGCTGAGTAGGGGGCGGGCTGGTAACCAGCGACGGAGGCCACGTTGATGATGCTGCCGCTGCCACGCTGCGTCATGGTGCCGAGGGCCGCGTGTGTCAGCCGAACAAGCGTGTTTATGTTCAGCTGCACCTGGTCGGCTTCGCCCTGGCGCGGAAGATCGGCGAAAGCGCCGTAGGTACCAAAACCCGCGTTATTAACTAATAAAGCAATGTCTGGCTTTGCCACGCGCTCTTCAACGCGAGCGACGTCTTCAGTCTTGAGCAGGTCGGCCGTGATCGTTTCGCATTCTGCTCCCCGGCCGGCGCACTGGTGTGCGAGGTCTTGCAGCAGATCAGAACGCCTTGCAACAAGCACAAGGTTGTAGCTCTCGGCAAGCTGCAGAGCGAATTCTTTGCCGAGGCCGGCTGATGCACCGGTGACGAGGGCGAAGGGGCGTTGGTTTGGCATCGTGAATGTTCACCCGGTGTTCGACAGCCGGCGTAAAGCCCGATTGAAGCGCGTTGACGGGCCTCAG
>CAYOZO010000098.1:5606-12362 GCA_964408405.1 uncultured Turneriella sp.
TGCCTGCGATGACATCGCCGAGGTGCCAATGCCGAGTCACATGAACTCGCTCAATGTCGCAGCAGCGACAGCTGTCTTTCTCTACGAAGCAACCCGGCAGCGGGGGTAAGACTTACTTCTCCTGCCACGTATTCTTCGCCAGAAACGCGGCGATTTCCCATAGGCCCTGTTCGTGCGTCTTCACTGGCTTGAAACCGAGCACGCGCTTGATCTTGTCGTTCTTGAAATCGTTGTCGGCGCCGACGAGCATCAGCGCCTGCCGGGTGAGCGGCGGGCGACCTGTGAGACCCAGCGTTTCCCACGCGAGCTCGCCGCCGGTTGCAGCGATCTCGGCGAGAAAACGCGGCATGCTTTTTGGAGCGTCTGCTTTGATGAAGTCGGCAATCGCGGCAAAATAGTCGTGCCAGGTTACGGTGTTGTCGTCAACCGCGAGAAATATCTCGCCGCGAGGCAGCTCCGCCTTTGCAGTTAGCAACAGCACTTCGACGAGATTATCAACGAGCACGAGGCCTGCGCGGCCCTTGCCACCGTCGATGAGGGCCGGCACACCCTTCGCGAGCACGCGCGCGACTTCAACGACCCACGGTTTCGAGCCTGCGCCGTAAACATTGGCCGGGCGTACGATACGAATGTCGGCCTTGTGTTCGTGCGCGTACTGTAACGCGATACGTTCCTGTTTCTGTTTATAGGCCATGTAGTGGCCATTGGGTTTACCAAAGGGAGTTTCTTCGGTTATGGGACCTTTGCCGATCTTATCGGCATACACGACGACTGAAGTGGTAATGACAAGCCGCGTGCCGGCGACGGCCGCGAGCCGGCAGATCTCTTCGCTGTGTTTCAGCGCCTCTTGAAATTTTTCTTCTTTCTCCCAGTCAGAGACGGGAAACGCCAGGTGAAAGATGATATCTTTTTGCGAGCAGAGTTGTTTTAACTGTGTTGCATCAGACAGGTCACAGTTCACGCACTCAACGCCGCTCCAATCCGGAAACTGCACACCCGGCAGATCGACTGCGGTGATGCGTGCCCCTTCGGCGATGAGCTGCTCAACGAGTTTGCGGCCGATGAAACCCGCGGCGCCGGTTACTAGCACTTTTTGGCTCTTGAATCGCATAGTGGTTTATCTGCGAAAGTTCGTGCAGCGGGCAATCAAAGTCGGGTCTAGGCTGATCCATTCCGCAATCCGCTTTACTCGGATCGGCCTTTATTCAGCCTGATTTCCATGTATCGCCTACTCACGGTGCGACGCCTGCTCGTTCTGACTGTATCGGCCTTCGTCGCATTGATGACCACGGGTATGCTCGTTGCTCGCGCGATGCTCTCTGTTGGGCAGTACATTCATACATCATCGGAGACCTTGCCAGACTCATTTACCGGCATCGTACCGGGCGCGCGATGTTTTCGGCGTGAAAGATTGCGTCATAGTGACGCAAAATTTCCACCTGCCGCGCTCGGTCTATACAGCGCGCAAGCCGGGCCTCGACTGTTACGGTTACGTGGCTGACCGGCGGCCGTACACCGCCAGGTCGCATGGTTGGTCGAAATTCCGTGAGTTCTTCTCAAAGATGAAGGCGTGGCTGCAGCTGAATGTGACGCAGCCTAAACCCCGCTTTCTCGGCGAAAAGATACCGGTTACGGGCGATGCCCGAGCGACGAGAGATTGAATTACAAACTCAGTACCTTTCGGTACTGTATAAAGCCCGACTTTACGGCGACCTTATCATACAGGCTCTGCGCTGCGAGATTGCTTTCATGCGTCAGCCAGTGAACGCGGCTCGCTCCGTCCGCTTTGGCCCGTTCAAAAACTGCCTTAATCAGAGCGGTACCAATGCCGCGGCCGCGCAGCTCTTCGGGTGTGAAGAGATCCTGCAGGTAGCAGTAGTCGCCCTCGGTCCAGCACGACCGGTGGTAAATGATGTGTGCAAAGCCGACGAGTTGGTTTGCTCTGAATGCGCCGAGCGCAAACATGGGTTCTTTGGGATCAATCAGCCGCGACCAGGTTGTGCGGGTAATCTTCTCAGAGATGTCAGTGTTATAGAAGCGCTGGTAGGCCTGCCACAGCGGCAGCCAGGCTGCAAGGTCTGCTGACTTTAGCTCCCTAATCTCCATGGTCGCTCATGGCACGCCTGGAGAGACGGTCAAGGTGAAAGGATAGTAGTATCCAGCAATTTTTAATACCTTGAAGAGAGTCTATCGACTTGAACGCCTGCGATCTATCAGGCGGAACAGGAAGAATAGCCCCAAACCCAGAGCTACCATCACAAGGCCTGCCCAAACTGCCGGCATACCCGTAAGACCGCTTGTGCCGCGGCTCTTAGCGCCACCAGCGATAAAAAATGTACGCGTTACAATAGAGTAGATTCCGCCCAGAATAATTGCCGCTGGCACGCCGTAGAGCAACCATGCGGGTGCTGTCTGTGGTTCCTGACTCATAGTGAACATTGCACCTGTGTATCTGCCTGTCACGCGCAATTGGGATGTGCCGCGCGAAAGGGAGTATCTGCTCACGCTGATTCACCAGCGGTTGTTTCAGAAGCGGCCGTCGCCGCGCAAGGCTATAATCGCGTGCGTGCAGAATGAAATGCACCAGATCGGAGCCAAAATTGTCGCCGACCACCTCGAAATTCGCGGGTGGGACAGCGCATTTCTGGGGTCGAACACGCCCACTGGCGTTCATTTTTGATCCGTTTCGCAAGGGCAGCCTGCAAAGTTCAGGGTTCAAAAGTTATGGACTGGGGCTGGCGATCTGCAAGAAGATTGTCGATGCACACGGCGGCAGGTTGCAGGTAGAAAGTACGCCCGGAAAGGGCTCGGTCTTTAGAGTTACTTTGCCGGCAAATTGAGCGCGATTCCGGTTCGGTATCAAATCGGGGTATTGCGGGCACTGCTTATCGTTTAAGCAAATAGACCTTTCCGATTTACCGCCGCAGCAACTCCCGTACCGTGGTGGCTATCGCTTTCTTTTCGGCGGAGTTCAGACGTTCACTTTTCTTCCGGCTCAGCTGGCGGCTCGAGTGCCGCTCACGCCGCAGCAGATGAGTGCGCCGGGTTTCGCGAAAGTCCTCAATTCACAGTGGACTGCCGTTGAGCCACAGAACGGCGAGAAACACTTTTTGGTGACGCGCATCGCCGACCACAAGACGCGCATGGTGAAGCTCGAATGTGTGGTCACGCGTTCGACGCAGATTATTGCTTACGACGAGCTCATCGGCAGCGGGCAGTTCGTGCCTGGCTGGCGCTGAGCCGTATCTAACCCAGCTTCAACAACTGACCCAGTACCGTCGTATAACCCTCTGGCATCGAACGCGCCATAATGTCGATCGCAACCGCATCGGCGCCGATCAGCACGCGCGGTGATTTTTTCTCTATGCCCTTGACGATCGTTGCTGCTGCTTCTTCAGGAGTAGTGCGCGCAATCTTCGCAAACTTTTCCGCAGCAGTGGCGTGGTTGGTCTCGCCGTTCGGGCCCGTCTTGTAGCGCGCGTACGCGGCGATATTGGTCTTTATGCCGCCAGGGTGCACGCAGCTGACGCCGATGTGCGTATCGACCAGCTCTTGCCGCAGAGATTCAGTAAAACCGCGCACGGCGAATTTCGCCGCGTTGTATGCCGATTGCGTCGGCACGCCGATGATGCCAAACACGCTCGAGATATTCACGATGTGTGCTTCGTCGGCCTTTTGCAGGTGAGGCAGAAAAAATTTCGTACCGTAGAGAACTCCCCACCAGTTGATGCCCATGAGCCACTCGTAGTCTTCGATGCTGGTTTCTTCGACGGTCGCCGCAACAGCCACGCCGGCATTGTTGATGACAATATTCACTCCACCGAATTTTTGTACGACCTTCTCGGGGTAGGCCATCATCGCCTGTTTGTCGGCGACATCGAGTGCATCGACCATCACGTCGCGCGTGACGCGTTCGCAGAGTTGCGCAGTCTCTTGCACGCTTTCGAGCCGAATGTCGCTAAGCGCCAGCTTGCAGCCTTTTTCAGCAAGGTTGAGTGCGAGCGCGCGGCCAATGCCTGAACCCGCACCGGTGATGACGGCCACACGGCCTTGAAAATTTTTCATGAGGATGCATACCGGATTGGAGTCACAGCGCAAACACAAAAGTGACGACTTGTTCAGTTTTTGCGGTTTTTTGTCCAAGGTTTACGGGTAACATAACCCACGCAGAGCTGGAAGGGGTATAAATTGTCCGCATGGCAAGATATTTGATTTTTGCCGCCTCGAGCGGCATTGGTCGCTCAGTCGTCGCAGAGCTTCGCGACCAGGGGCATGAGGTTCTAACTACCGCCCGCAACAGGGCGAAGATCGAACCTGACTGCGAGATCGATGCAGCTGACTTCGACGCTGTCGAGGGCGTATTCGAGCGCGTGGGGCAGATCGACGGTGTCGTCAACTGCGCGGGTTCGCTGCTGCTGAGACCTGCACACCTCGTCTCCTCAGACCAGTACCTCGAGACAATTCACTCTTCTCTGACCACTTCTTTTGCAGTCGTCCGTGCGGCAGGCAAGTACATGCGTGACGGAGGTTCTGTGGTTCTGGTTTCATCGGCCGCAGCGATGGCTGGCTACGCCAACCACGAAGCGATTGCTGCAGCCAAGGCGGGTGTTATCGGCCTCGTGCGCGCTGCTGCTGCCACGTATGCTTCGGTAAACCTGCGCTTTAACGCTGTAGCCCCAGGCTTAACAGAAACTCCGCTGACAGCGCAACTGACCGGCAACGCCACTGCGCGCAAGATATCAGAGAGCATGCATGCACTCGGTCGCATCGGCTCACCCGAGGACATCGCGCGCGCGATCTGCTTCTTGCTCGACACGCGCAACAGCTTTGTCACTGGCCAGGTACTTGCCGTCGACGGAGGCTTAAGCATGGTTCACCCGAAGCCGCGTGCATAAAGATGGCCGAAGGCAAGTCATGGACTATCGCAATTGCGGGCGGTAGCGGTTTTGCCGGTAAAGCACTCGCCGCGGAGCTTCTGCGACGGGGGCACAAGGTTCGTATTCTGGCACGCTCGGTCGCGAACGCTGATTTAAGCAATAATCTCGAGACGCGGCAGTGCGATGTTTTTTCGCTGAAACAGGTAAGCGAAGCGCTAGAGGGTTGTGACCGTGCTGTTTACCTGATACATTCGATGTTGCCGAACAACCGCTTGACGCAGGCAAACTTTGAAGACCTCGATGTGCTCGTAGCCGACAATTTTGCGCGCGCCTGCCGCGACCGCGGCATCGACCGTATCGTCTATATCGGCGGCATTATCCCGCACGGTGAGCTCTCGCAGCACCTGCGCAGCCGCCTCGAAGTCGAGCAGACACTCGCATCTTACGGCACTCCGCTGGTTGCGTTGCGCGCAGGGCTTGTCATCGGCGCGGGAGGTTCTTCGTACCGCATACTGGCGCGCCTGGTAAAGCGTTTGCCCGTCATGGTGTGCCCGGCATGGACACGTTCGCGCTCAAACCCCGTGAGCCTGGCCGATGCCACTGCAGCACTGGTGGCGTGCTGCGAAAAGCCTTGGCCAGCGCTTGAGAAGCAGTGCAGTCTCTCTGTAGCGCCCGGGCAGAGAAAACAGTACCTCGCATTCAACATCGGCACATGCAAGATTGTGAGCTACGTTGACCTCATGAAAGCCGCAGCGAAGGCCTACGGCCGTATGCTGGCGGTGATGACCGTGCCGCTGAATTCGTATGCGCTGAGCAAACTTTGGGTGCGCTTTTTTTCCGGTGCTTCGCGCACACTCGTGGAGCCGCTGGTCGAAAGCCTGAAGCACGACATGCTGGCAGAGCCGAATGGTCTAGCAGCGCTTATTGGTCGGGAGCCCGAAACGCTCGATTCGATGCTGCGCACTGCCGAAAGCAGCAAACCTGTCGTACTGGCCATGCCGCGCGCTGCGGCAGCCACAGACCGCAGTGTGCGTTCTGTACAACGGCTCGACGTACCTGCAGGCTGCGACGCAGACTGGATCGCGCGGCGTTACGGGGTGTGGCTCGGCCGTTTTTTTCGCGGGTTGATCACCGTTAAACGGCAGCAGCGCAACCTGGTATTCATAGCGAATGGCATAGAACTGCTGCGGCTTGATTATTCACCTGAGCGATCAGACCGTACACGGGCGCTCTATTATATTGCTGGCGGAACTTTGCTGCGTAAGAATGCTCAGCTTGCGGGCCGCCTCGAGTTTCGCCTTTTATCTATGGAGTCACAGGCACTGGCGGCGATCCATGATTTTGAGCCGGCTCTGCCCTGGTTGGTGTACGCTAATTCGCAGGCGCCGGTGCATGCCTATGTGATGCATAAGTTTCGTGAGTACCTGAGAAATTACCGGCAGGCGTCGCGTGTCACTTTGTGACGGTATTCAAACAGGCGTTCTAACTCGCGGCGCGCAAACCAGCCGCCGCAAAGATTACCAAGCGCACCCATGGGCAGCGCATACTCGATATCGTCGATCAGGTAACATTCGCTCGCTGAGATCGGCTCGACGATGTGGCGGTGCAGCCAGTAGCTGAATGGTCCTTTGACCATTCGGTCGGCAAACATACGGCCGCGTTCGTATTCGACATGCTCGGCTTCGATGGTTTGCCATAGCGGCCCGATCTTGGTCTTCAGAATCACGCGCGTGCCGACTACGAGCGCGGTAGGGGGCTGGATAATTTCTGTAGTCTGCCACGGCGGCTGCAGGCGTGCGAACGCGTCGGGCCGTTCATGGAAGGCGAACACCTTCTCGGCACTCGCCGCAATTTTGGATTTTTTCTGAAAATGCTGCTT
>CAYOZO010000099.1:0-12111 GCA_964408405.1 uncultured Turneriella sp.
AAATTCGCTCTGTATGAGCGTATCTTCGATCGGCTGCGGTTCGACGTTCTCACCACCGAAGAGAACGATTGTGTCTTTAGCGCGACCGGCAAACTTGAGTTCACCGTTTGCAGTATAGACGAGAATATCGCCTGAGTTCAGCCAGCCGTCTTTGAGCACCTCGGCAGTCTTCTGCTCTTCTTTGTAATAACCCTTCATGATATGTGGGCCGTAATGCCAGCAAACGCCTTTGGTATTGGGTTTGGTTACTTCATTGCCCTGTTCATCGACAAGTTTCACTTTTGTGCCTGGGATTGGCTTGCCAACCGTGCCTATCACAGTACCGGGATACGTCCGCCGGCAGGTAACGCCACCGGTTTCGGTCATGCCGTAAGTTTCGACAATTGCAATGCCGATCGAGTAGAAAAAGCGGTCGATATGCTCGGGCAGGGCGCCGGCCCCCGAAAGCGCAAACTGCACGCGTCCACCGAGGCCCCTGCGCACTTTACCGAGTATCAATTGCGCCAGCAGATTCGGCATAAAGAGCAGCAGCAGATTGACGAGCGCCAGCGGGCGTCGCAGCAGGTGAAAGAGTACCGAAGGTTTGTCTAGCCGGTACTTGTTGTTTGCGAGAATATCTTTTTCTATGGAATAGTGCGCGGCCGATGAGCGCGCAAAATTGAAGAGTCCCCGCGCAACGGGCGACGCTTTCTTGACGCCGTCCATGACCTTATTATAGAAGCTTTCCCACACCCGCGGCACCGAAAGCAGAAAGGTGGGGCGCGCTTCCTGCAGGTCTTTGGCGAGCGTTGCAACTGAAGTGAAGGCAATTGCCACACCGCGCGTTAAGGCCACCGATTCAATTAGACGCTCCGCCACATGCCACGGCGGGAGAAAACCCATAGTTACTCCGCCTGCAGTAATTGGCAGGCCATCGGCGACGTGCCAGATTTCCCAGCAGAGCGACTTGTGCGTATGCATAACCCCTTTCGGATTGCCGGTTGTACCCGAAGTGTAGATGATCGTCACGAGATCGCTCTCGCCCACTCGTTCGCCGAGTTCTGCAAACTTTTTGCTGTTGGCTTCATGCACTGAGCGGCCCGCTGCGATAATTTGCTCAAGGCTCATTGTCTTGATGTGCGAAGGCGCCTGCGGCGCTGCCCCATTCATGAAAATGATCGTCTTAAGATTCGTAAACTCCCCCAGCGATGTGGAGATGTTCGCAAAAACCTTTTCATTCTCCAAAATGATAATCGGGCAGTCGGCGTGTTTGAAAATATACAGAAGCTCCTGCGCTGTGGCGTCGGTACCGCGCGGCACATCGATTCCGCCGATTGCCGTAATACCCATGCTAATCGGCAGCCACTGCGGCCCGACATCAGCGATAAAGCCCACCTTATCGCCTCGCTGCATGCCAATTGCATCGAGTCCAAGACTTATGGCGCGCGCTTTTTCAAAAAAATCGCCGGTACTGACTTTGGTGTAGGGGGAGTTCTTGTCTGCCCGGAACATTTGTGCCGTCTGGCGTGAATTTTTTTCCGCCGAGGTTTTCAGCATTTCGTACATCGTGTACTTGTTCAGTATTGCCATGGGTTCTTCTGCGAACAGCGCTCAGAGATGCAATCTAAATTGCCGTTGTTGTGCTATTGCGCCTTTTGCTTATGCCACAGAATGCCGGGCACAGGGTTTAGCATATAGTGTATGGTTTTAGGAGTTTTCGCGGTACTCGAGGGCATTGACGGTAGCGGAAAAAGCACCACTGCAGCTGAAATTTCACGCCGCCTCGAAGAGCGCTCGCTGCAAACAGTCGTTCTCCGTGAGCCTACGGAAAAAACCGACGCTTCACGCGAAATCCGCCGTATACTTCGCACGGTAAAGAATATCGACGCCGCCGTCAGCCGAGAGCTGCTCGATCTGTTTCTGATTGATCGCCTGTGGGATCTCAAGCACCAGATAATACCTGCTCTCAAGGCCGGAAAGATCGTGCTGCTCGACCGCTATTTCCTTTCTACCGCAGCTTACCAGGCTGCTACGACAACCGATGTGCAGGCGATCATGCAGACCTACCTTGGCGATGAACGCATTCTGATGCCCGACCTGCTGATTCACCTGTCGCTGCCGGTGGAAGCTGCGCTGATGCGCCTCGAAGAGCGGCGGCAACTTGACGTATTTGAAACAGAGACCCGGCTAAATCTCGTTGCGCATAATTACCGAATCGCAATCAATCTGTTACGCGAAGCCAGACCTGAGGTGCAGATCGCTGAACTTAACTCTGCGCTCGGTGACAGCGACTTTGAAGCACTTGCCGATACGATTGCGGCCGCTGCAGCCGGGAAACGACCATGACCGATATTCTCGTAATTCGCCTCAGCGCCATCGGTGATGTGCTGCTCACAACCCCGGTGCTACAGCAGATCAAGACGCGATATCCTGAAGCGCGCATCCATTTTCTGGTTAAGCAGCAGTACGCCCAGTTTATCGCTGCCTGTCCACACCAGGACAATCTCATTGTCTGGGAGAAAGATGACTCTCTCTTCATGGTGCGAAAGAAAATCATGAGCCAGGTACCAAGTTTTGACCTGGTGCTCGATCTGCAGAGCAATCTGAAATCCCGCTTGCTTTCGCTGTTGGTATCAGCTACGGTGAAGCGCCGTTACCGTAAACCCTACCTGAACCGGCTGCTCCTGGTGTATCTCAAAAAGAACCGCTACAAAGAGAAAAAGAAAGTCAGCGAGCGCTACCTCGATGCACTTCAGGGAATCATTGAGTCGCCCTTGACGGGTCGTATTGAACTGAAGCGCGACAAACTGCCGCGCGATGTCGCAAAATTTGTGCAGGCGCCTGCGATTCTGATTGCACCAGGGGCACGCTGGGCAACTAAACGCTGGCCCGAAGAGTACTTTGTTTCGCTTGCCTCGAAGCTGCTCGAGAAACACGCCACGTGCCACGTGGTCTGGCTCGGCGGCAAAGATGAAGAAAAGACATTCGCGTTCCTTGCCGAACACCCGTACCTGCGCCGCCACCGCAAGCGTATGCTGTTTCTGTCAGGTGTGCTCGGCGTCGGGCAAATGGTAGAACTCGCAGATCACTGTGCGGCAATCGTGACAAACGACAGCGGTCTGATGCACCTGCTTTCGGCATCAAAGACACCGATGATCTCGCTTTTCCTGAGCACGGTTGAGGAGTTCGGTTTTTACCCGCTCAACGACCACGCGCAGGTGCTGGCTGCCCGCGATATTTCCTGCCGGCCCTGCAACCACAAGGGCTTGCCCGAATGCCCAAAAAAACACTTCCGCTGCGGCCGCGAGCTCACGGCCGACCAGGTCTACCAATCAGTCGCTTTGTACTTGGGCAGCCCGGCCTAAAAAACAAAGTCACTGAGTTGCGGCAATCAGTACGTCGACCACGCCCCGATAGTGAATGTCGTGCTGTCATTGCCCGCAGGCAAAGTGATGGGCCCCGAAATAAATTGGTACCGATCGCCCGCATCGGTCGTGTCGTTACCATTCACGTCAATTGCGCACATGATATTACCATAGCTACCCGGCGGTAAATAACCCGCAAGAATGGTCGGTACGCCGCTTGCATTGTAGAGAAGCGCCACCGAACCGACGTAGCCAATGGCGGTACCTGCGGTGAGATCACCGCTTTGGTAATCTTGTCTACCGAGTGTGCAGCCTGCATTCTTGTTGGCAAGAGCTGCATCGGTCGCAGCATTAGCCCCGAGCGTGCTCAGCGTCTGCAAATTGTTGAAATTCGCAGTCGCACCCGGTTGAACACCGGTTAGCACCTGACCGGTATCGTTGGTGTCTTGCTCGTTGTTGTTGTTCACGTCGGAGCGCACGACGATTGTGTAGTTCACCCCTGAAGTCAGGCCGGTGACCGTCTTCGAATAATTGCCCGAAGCGTCTGCTTTGTCGCCGGTGGGCGTAAAATCGAAATTAAAGCCCGATACCGCCCTGCGGGTGCTCTCGTTCACGACCCTGAGAGAAATCGCCCGACTTGCGGTTGCACCCGTGACCTGAACGGTGAGAGTCGTCGCCCCGTTACTGCCGGTCGCCGCCGCCGCAGAACCTTCGCTCTTGCTGCTGCATTTTGCGAGCAAGAACAAGGCAGAGATGATTGATACATAGAATCGCATATTACCTTAAGGACAAGAGCCATAGGGCGGGGCAGGCACCTGTTCCGTCGTCGTCCACGTGTCGGTAGTGTAGCAGTTATTGAGACAGTGGCAGCACCTGCGGCCGACGAGAAAAATATTACACCAGCAGCCAGGCGTTTCATATGTATGGGAATGCGTGGTCGTGACGGGGCAGGTTTCGTTGTTTGCGAGGGAGAGAGAGACGCTCTGCGTAATGGCGTTCGGATTGCATGTTTCGCACCCTCGTGAAATAGTCACACCCAGAAATGTTGTTTCGACAGGCCGGCAGCCTTTCGTTAATGCGTCGGCACCGGTCGCTCCATGGCAATATGATCTCTTTAAAAGTTTCAGCTTGCCGATGACTGCGTAGTATTCGGCATGACAGTTTTGGCCGCGCACGCATTCTTCTTTTCTTTCTGAACAAGCGGCACCAAGAGCAGCAATCGCAAGAAAAGTCATGACGGAAATTTTTCTCATTGAGCCTCCTAAATTCTAAAAGAACGCCGAAAAACCTGCGAATAGCCTCATGATACCATGCCACTGCTCATTATAGATGAGACTAACACCAATGAACGTCAGAAGCAACGGAAATTCATACTTGAACCCAAAGCTCGTGACGAGACTATTGCCAAGAATCTTGTTTAAACAGCTTGCGCACACAGCATAGCCATAACCAAACTCAGAGAACCAGTACAATCGGTAAGAAAGCGTATTTGCATGACCCAAGGTCGCTGAAGGCGAATAATTTAGACTCGCAAAATTTGCATCTATATTCTGATAATTACCGCTATCTAGGAAATAATAGTAGAGACCCAGGTCGCCACCTACATACCAATGATCGGCGAAAAAGTAATTGAACGTCGGCGCAAAGCCGTAATACAGCGCGGCGGAACCTGCAGGTGCATACGCGGCAGATGCGAAGACCGCGAGTTCGGCAGTCCCTTTTTCGGTATAGCTGGCTTTGCCCAAGCCTGATGCTGAGCTGGGTAAGATGAGTGCCACGCAACAAGATAGAACGAAGTGTCGCCAAAATGCGGGTGGTGCACACGGCGGAAGAAGCTCGACGATCTTTATCCAACATTGAATCTCTTTGCGCAAATAGAGGCTCATGGCACAAATGCAAGATTCGTCTGTAGAATTTTGTCTGCGATTGGTACGGTTATCGCATAATTCGTGGCTGAAAGGGTGACGTCACCACAGACTGCGCCCATTGAAACGCTAATAACGCCTATTTCATTGGCTATCATGGGGACAGCACTGTATATACGACCGCCACCCGGTATGCCACCCGGCAGCTCCCGGTAGGGAATCTCAAAATGGAACACAGCTTTCTGATCCTGAATCTGCTGCATGTCGACGAACGACCGCCCCTCCCCTGCTTGTGGCGACAGTGTCAGCAGGCCGATTTTTCCGTTTGCACCCGACGGATAATTGACCTTGAGGTGAAGTATAGAATATGTTCCGCCGCTCTGAATAGCAAATTCGCTCGCTTTATGAAAATTAACCTCACGGGTGATGACGCCAGCGCCAACAGTACCAGAAATTTGTGTCTGACTCCAGCTAGTGACACGGACGTCCGAATTGGGCAGGTCATAGAATGTGTCACCAGGTAATACACCTATTCCAGCGCAAGTGCTACAAAACACCTCATTGAGTTCCAAGCTGAGCAATCTATTGGCAAAATTAAAAAAATACCTCCCCCTCATCTCAATTCTCGGGTCAAACGTGCCTATCATACGCAAAGTTCCATCCGGTTTAAGCTCCGCCACCACCGTCTCATTCTCAATGAGCCCTGTTACCGTGAAGGGTCCATCGACCAGCGAATTGCCAGCAATTTCAATCACCGGCTTCAAGATATACCGGTCGGGCCCCGGATTATACACCACCGATTTGTTCGGGTCAAAGTGCAGCCGCATCGTGTAGAGCAGACCCTCGACGATCTCAAAATGTCCTTTGAGCTTCACACCACTCTGCTGCGCACTCGGTGTCTTGAGCGACTTCGTCTGTCCCGACACGACAATCGAATTGTCTTCGTTGAGCTTCAGACGAATCTCTGAGTAGCGCCCCGAAGGTATTACCTTGTTCGCGAGTTCAAGCGGATTGCCCTCGCGATAATTAAGCAGGTTGAAGGTTGTGGGTCTATCAGAAATGTTGATGATGCCGCCGTCTTGCCTGACCACATCGACAGAGACGACCGTCAGGTTAATTGCCTCGATATTGCCCGGCGGTGGGGGCATCGTAGACGAGCAGTTGAAACCCACCGGGTTTGGCAATGGCACGGTTTTCGCCAGCTATGGAATTCCCGAGCTGCGAATTGGCCGTGCAGGTTAGGCTCAAGACAAGTGAGGCGATGATCGTCATGCTTACAGTGCGCAGACGATGAAGCGTAGACGTAAACCGGGCCTCCATGGGACATTTGTCCCACCCCCTTACGCGGTGTCAATTTTTTTGAAAAAGTTTCGTCAGAGCCCCAGCGCCCCAGGATTCATGATACCTTTCGGGTCGAGCGTCTTCTTCACAGCCCGCCACGCAGCAAGCGTCGCGGGGGAGTGCTGGTATTTCAGCATATGCGCTCCCAGGCGGCCGATGCCGTGGTGGTGCGAGATCGTACCGCCGTGAGCCAGAAAGGTATCCAAAATACCGGCGTGGAATTTCTCGAAGCTCGCGAGCTCATCCTTACGCTGCATCGGTGAAGCAAAAATAAAATAGAGATTCGCGCCCGTTTCGTACGTGTGGGAGATATGCGTCAGGCAAATAGTCTGCCCGTCCTGCTTAATGTATGAGCGCACAGCCTGCCAGAGTTCGATGAGTCTTGAGTAATGCACCGACGTTTCGAGCGTATCGATGCGTATTCCGGCATCCATCATCGGGTCGCGCATGTAGGCAGAAGAGTAGCGCTGCTCGAGCCACTTGCGCGTGGCGTAAGAACCCAGCGAAAGACCCTTGTATTTACGCACAATACGACCAAGCGTTTTAGCTCCCAATGCGACCTGCGCCGGATCGCCCTCAAAGATTGCATACATGAGAGAACGACCGCCTTTCCTGTAGCCGAGCGCATTCAGGAGCGCGCCGGTAAGTCCTCTGTCTTTGCCCTTCATGCCGAGGCCAGCTTCGGTCTCTTCGGGGTCTGAAATGCGGAAGAAGTGTGGTGGCATTACCTGCGACTGCATCATTTCGCGCATCGCGGTCACTGCTTGCTCGAACGAGGGGAACATATAAGATTTGAGTTTTGCGTTAGCAGCGTTGTACTTGCGCACGCGCAATGTCACCCGCGTGATTACCCCGAGCGTGCCTTCGCTACCCATCAGGAAATGTCGGATATCATAGCCGACCGAGGCTGCGGGGTAATGCCCCGCGCTGATGACACCTGCCGGGGTAACTGTCCTAAGACCCACCACCATGTCTTCAATGCGGCCATAACCAGTTGATGCCTGGCCCGCGCCGCGCGCTGCGAGCCAACCGCCAACTGTCGAAAATTCAAACGACTGCGGAAAGTGGCCGCAGGTGTAGCCGCGCTCGTTGAGGTATTGCTCCAGCTGCGGCCCCAGGATACCGGCTTCCACAGTGACCGTTGAGTCTTCGGCATTGAGCGAAAGGATGTCGGTCATGTGGCGGCTCATGTCGAGCGCGATGCCGCCCTTTACCGCTTCGAGCGCTCGGGTAACGGATGAACCCGCCCCCCACGGAATGACTGCAATTCGCTTGGCGTTGCAATAGTTAATAACCTTGATGACGTCTTCTTCGCTGCGCGGGTAAACTACCGCGTCGGGCGGGTTAATACCTTTACCCATGCGCAGGCGTAGTATATCGGCGTAGTACTTACCAAACGCATGGCGCGCACGGCTGAAGTCATCGACCTGCACGTTATCGCTGCCCACGAGCTTCATCAGTTCGCGCAGCTGCAGGCGGTTCAGCCGGCTTTTTTTGGCGAGTGTGACTTCCTGCTGCGCGTTGGCATTGAGGGGGAGCTCCCCCTCTTCACCTTCTATGTGCAGCAGGTGCTTGAAATACTCGATATGGTGCTCAATGGTGGGGTCGATTTTCTTTTCTGTATCGCCCCAGTTATAGACGTTTCGCCAGATTTTCTTGTGGTGAGCTGTGTCGAACTGCCGCATGTTCCGTTGAGTACGCAACGGACAAGCGGACAAGCCTTTAGCGTTTTGGGAACTTGGAGCGCGAAAAGACTAAAACCAGTAGCGCGCGCCGGCGGCAATGCTGATGCCGAAACCGATCGATGGCAATATGAATGGCTGCGCAGAAGCCTCGCCAAAGATGGAAATGCGATCCTGCGCCAGGTATTCAATGCCGACCAGGCCGCGAATACCCAAGGATGCTTCGCGGCTCTTGTCTTTTCCCGCGCCACCCCTGTCCTGAATGATCAGACCGCCGCCTACGTAAAGTGGAAGTTTACCGCCGTCGCCAAAGACGTTGTGGATATGTATCAGAAAATCCGTACTGAGCCAGATACCTTTTTCTACGAGACTTAAGCCCAGTGCGCCCTGTACAGCGAACTGCCGGTCAATGGTGTACTTGGCCGAAAGCCCGGTGGGCTCACCCAAAATTCCCCCCAGGCCAAAATGGCCGGGCTGGTTGGCATGCGAGATCGCTGTGAGCGGAGTTAGCAGTATCGTAGCAAATGCTACCGTGAGCAGTATGCGGCGCATGGTTGCATATTAGGATTTTGAGACAGGTTGGAAAGTTTTTGCTCTTTTTTTGCAACTCAGCCACTCGAGACGCGAGTGGCTGAGTTGCAAAAAATGATAACCCCCTATTCTCCTTTACAGAGTGTCTTTGCCCTCAAGGCCATACCGCCCCGAAAATTGCGACTACCCGCATGCGCTGCAACCTTTGTGAAGGAAAAAATTCCCACGGCAGCGCCTGAGAGAGTTAGATTGTAAGTTGCGGTAAAAGGCAGGATAACATGGCAGCTCTCGATGAAAAACCCCTCATAGTCCAGTCGGACAAAACGCTTCTGCTCGAAGTCGATCACCCGATGTTCGAAGACTGCCGGTCAGAAATTGCGCGCTTCGCGGAGCTCGAAAAGTCACCCGAATACCTGCACACTTACCGCATCACCCCGCTGTCACTGTGGAACGCAGCTGCCGCTAAACTCAAGGCAGAGCAGATTGTCGATGCGCTCTACAAGTACTCGAAATACCCGGTGCCGCAGGCAGTGAGCGCCGACATCTACACGCAGATGGGGCGGTATGGTAAACTCAAGCTCGAACGCGACGAGCGCGGCGACCTCGTCCTCAAGTCGAACGATGCGCGCTATATTGCCGAAGTCATACGCAACAAGAAGGTACAACCTTACATTGAAGGCCCCAAGAACGCGAACGAAGTCTATGTCAAAGGCGACTACCGGGGCCACATCAAGCAGGCGCTGATCAAGATCGGCTTTCCGGTCGAAGACGTCGCCGGTTATGAAAAGGGCAACGAATACAAGTTCGACCTAAAGAAGAAACTCAGCAATGGCAATGACTTCGTTATCCGCGACTACCAGGAAGCGTCAATCCGCGCCTTCTATGCCGACGGTAGCGTCGAGGGCGGTTCGGGGGTGGTCGTGCTGCCCTGCGGGGCCGGAAAGACCATTGTCGGCATCGGCGCGATGCACGCGGTGGGAGCGCAGACGCTGATCCTCGTCACCAATACGCTGTCGATTCGGCAGTGGAAGAATGAGATTCTCGACAAGACGACGATTCCTGAGTCTGAGATCGGCGAATACTCGGGTGACAAGAAAGAAATCAAACCGATCACAATCGCCACATACAACATCCTCACGCACCGCAAGAAAAAGGGGGGGGATTTCACCCACTTCCATCTCTTTTCCTCGAACAACTGGGGCTTCATCGTTTATGACGAGGTTCATCTGCTGCCGGCGCCGGTTTTTCGTATGACGAGCGAACTGCAGGCAAAGCGCCGGCTGGGGCTAACCGCAACGCTCGTGCGCGAAGACGGTCTCGAAGAAGACGTATTTTCACTGATCGGCCCCAAAAAGTACGACGTACCCTGGAAGGAGCTCGAGAAAAAAAAGTGGATTGCAGAGGCACGCTGCATTGAAATTCGCGTGCCGCTGCGCTCGCTCATGCGCGGCATGTATTCGGTCGCCGACGACAGGGAAAAATTTCGCCTTTCTTCCGAGAATCCCGAGAAACAGCGCGTCATTGGAACCCTGCTCTACCACCACCGCAACGACCAGGTACTGATCATCGGGCAATACCTTGACCAGCTGCAGCGTATCTCAGCACGCTTTAAGATCCCCCTCATTACAGGTAAGACGCCGCTCGAAGAGCGCGCGCAGCTCTACGAGGCATTCAGGACCAAGGCGATCAGCGCGCTTGTGGTTTCCAAGGTGGCAAACTTCTCGATCGACCTGCCCGACGCCAACGTAGCGATCCAGATATCGGGCACATTCGGCAGCAGGCAGGAAGAAGCACAGCGGCTTGGCCGCGTTCTGCGCCCAAAACCCAACGGCAACCAGGCGCTGTTCTATTCGATCATTACCAATGAATCGAGCGAAGAACAGTTCTGCCGCAACCGGCAGCTATTCCTCACGGAACAGGGCTACGAGTATTACATCTACTCGTATCAGGATTTCCGCGACAAATATGGTACCTACATCGACGTCATCAAGAAGATGAAAGAAGAGCGTCAGGCTGCCGCGGCGACATGATTGCGCGTTACGTTGTACTTATTGTTGCCGCGACTTGGATTCTTTGGCAGGTTCCTTTCTCCGCTACCCGGTCGGTAGTTTTGCCTGAGGTATTTGCAGCGACGCAACTTAATGGCGCGGCCGAGGCGGAAGGTTCACCGGCCCTGTTCTTCTACCGCAAGACAGGGGTGGGCCAGTACACGGCCTATGGCCTGACTCCTGCGGGCAGCATCGCCCGTGTGCTGAATCTGCCGGGGGGCACACTCACTAAGGCAGACCAGAGCCAGATTAATCTCACAGGCAAAGAGGGTTACATTACCGGTCCCGAAAACGGCGCATTCTTTATTTGGTACCCTCAGCTGGGTAGTCAGGTCTATGTATTCAACGAACGCGGCAGCCTTCTTTGGGAAAAAGAAGAAAGCCGCTACCTGCAGGTGTTGCGCCACGGCCGCTTCATTCTCGCTGCTGCGGGCGACCACTCGCGGATGATCTTCATGAACCCCGACTTCAAGGTGCAGGCCGATTTTCAGGGAGTGCTCTTCACCCAATTCAGCGCCGACGATGATCCGGGGCTGAGATATGGCCAGGCCTGCCTCGGCTCGCTCGATGGCGAACTTATTGTGCTGCACCTCGACCGGAAGATCTATTCGCGCCAAAAGCTTGGTTATGCTCTGAAGGCGCTGTCGTGCAATTTTACTACTGGCGACATGGCGGCGATCGTCGAGCGCACTGTGAGCGCAGATGGCAAAACCCGTCAGGTGGATTTTCTGCTCAGGCTGAAGTTTGACCTGCAGGCGAAGGATGAATCCACCCCGGCTGAAACACTGCGGCAGGCGCAGAATTCCGCTGAGGTTGTCTCAGAAACCGAGCTGCCCGTACGCACGGTCACAGCCTCGGCAATTTCTGTTACTCCCGATATTATTTGCTTTGTTCAGGCCCCGCCCGCAGAGCTAAGCGACAGCACTGCCGCGTTCTACTACACGCGCCACCGCAAGGACAGGCCGCGTATGGTGCCCTTGAGCGCGATGCGTTCTGCGCCTGACCTATCAGCGCACGATCGCTGGAAAAGCGCAATCGTTTCGCTGGGTGCAGAAACCGGCTGTCTGCACGCGCATGCGTCAGGCAGGCTGCTGATCGGCAGTGCGCGCGGCCTGCTGTTTGATCGGCATGACCTGGGCGGGGAGCGTCTGCTTGTCACGGGCAAGTCGGTCTTTCTGCAGCAGGCAGATCGCGTGATTGGAATACGCTAACAGGCTGTTGAAAAACAGCCATGAAGCAGGATGTTGAAACCGAGCTTAAGCTGCAGACAGCAGAGCGACTTGGCGTGCCAAGTCGCGTA
>CAYOZO010000100.1:0-12040 GCA_964408405.1 uncultured Turneriella sp.
GCCCGTATGTCGTGCCGGTACATCAAGATCTCGCGCGATTTTTTCCAGCAGTTGCGCGCCACTTTCAGTAACGACTCCAATACGTACGGGCGCACCGATTCGGTCTTTAATGAAATCGCGAGGCAGGATGTACTGGTGATCGATGATTTTGGCATCCAGTCCGATTCCGAGTGGGAGCAGAGAACGCTCTACGACCTGATCGACGTGCGCTACGAAAACGACCTGCCAACCATCATCACCTCAAACATTGATCTGGATGCAGTGCGCAATCTGTTTAAGGGGCGGATTTATTCTCGTTTTGCCGAGATGCTGCACATAGTTGAGTTCTTCCAGGTCCGCGACTACCGGCAGGATATCCACAGCAACGCGTAGTACCGGTGAAAAGCTTTACTGCCTGACGCGTCGATGATTTTCGACGCGTTATGAGCATTGACAGAAGCCTTCTCGATTTTAATCTCTCCGACGAACTTATCGAAATTGGCGAACTGATTCGGGAAATTTGCGAAAAAGAAGTGGTGCCCCGCAGAGCGGCGCTCGATGAAAAAGAAGAATATCCGTTCGAAATCTTCGCTAAGTTCAAAGAGGCGGGTCTGCCCGGCATCATGTACGATGCGGAATACGGCGGCATGGGCGTGGGCCTTTTCGCGGCGATCGTCTTCTCAGAAATCGTCAGCGAGTACTGCCTCGGAGTGAATACCGCCATCTCTGCTACCAAGCTCGGTGCGCTGCCGATTGAACACGGCGGAACAGAAGAGCAAAAGAAAAAGTACCTGTCGGCCTTTGCCAGCGGCGAAAAGATCGGTGCCTTCGGCCTCACTGAACCCAACGCCGGTTCAGATGTGCCCAACCTGTCCACGACAGCGGTCAAGAAAGGTGACCGGTATATCTTAAACGGCGTCAAGCAGTGGATTTCAAACGCCGGTGTCGCGGACGTGTACACAATTTTTGCGCTGACCGACAAAAGCAAGGGTCCGCGCGGAATGTCCTGCTTTATCGTCGAAAAAGACACCAAAGGCCTCTCGTTCGGCAAGCTCGAAAATAAGATGGGTATTCGCTGCTCGCATACCCGTCAGGTGATTCTCGAAGACGTCGAAGTACCCGAAGAAAATCTCGTGGGTCTCAAACCTAACCGTGGTTTTATCCATGCGTTCCAGACGCTGAGTTCATCACGGCCTGCGGTCGCGGCTTCAGCGGTTGGTCTCGCCACCGGCGCTTACAAAGAAGCCGTCAAGTACGCACGCCAGCGCGAGCAGTTTGGCAAGAACATCATCAACTTCCAGGCTGTGCAGCATATGCTCGCCGACATGGCGACGCGCATTGAACAGGCACGTCTTTTGACCTATCGTGCGGCCAAGTATGCGATGGCGGGGCATCCGGAAGCCGCGAAGTATTCAGCGATGGCAAAATACGCGGCTTCTGAAACTGCAGTAGCAGTGGCGAACGACGCGCTGCAGCTGCACGGCGGTTATGGATTTACCAAAGATTATCCAATAGAGAAGATGTACCGCGACGCGAAAATTCTTACGATCTACGAAGGCACCAGCCAGATCCAGAAGAACGAAATCGGCGCGTATATCATCAAAGAATCGGCTAACCTAAAGTAACCCCTCCCCGCGACAAGGTCGCTGCCCCTCCCCACGGAGTGGAGAGGGGCTTGTTCAGAAAAATTCCAGTGAGTTCTAAAGCACCGCTCCTTGCCCCCCCCTCTCCACATGGTGGGGAGGGGGTCAGGGGGTGGGGTTATAGCTCTATATTCTGCACCGGCGTTGTCTGGTGCAGGTTCTTCAGAAAATCCTGCATTCCCACCAGGTCGGTCGTAGTAAAGAAGACCTGGCCAACATTGCCCAAAAAGTCGACGAAGCTGGCTCTCCTGCCGAGGTCGAGTTCGTTCAGTACATCGTCGATGAGCAAGACAGGGCGCAGTCCGAGTTTTGCCTGCATGTAATTGAACTGCGCCATTTTCAGCGCGAGCGCTGCGGTGCGTTTCTGCCCCTGCGAACCCACGATGCGAATATCCGGTAATGCAGCCGTCTCGCCCGCCGCCTGCAGTTCGCGCAGGCTGCCGTCAGAGAGAAAGAAGATACGGTCGCGGTGAATACCTGCAGTGGTCTGCCGCAGGCGCAGGTCATTCGCACGACGCTCGCGCAGCATTGCCATGTAGTCATCGAGCGTCTTCACGCCGCGCGTGTCGCCGAGGTAATCGATTTTCCAGGCGTCTTTGCCTGTGGAAATTCTGGTTACATTCTCGTTGAACGGCGCGGTGAATTCGGGTATGAACTGGCGGCGCTTTTCGAGTATCTGCACGCCCGCAGTCGCCAGTTCACGGTCGATTGCCGCAAGCATGCCCTCGTCAGGCCGTGATTTCAGCGCCTGGCTGCGCATCCTGAGCGCCCGCTGGTATTGCTGCAAGGCGGCAAAGTATGCCGGGTAGAGCATCGACAGCAAGAGATCGAGAAAGCGCCTGCGCTCCGCATGGTCGCCCGCGATGATGCCCAGGTCATCGGGCGAAAGTACAACAGTGGGAATGCGACCTATAATTTCAGCCGCGCGCGCGTTCGTCCTGCCATCGAACACATACTTTTTCACGGGCGCTGCGCCCAAATCTTCGGGGTTGCGGCCGAAAGCAATCGACAGCCGGTGCCTTGCGCTGCCCACCGAGAAGCCAGTTTCGACGCGGTAGAAGCTGCTGCCGAAGCGAATCATCTCGCGGTCGAGCGCAAAGCGGAAGGAGCGTAAGAAGGAGCTCAAGCCGATCGCTTCAAGAATTGTCGTCTTGCCGGCTCCGTTGTTGCCCGTTATGAAGACGAGACCATTGCCGAATGTGTACTGTGCCGATTCAGCATTTCGGAAATTCGCCAGCGTAAGGCCGTGTATGACAACTGTGTTTGCCGTGTTACTTGATGAGTCCACGTGCCGGCGTTTCGACCGTGCGTGCCGACCGGCGGTCAGATCTTCATCGGCATAACCAGCGCGATGAAGTCCGGGTCATCGACATCCTGAACGACGAGCGGCTTGTTAGCATCGTTGAGGCCGAGCCGAATGCGCGGGCATGTCAGTGCCTTGAGGATGTCGAGCAGGTAAGTGATGTTGAAGCCAATTTCGAGGCGGTCGCCGTCGTAGTCTGCATCGATCGCCACGTCGGCGCGGCTGCCCTGACCGGAAGACTGGCCCGTGATGTGCATTTTCTTGCCTTCGAGAACCATACGGCACTGGTGCGAGGGCGGTTCAGTCACCGGGCGAATCTGCTGCAGCGCCTCCATCAGCCTGTCGCGGCTCAGTTCGAGCTGCACCGCAATTTCCTGCGGCAGAACTCGTTTGTAATCGGGGAACTTACCTTCGAGCAGGCGGCTCGACAGTTGCGCGTCGCCGACGCGCACGAACAGATCGCGCTGCTCGACGCCGATCAGCACTTCGTCTGCGACATCGATCAGCTTCTGCATTTCGCGTATTGCCTTGGCGTGTACGACCACGTCGGCGCCCGGCGGCAAATTTACCGGGGCTGGCAGTTTGCGCGTGATGGCAGCAAGCCTGCGGCCGTCGGTGCCGACGAGCGTTAACTGGTCGCCGTTACCCTGGAAGCAGACGCCGTTGTAGATATAGCGGTTGTCTTCTTGCGAAATCGCGTACTGCGTCTTGCGGATCATCTCTTCGAGCAGCGCAGAGGAAACGCTGAAAAGTTTGTTATTGCTTAAGCGGTTGAGCGTAGGAAAATGTTTAGCGGAGTTGCCCGGCATCACGTAGCGCGCCGACGCATCGCTCGTGCCGCGTAGAATTACTCTGAAGGCGGCTGCGCCTTCGTCGGGATTTTCTTCTGATTCGACCTCGACGATCAGATCTCTGGAAACCAGCGAGCCGACATATTCCTGGAATTGTTTCGCAGGAATTATGAACTCCCCCGCCTGGCTGCTTTCGACGGGTACGGTGATGCGCGCCGTCGTTTCCATATCGGACGCAGTGATGGCTACCTGACCGGGCTCGCACGAAATGAGCAGGTTCGAGAGCATCGTACCCATGTCGCGGTGGGGAATAATGGCGTCGATGCGGCGCACCGCCTTGTCAACCGAGTCTTTGAGCGTCTGGAATTTCATAATCAGGACCTGCACATTGATAAAGCATTGATACGACATAAAGCAAAATATGTTTGTTGATTAGCGGCATTCTGCCGCCAATCAACGAGATGAAGACGGCGATGACCATCGAGTACGATGGGGCCCGCTATTACGGTTTTCAGCTGCAGAAGCAGCAGAACTCCGTGCAGGCGGAGCTCGAAAAGGCTCTGGGTATTGCGCTCAGGCAACGGGTGCGGGTGTACTGCGCCGGGCGTACCGATACCGGCGTCAACGCGCTGGGGCAGGTCGTGCACTTCGCGGCTGAATACCGCCAGTCAATACCCGAGCTCGTCTATTCGCTGAACAGCCTGCTGCCGAAAGATATTGCCATCAGGCATGCCGCCCATGTACCCGAAGACTTTCATGCGCGCTTTTCGTGTCTGGGTCGCGAGTATGTCTATATCATCTGTAATGCGCCATACCGTCCGGGCAATCTGGGCTTCAAGTCGCTGTGGGTGCGCGGCGATCTCGACTGGGCGCCGGTGCGCGCTGCCATACCCCACCTCATCGGCGAAAAAGACTTTGCGACTTTTACCCGAGCGGCAATCGCTAAAAGTGGCGAACGGACGGTCAGGCGGATGGATGGCGTTGACGTCATTGAATCGCAGCCGTATGTTTTTCTCTACATACGCGGCTCGGGTTTCTTGCACAACATGATCCGCATTCTGACCGGTACGCTGCTCGACGTCGCGCGCGGCAAAATTCCACCGCAGCAGATGGAAGAGATTGTCGCTAATGCCGATCGCCTCGGTGCGGGCGTAACGCAAAAAGCAGACGCGCTTTATTTCTTGCACGCGGAGTACAAAGATTATCCGCAGCCAGAGCACTGGTTGCGGGGATTTCTGCGTGAGAAATGCTGGACTTAGACCTGACTGGATGCACCGAAGACATTGAGCCAGTGCGCGCGGTATTCGGCGAATTTCCCAGCCGTGATTGCATTACGCATATTTCTCATAAATCCGTACATGAAGTAGAGGTTGTGATACGTGCTGAGCATGAGCCCCAAAATTTCACTCTGCTTGTGCAAGTGGCGAATATAGCCCAGTGAATACTTCTTGCACACCTTACAGCCACACTCGGAATCCATCGCATCGTCTGAGCGCGCATGCTTGAGGTTGCGCAAATTTAACTTGCCCTGCGAGGTGAAGACCTGCCCGTTGCGCGCGTTGCGCGTCGGCAAGACACAGTCGTACATATCGACGCCCAGTGCGACGCCGTTCAAGATTTCTGGTATGGTGCCCACACCCATCACGTAGCGCGGTTTTTCTTTGGGCAGGTGCTCTATCGCTGCGGCAAGCGAGGGCACGTAGTATTCGAGCGGTTCGCCGACCGAAAGACCGCCGATGGCGTAGCCGGGCAAATCGATGTCGGCGACCGCGCGCGCGCTTTCAGCACGCAGTTGAGGGTTCACTCCTCCTTGTGAAATACCGAATAGAGTTTGATGCCTGGGGTCACGCAGCCAGTGTGTCTTGCACTCGGCGAGCCAGCGGTGTGTGCGCACGAGGCTTTCTTTCAGGCGCTTCTCATCAGAAGGGTAGGGCGCGCAGTCGTCGATCGGCATCATGATGTCAGAGCCGATGTCGCGCTGGATCTGCACCGTGTTCTCAGGGGAAAACAGGTGCTTGCTGCCATCGAGGTGTGAACGGAAGATGACGCCGTGGTCGGCGAGTTTGACATTGTCGCTTAAGGAGAACGCCTGGTAACCGCCCGAGTCGGTGAGCACCGCGTACGGCCACGACATGAAGTTATGGATTCCGCCTGCGTCACGAATGAGATCTGAACCCGGGCGCAGGTACAGGTGGTAGGTGTTGCCGAGGACCAGCCGAAGGCCGATCTCTTCGAGGTCTTCCTGGCTGATTGCCTTGACCGTCGCCTGCGTGCCGACGGGCATAAAGACGGGGGTGTCTACCGCACAAGAGGTGAAGGTAATGCGTCCGGCGCGCGCGGCGCCGTCGGTGGCCTGGATTTCGAACTGCATGGGAGCTCTGGAGCAATTGCAGTCGGAGATGCAGTGGAAAGTGTTTAAGAGCCTCATGCGCCAATTTGCCGGAGCCATTTCGCATGAAGCTGCGTCCGCTTATCGGCAAAAATTCCTCCGCAAATCGTGCCGATTTGCTTATGCGAGCAGTTGGAATGTTTGCGGATTTTCGCTTATGTTCAGGCGAAACGCGGACCCGGCTCGCGCAAAAAAGCGCCTTGTTGGTTTTTTGCATGAGTAGGTGCACAGGCTCTTAGTCACAGACGCATTTCCGATTTTCCGCATGACTGATCCCCCAAGACTGCCTGCGAATGCAGATTCCCCGGCTACCGGCAAAACCCGTCTATGCGCCGTTCCAGACCAGTCTCGATTTTTTTGAACTCTTTGGCCGCATCGAACAGGCTTTTGATACCTGCTTTATGCTCGAGTCGATGGGCGAGCAGAGTTATGACTCCCGCTATTCGGTGATCGGCTTTGCGCCCGACTTCACTTTCGTCGGCAAACCGGGTGAAGTAGAAATTTCTTCGGCTGCGGGCTCTGAAAGTGTAAAAGCCGAAAATCCTTATTACTACCTGCGCGAAATTCTGCCGCGCGATGTCTTAACGCGCAACTATGCCGGCGGGTTGGTTGGCTACCTCGGCTACGATGCGGCGAATTTTTTCGAGCCGTCGCTCGGCGTCGCGTTTCATGCAGAATACCCGGCGTTCCAGATGGGGCTCTTTACCGATGGTCTGATTCACGACAAGATGACTGGTGAAACCACTTACTTTTACTTTCTGCAAGATCGCCGTGAACAGATTGCGGCGGCTGTAGCCGCCCCGCGTAAGAAACAGCCCACGGCAGTAAGGGCACTCGGCCAATCCAAGACGCGCGAGCAGCATAAGGCCATGGTAGAGGCGGCCAGGCAGGAAATTCTCGACGGCAACACATTCCAGGTGCAGATAGGCCTCAGCGAATCGTATTTAATCAGCGGTGACTGGCTGAATATCTATGCAAGCCTGCGGCAGATTAACCCGTCGCCGCATATGTACTTCATGAAGTTTTTAAGCAGCGGCAAGACTTTTCGCCTGGTGGGAGCAAGCCCTGAACTTCTGTACCGGCAGCGCCAGGGTGAGATGGAAAGTTTTCCGCTGGCGGGTACGACGCGACGCGGCAAGACTTTCGAAGAAGACCAGCAATTGGTACGTACATTGCTTTCTGATCCTAAGGAGATTGCAGAGCACAACATGCTGGTTGATCTGCACCGTAACGATTTGGGCCGCGTCGCGCGCTACGGCTCGGTAAAGGTCAGGCGGATTTTTGACGTGAAGAAGTTCTCTCACGTGCAGCATATCTCGAGCGAAGTCGTGGGGCTGATTGCTCCCGGTGAGGACATGTTCACCGCGCTCGCTTCGTCCTTTCCTGCGGGAACGCTCTCGGGAGCGCCGAAAATTGAATCGATGAAAATTATCGACCGCATCGAAAAAGAGCCGCGCGGGCCTTACGGCGGCGCGGTCGGGCATTTTGGTTTTAACGGCGACTGTACCTTCGCAATCCCCATCCGCACGATTTTTGGCGTTGATGACAAAGCCTTCATTCGCGCATCAGGCGGTGTCGTTTACGATTCGACCGCTGAGGGCGAATACCAGGAAATTCAGAACAAGCTGGCAGCGGTCAAGAAGGCGCTCGCCGAGTATATGCCGGCAGACGGAGCGCAGCCATGATTCGTATATTGCTCGTCGATAACTATGACTCGTTTACCTACAATCTCTACCAGTACATGGGCGAGGTGATGGAAGAATCGGGAAAACCGTTTCGGATAGATGTCGTGCGCAACGACGAAAAGTCTTATGACGAATTGAACTCCCCCTCTTATGATCGTGTGGTGATATCTCCGGGGCCGGGTAACCCGTCAGACCCCAAATACTTCGGTGTGTGCGCCAGAATTCTCATGAACCCGGCGCCGTCGCAAAAAATTCTCGGTGTGTGCCTCGGTATGCAGGGCATGGCGCATGTCTATGGCGGTAAGGTTGTGCGCGCGGCGCTGCCGATGCACGGTAAAACATCGCCGATTGAGCACGATGGCAAGGGCGTCTTTACCGGCTTGCCGCAGGGCATTGAAGTCATGCGCTACCACAGCCTGATTGCTGAAGAGAGCTCGCTGCCCGCTTCGCTTGAAATTACAGCCAAAACGACAGGGCCGGGCGCAAAGGAGATTATGGGCTTGCGTCACAAGACGTTGCCGGTAGAAGGTATCCAATTTCACCCGGAATCGTTCGCCACCGAGGGTGGTAAGGTGATGTTGAAGAATTTTTTATTGTGATGAAGAATTGCTTCGCAATTCTTCATCATCCTGTTTCAACATATCCCTTAACTGAGCCGCACGCTCAAAGTTGAGCTGTTTCGCTGCATCGAACATCGCCTTCTCGACAGCTTTTCTCCAGGCATCCTGTGATTTGAACTTCTTACGCGAAAATTCGCTCAGGTTTTCCTCGATGCGCTTCCATTGGTCTTCTTCGAGCAAGCGCTCGCGTTCGACATAATCTTTGATTTCTTTTTTTACTGTTTGTGGCGTGATGCCATGTTTTTCGTTGAACTCCTGCTGTATCTTACGGCGGCGCTGCGTCTCGTCGATCGCGCTCTTCATCGAGTCGGTCATGGTGTCGGCGTAGAGAATTACCTTGCCGTTAGCGTTACGTGCCGCGCGACCCATCGTCTGGATCAGCGAGCGGTGCGAACGTAAGAAACCTTCTTTGTCGGCATCGAGTATTGCCACGAGCGAGACTTCGGGCAGATCTAAACCCTCGCGCAGCAGGTTGATACCTACCAGAACATCAAAAACTCCCTTGCGCAGGTCGCGTAGAATTTCAAGGCGTTCGAGCGCGTCGATGTCAGAGTGCAGGTAGCGGACCTTAATCGAAGCTTTGACCAAGTAATCGGTCAGTTCTTCAGCCATCTTTTTGGTGAGGGTCGTGACGAGCACGCGTTCGCTTGCTTTCACGCGCTTATCAATTTCCAGAATCAGGTGGTCGATCTGTCCCTCGCTCGGATGTATCTCAATTTCAGGATCGAGCAGCCCGGTCGGGCGAATGATCTGTTCTACGTGCACGTCAGAGTGTTCCAGCTCGTAGGCTGCAGGTGTTGCCGAAACATAGAGGACATTTTTTGCCAACGCTTCAAACTCCTCGAAGTTGAGCGGACGATTGTCGAGCGCACAGGGCAGGCGAAAACCGAAGTCAACAAGCGTCTGCTTGCGCGAGCGATCGCCTGCATACATGCCGGCTATTTGCGGAATCGTGACATGGCTTTCGTCGATAATAACGAGCATATTTTCGGGGAAATAGTCGATCAGGCATTCGGGGCGCGAGCCAGGCGGCCTGCCGGTTAAAATGCGGGAGTAATTTTCGATACCGCTGCAGTAACCCATTTCGCGTAGCATCTCGATGTCGTAGGTAGTCCGTTGCCTCAGACGCTCGGCTTCGAGGGGTTTGTTCACGGTCTTAAAATAGGCCAGTTGCTCTTCGAGTTCACGCTTGATCTGTTCGATGGCCTGTTCGAGGGTTGCAGGCGAAGTTATGAAGTGTTTGGCCGGATAAATGGCGATGCGGCGCAGCGCTTCGGTCTTTTTCCCGGTCAGCAGATCAAATCTATTGATCGCCTCAATTTCATTGCCAAAAAACTCAATACGGTACGGGTCGTTGGAATAGGCGGGAAAAACGTCGATCGTATCGCCTCGTACGCGAAAGCGTCCCTGTAAGAGCTCGGTATCGTTGCGCGCGTACTGCATGCGCATCAGGCGCGCCATTACTTCGTCTCTACTTGTCTTGACGGACTTGTCGAGCAGCAGTACCGAGTCCTTGTAGGTCTCCGGAGAACCGAGGCCGTAGATGCAGCTTACCGAGGCGACGATGATCACATCTTCGCGCTCTATGAGCGAAGCAGTTGCGCGCAGGCGCAGGCGTTCGATCTCGTCGTTTATGGAAGATTCTTTTTCTATATAGGTATCCGTTACAGGCACATAGGCTTCAGGCTGGTAGTAGTCGTAATAGCTAATGAAATATTCCACGGCGTTTTCGGGAAAAAACTCGCAGAACTCCCGGTACAGCTGCGCGGCCAGCGACTTGTTGTGCGTGATGATCAGTGTTGGGCGTTGCAACTTTTCGATCACAGACGCCATGGTCATCGTTTTTCCCGAACCGGTGACGCCAATCAGCGTGGCTTTGCTGTCTGGCGCTGAGAGCGCTGCAGCGAGTTCTGCGATGGCCTGTGGCTGATCCCCGGCCGGTTGGTAAGGCGCGTGCAGCTTGAGTTTCATTCGGGGGTTTTTGGCTTTCGGTTAAGTTCTGGCAAAATATACGTACTGATTTTCTGGCTGACCTCGACGGGCAGGAAGCCGTATTTCTCGCGAAACAGTTTTTCCATCCGGTCGGCTGACGAGTGGCGTGCCACCTGCAGGCGGAGTTCCTCCGTTTCTATGTACGCAGCCTTGCGTTCTTTCTTTAACCGCTCTATTTCATAGGTCACAATTGCCATCCGTATGTTGCGGTAGAGAAACGCAAAGACGATGCCACCGAGCAGGAAAACCATGACGGAAACGGTCAGCAGGTTTTTGAGATCTTCGTGCTTGTCGCGTGTCCGCTGCATTTACGGCCTGCTCAAAGTGTACTGCACACTCAGCCCCAACCCGGACGATGTAAAATTCAGCGATTGATCGAACAGATAATTTAGCATTGCCTGAAGACCGATGGTTACGCGCCCGAATGATCTTTCTGCCCGCACGAGACCCATCGCGGCAAGAACCGTGTATTCAGCAGAAAAAGTATAGCCCTTGAGCGTCACTGCGGCGGCACCCGTGAGCGCCGAACCTGTAAAAATTATCTGCGTTTGTTTCCACTCCAATAACAGGAACTGCGGACCCGCAAGGAGCGTGAACTGGCGCACAGAGCGGGGCGCAGTCTCGTACTGTGAGAACATACCCAGAAGACTGAGGGCGCGAATGCCGAAACGCGGCCGATCAAATAAATGCCAGTCCGCTCCCGTCGCAGCGTGATAACCTACGGGAAAAATGTCGTGTAGCGCCCCACCGGTAATTGCGGTATAGCCCAGTTGTGCGTTGAGTCTCAGCTCACGGCCCCACCGGAAAGGCGGCATGCTCTGTTCATTCTGCGTCTGCGACAATTGAGGCGGCCGCAGCAGGTTTTTCCTGGCAATTCGCAATGGTTTAGGCAGATAACTGAGTCTGACAGCATAATCGGTCTCTGATTCCTGCACTAGTTCTGCGCCGAGCAGGTTTTGTCCGTTGTCCTGATAAAAATCGTAACGCTGGCCTTTCACCAGTTCAGCAGCGGCGACAGATGACAGTAAAAGAGAAAATCCTGCTAGAGACCAAAGCCTCATTTGATGACCGCGCTGCCTTGAACTTTCTCCCTGGCGCGTATGTCCGCTTTCTTGAGCTCCAGGTTCCCCAGCACGGTAAACAGCCAAAGCGAGTCCTCGTTTTCGCGGTATGCCACGCCGTAAAAGATATTCCCGTCGATCATTGTGACCTTATCAATCTTTTCTGTTTGGCTGCGGATCAGATCTTCTTTCCGATCGACAGAATAAGATTCGGCTTTTTGCGCTGCGCCGGCATTACGCAAGTCGATGACAGCAGGCTTCGTAACGCGCTTTTCGACCGGCTTCGTTATGTTCGCCGGGGTGGGAGTTTGTGGCGGTAAAGCGACAGCATCCGATTTCGGCGGAGCGACCGCTGTTTCAGGCAGAACTACTTTTTCGATGGCGGCAATCTCCGGTTTTTCTGCTGCCAGGTCTGCGGCGGCCTCGGCATTGAGCTGCGAAGCCGATTTTTCGAGGTGCGTTACGGTAGAGATAAACTCCTTGTCTTTGACCACTGTTTCCGCATTCTTACGCGATTCTTCTGCGAGCTTTTCGTCGTGACCAAGAAAGGTGCCCAGGAGATACATACGGCGGTTGG
>CAYOZO010000101.1:0-11999 GCA_964408405.1 uncultured Turneriella sp.
GAGGTTGCCCGCCAGCGCAACCGGGCAAAACAATTCTACCTGCGCGCGCGCGATCTTGCCGGCGAGGTGCTATTACCCCGCCTCGACGTCGAGAGCGTCGCTAAACTCACCGAGCAGGAGCTCAAAGACAAACTGGCAAAACTGGACAAGGACGATATTGCCCCTCTTTTCTGGTATGCTTTTTCCTGGGGGTCAGCGATAAATCTCGATCGCGAAGATGTTGCCTCGCTCTCAGAGCTCCCCAAAATTGAAATCATGATGGCGCAGGTGAAGGCCTGGGATGAGTCGTACTATTTTGCCGGCGCCTGGCTCTTCGAAGGCGTCTATTACGGGGCCCGTAACGAGATGATGGGAGGTAACCCTGAACGGTCAAAGGCGGCCTTCGAGCGTAACCTTCAGCTGACGGAAGGCAGAATGCTGATTACGCCATATTTTTACGCGCGCACTTATTGCATTTTCAACCAGGACAAGAAGTGCTTTGACGACAATCTCAGGCGCGTAATCGATGCGCCGGACGACATTCACCCCGGGCAGCGGCTGGCCAACGTCCTGGCGAAAAAGAAGGCTCAGAGGCTGATGCAACGCCGCGCCGATTTCTTTGTGGAATAGGGAAAGCCTGTGCGGCAAGTCGGCGCGCAGGTTCGCTACTATCCCGCCAATCCATTTTTTTAATGACGGCAAGTGCAATGCCTGACAACCTGACGGGGTGAAGCAATCGACTTGCCCGTCGTGCGGCGCTCCGCTCACATTCGAGAACGCGCACAGCCTCTATGCCGTTTGTAAGTACTGCCGTACGATGTCGGTACAGTCCGAAGACGCGCTGAAGGAAGTCGGAAAAACTGCAGCGCTTGTCGAGGACGGTTCACCGCTGAAGCTCGGGGCCACCGGTACGCTCGACGGTAAGACATTTAAGATTGTTGGCCGCATCCAGTACAAACATCCCGTTGGCTACTGGAACGAATGGTTTCTGGCCATGGACAAAGACCAGGGCGATGCCTGGCTGGGTGAAGCCAACGGTATGTATTTCTTCACCCGACTGAAAAAAGATGCTAAGCTGCCTGAAAATCTCTCGTTCTCTAACCTCTATGCCGGCGGGTCGGTCGAAATCGACGGCATAGAATATTTTGTGAAAGATATCCAGACTACGAAAGTTGTTTCCGGCGAGGGGGAGCTCCCCTTTGCCTTTGAGGGTGAATACGAGGCCTCGGTTGTGGACTGCGTGCGCGAGGATGGCACTTTCGCGACGCTCGATTTTTCTTTATTGCAGCCGCCGGTCTTTATCGGTAAGGCCGTAGCATTCCGCGATTTGCATCTGAACCACATTCGCAACGTGTATGGCTTTAAATCGGGCGACGCAGAACCGCTGGCCGCCGGAGCTAAGGCATGAGCGGAAACACACAAGCGGCAGAGCCGGGTAAGTTTCGCTATCGCGCGGACATGGCGCCGCCTGAACCTGCGCCGGTCATGGCAAAGGGGTTCAAGTGTCCTAATTGCGGCGGGCCCGTCAACCTGGAGCTGCCCGGCAAGTCAGTGACCATCCGCTGCCCGAAATGTTCTTCCATTCTGGAGCCCGATCACGAAGTCCTCAAGCTGCGCGACAGGTACAACGAACAGTTTCCGCACCGGCAATGGATACCGATCGGCACTGAAGGTACCTTGAATGGCATCAAGTTCAAGTGCGTCGGCATGGTCGTGCGCGAAGACGATGAAGGCGGTGAGTGGAGCGAATACCTGCTTTTTAACCCGTATCACGGTTACCGTTATTTGGTCGAAAGTTCTGGCCACTGGACTCTGATCGAGCAGTATCCAGGTCTGGGTTTCGACAGGAGCGGTCGCCCCGGCTGGTATGGTCCTACCGGCACCATTAAGCTTGCCGGCAAAAAACTCAAATACTTCACGCACTACCGCGCGAAGGTTAAGAACATCATCGGTGAATTTCCCTGGCAGGCGACGATCGGCGAAACGAACGAGGTTACGGAATATATCGCGCCACCCTACCAGGCATCGTGCGAAAACGTCGCACAGTACTTTGATAAAGAAGGCCGCCCGGTGGATATTGCTTCGCTTCTTGCTGCCGAGGCAAAAAACAATGCCGGCCGCGGTGATTCCGAGGACGATGATGAAGACGACTATGAAGAAGACGGCGATATTGGTGCTCTCATTGCAAAACATGGCCTGACTAAGCGCATTACCGAAAGTAACTGGTCCATCGGCGAGTACAAATATCCCGAAGAGATCCAGGCGGCCTTCAAACTGAAGGAAATGCCGCCCAAATATGGCATGGGTATGTGCGAGCCCAATCCGATGCGCACGCGTTATCTCATTTCGCTCGCGATATCTGCGCTCCTGTTCCTTGCGACCTGCGGTACGTGTACTGTTGCCGCTGGTAAGGCCGAAGAAAAACTCGTGCTCGACAAGACCGTGTCGCTGAACACCGCTGAATTTGAACTCAAGAAGGAAGGTACGACCGATTACCTCGAGTTCAGCTTCGAACCTGGTAATATTGAGCTCGACAAAGAAACAAACGTTGAATTTGCCTTCCGGGGAAATCTCAACCAGGAATGGATTAGCCTCAATGTGTTCATGATTGATGAACAGAGCGGGCGCGGTTTTATTTATGACGGGGAGTTATCCTACTACTATGGCGGCTCCGGCGACGACGCATGGTCCGAGGGCGGCAATTCGACAGATTTCACTACCGAAAAAATGCCGCCGGGAAATTACTATCTTTTTGTTGCCGGAGCAACCAACATTGGCGTGAATGAGTTCAGGCGCAATCTGCAGATTTTCGGCGAGCGCGTGGAAATCCCCACTATGCCAAAAGCGACCGGCCCCCTCGGCAGAGCAGTAGGGGGCAAACCGGGGGCAAAGACGGTCGTGCCTGCCGGAGCTAATACCGGTGCAGCAAATGATTCGCCGCCGGTCGCATCTACCGCCTCAACAGCAAAGCCCGGCGGCAAATTACTGCCGTTGGATTTCGCCGGCAAGGCGGCAGCGCCAAAACTCAATCTGGAGATTAAGGCCAAGCGCGACGTTGCCACGATCGGCTGGGGTGTTGCCTTCGTCTTCTGGCTTTTGGGCTGGAATATCTACTATTATATTCGCTATCGCATCAAGGAGGCGGAGCGTTAAATGAAACAGTTACTGCGCATGTACTTATATCTGCCGCTGACTCTGGGGTTTTTTGTGTTTGCAGCACACCGGATGTTGACGCAGGCAGGCGGAAAAGAACCGATGGAAGCCGAAAATCTCAATGTAAAAAGTATTCGGGCGAATCCCACTTCTTTCCGCGCTGTCTATCTGCCGCGCATCCTCGCGGGCGGGGGGAAATAATGCACTACCAGGCTGTTAAAAAACGGCCACGAAGCAGGATGTTGAAACCGAGCACGGGATTTTTTCAACATCCTGCTACGGCAATTTAAGTTTTTTGGGGAGTTAACGTATGAAAAAGATTTTTCTTCTGCTATTCATGGCAACTGCGGTATTTGGCCAAAACGGCGAATTGCCGAGGGTAAAAAGCCTCGTTGATCTCGAACACCTTCTGGCAGTGCTGGTCTATTCGACGATCGGCATTCTCGTGATGGTGCTCTCATTTGCGATCATCGACTGGCTGCACCCACGCGATATCTGGGGTGAAATAGCCGACAAACACAACCGCGCTATGGCGATCATGATCGGCTGCATGATGCTGGGCATCGCGATCATCATCGCTGCCGCAGTGGCCGGTTAGTTCGATGCGCAGGAGCAGCACGCCGCAGAGATGGCTGTGGCGCGCACTGCTGCTCATTCTGCTTATTTTTGCCGCCGCCGTTGCGGGCGGCATTTTTTATCTGAAGAATCGCATCTCGCCTGAACGGATTTCCGCCGAGGCCACGGCGCTCATAAGCCGGAACTTTGGCTTGGGTCTGACAATTGGCGAGCTGAACCTCACCTGGAGCGGGAATATTTCTTTGAAAAGGGTCTGCGTGCGCAATGAAGCCATGAGTTCACCGCGTTGCCTCTTCGCAGCGGACATTGCAGAGCTTGATTTGCGGCTTTTGCCTTTGCTCAAGAAGCAGATCGAAATCCGCGGGGCCTGGCTGGAAAATGGCGAGCTCAACCTTTTTAGCGAGACGGCAGAAGGTAGCGATAAGAAAAAAACTGTCCGTAAAAGCTGGGAGCTCCCACCACGCTCTGCGCAAAGCAGTGAGAATGAAACCGGCATAGCAGAAGCCGGGGGAGCGCCTTTAATGTTGCGCCTCGAACACCTGCGTATCCGCAATGCCGTGATTGCGCACGAGGCGCGCGCCTTGCCGCTGCCCCTGGGTCATAGCAACGTGTCGCTTGAGTTAGAGAAGGCAGGTAAGCGCCTTCTGCTGCAGGGGCAGTTGCCCGATCAAAGCCGACTCAAGGCGGAGCTTGAGCTCAACATCCGGGATTTTTTCCGGACGGCGCAGTTTATTGTCGCCGAAGGAAAGCTTGCCTACGAGGATCACGTAAGCGGCATTCTCGAGTGTGAACGCTGCGATCTTTCTGCACTCGACGCCCGTGCCGGATTTCTGACTGGTAGCTTCAGGCTTGAGGCAAGTGGGCAAAAGGTGGTGCTTCAGGCCGAGAACATGCAGTTAACCACAAAGGTCATCTATACTCCGCATCTGACCCTCAAGGGCAACGCGACATTTGCGCTGCCTGAATTTTACCCCACTGCCGGAGAAGGTAGTCTTACGGGGCAGGGATTATCACTTGCGTACCGCAAGCTCGCAGGCTCTAAAGAAACGGGCTTAGCGGTCGAATTCGATGTGGCAGCCGATCTTGCGCGGCTACCCGGCCTCACGGGAATTGAGGGTACTGCAGTAGCGCGTGGCAGAGTCAGCAATCGCTCCCCTTATGCTTTTTTCTCGCTCAAAAATTTTTCAGCGAGCGCAGCGGGTATGGCTATTTCCGCAGAAAAGCTCAACGGAGAACTTAGCGGTCAGCGCATCCGTCTCAACAAGCAGAACGTGCTCCTTGCGGGTAACGCGGCAGAAATTACGCTCGATGCGGATATTGCCGGTCGCATTCCCAGCATAGCGGGTAGCCTGGCTTTTCGGGAGCTGAGGCTTACCAACCTCTCGGATACCACTACACCTGCGCCTAAAGCCGAGCCCAAGAAAGCGGCGTCTCAGGCCTCTTCGACGCCGCACTTAAGGGCAAGCATTCAACTGTCGGCAACCGCCCTGAACTTGGGTAAACTGAAGACCGGGCCGCTCAGCGCGCAGCTTATCAGTGACGGCACGATTACAGAGCTTCGCTCGTGGCAGGTGGAATTCGGTCAGGGAAGAATGCAGGGCAGCTACCAAAGGTTTCCGGACGGCAAGCAGAATCTTGTCTTTCGTGTTATATCCGTCAAAGCGCAGGAGTTCAGGGAACTCTTGGGTTTTAAGGCCACGCTTTACGGTACCGTCGATGCAGAAGGCAGGCTGGCATTTGCAGGAAACACCGCCGATGCGTTGCTAAAGACTGCCGCAGGCCAGGTGCACTTTCGTCTCGGGCGCGGAAAGATTCGCGACAGTTTTCTGCAAAAGGGCGTGCTCTCGGGGCCATTGCACAAGCTCGAGGAGAAGTTCTCCGACATTGAGTTTGCCTCGGCGCAGGCGGAGCTTTTGTTGACCGAGAACAAGATTGAAATACGTAGGTTCTATTTTGATGCCGAAGAATGGAACGTGACCTACCGCGCTGAAGCGGACAGAAACTGGCAGGGCAAAGCGGCGCTGGTTTTTCGGTTTCGCTCGTCGTTCGTCGAGAACGTAGCGAATCCGCTGCACATGGGCGTTGCCGACCGTAAGGACGGCGATTTCTACGACCTGCCTTTTGCCTGCCGCGGCGCGGTGCTTTCCGGCGACTGCTACAAAAAAAACTGGTAGCGCTTACTTCTGCGTGCCCGCGAAAGTCAGCCGGCGCAGCTCGGGAATCATAAGAGCAATGACGATTACTACAACGATCGTCATCGAACCGCCGAAGACAACCGCGGGAACAAGGCCCATCAGCTTTGCGGTAAATCCGCTTTCGAATGCGCCGAGCTCGTTGGATGAAGCGATGAAGATCGAATTTACTGCCGCTACGCGGCCACGCATCGGATCGGGCGTGTGCGTCTGCAGGATGGTCGAACGCATGACCACGCTGATATTATCCACCCCGCCCGAAAGAGCCAGAATAAAAAGCGCGCGGGTAAAATCGGTATTGAGCCCAAAGGCGATCATGGTAATACCGAAGAGAGCCACGGCAGTAAGCAGCACTTTTCCGGCATGGTGCCTGATAGGTATAAAGATGAGGATTACTCCCATAATCGCCGCGCCAACTGCGGGAGCAGCCCTGAGATACCCCAAACCCTCAGCGCCCGTCTTGTAGATGACATCGCTGTAGGCCGGCAAGAGCGCCACCGCGCCACCGAAGAGCACGGCGAACATATCCAGGCTCATGGCGCCGAGTACGATGCGTGTGTTCAGTACGAACTTAAGTCCCTCGCGTACGGCGACAGAAATTTTTTCCCGGCGGTTCGTCGGGCGGCCAGGCGCATGGATAAACCAGAGAAAAACGATCGACAGTGCATTGAGAGTAAACGCAGTCCGGTAGCAGATGAGAGGCGAGTATTTCTCGTAGAGAATACCCGCCATTGCAGGACCGGTAATGAGCGCCATGTGCCAGCCGATCGAGTTAAAAACCGCGGCGCGGGCATAGAATTGTCGGTCAACGATCTCGCCGAGGAGAGCAGTACTCGCCGGGGCGACGATACCGCGGCCCGCGCCAATGATCGCCACGGCGACGAAAAGCGGCAGGATACTTTCAGGCTCATTGGCCGAAGCCCCGCTGATCAGTATCGCCGTGCTCATGAGAGTAATAGCTGAACCTATGAGCGCTACAATGCGGCGATTAAAGCTGTCGGAAAGGTAGCCACCGATGAGGCTTAGCGCGATTGCCGGAATAACTTCCGCAAGCGCGAGATAGCCGATATAGATCGAGTCCCGCGCAATTGCATAAATCTGCCAGTGGGCAATCGTTCCCACCACCTGAAATCCCAGGACCATGGACGTACGAAAGCCGAGGAAGCCGAGAAAGCTTTTATCGGCGAGAAGCCTAAGGTTGGCGCTCATTGCAGTTTATTTGAATAGCCAAATCAAAAACCATCATCGAGCGCATCGCGTTCAGGCGGAAATACCCTCAAGACTTTGCCCGTCAAAATGTAGAAGGAGCGGCCGCCCATTGTACGCCGCAGGTATTTTGCCGGTTGACGCAGAAAATCAGCCACGTTCAGTTCGAGCGACGCAGCGCTGTCGTGTGCCTTGTCGATGATGACTACGGGCGAAGGCCGGTTACGCAGTACTTCGCGCTCTGAACCCGGTAAGAGCTCGGTATAAATACGCGCGTATTCGCCCACATGCAGTTTGCGCGCCTCGGGTGCTGCAAGACTTATGTAATAGGTAAGGCCATTCTGTTCCAGCATGACCCGCCAGCTGCCATTTGTACCGCTTATCCGGAAGGCCTGCGTGAGCGCCTGCGTGAGCGGGCCATTCCAGGCGGTGGCTTCGCCGGCAGAAACTACCTTATTGCCGGAAAGTTGTGCGTACAGTTTTAGCAAATCCTGCGGGGCATTCGTATCAGAAAATTTTTCCGGTATAATTACACCGCCGGAGAGCTTTTCCGGTTCGGCGGAGCGATGTTCGAACAGCCGGCCGTCCCTGCGGAAGATATACCATTCCTGTCCGTTAGAAAGACCTGCCCGCGCGCGCAGCGCTGTCGGCAAATACCTGGCGTTGTCGCCGAGTTCGCGCGTAATCTGCGCCCAAAAACGTGCTACCTGTGTGCCAGCGCTGCCCGTTGGTACGATCATTATCTTGGCCTTTGCCGCAATCTGCCGCAGTTGCGCCTTGAGCGCAAGCCGCGCTTCGGCATCCTGCGGCTGCGCTGAAACAACCAGAAGCACCACGGCGCGACGGCCTTCGTGCAGAGTTTGAGTCGTCGCCTTGCGCAGGCAATCCGTCAGGGCCTGCGTATTGTTAAGGGCATAGCCGCCCTCAAAGCGCAGACGCTCAATAAATTCCTTTTCCTGCTCTTTGTTGGAGCGCAGAGCGAATGTCTGCAATTTACCCTGTGCGTCGCTCAGGCAGTAGGCTGATTTGACGCTATCGAGGCTCAGGAAAAGCGGTTTCCATAATTGCCAGTCAAAGTAGGCAGCGCCAAAAGTGTCTCCTGCGACGATCAGATCCTGACTCGATTCTTTAGGTGTTGCAGGATAAGCGTTGAATCGTTCGGTGAGCTGCTCACCCAGGATGCGTTCGAGATCTGCTCCGGATTTAATGAGCGTATCGGTAATTGTGTCTGATTCGCGGAAATAAACTTTACTCGTGACTTCAAACTCACCCTGCCTGCGCCTAAGGCGCGTCAGCAGCACACGCTCCGCCTGGCAGTTTCGGGCAATGCGACCAATAGCTTCAGGAGCAATCTTCTGCTCCATACTGAGATTTTCCTGCTTCAGGCAGGCCTCGGCTTCTGCTACGGAAACGACATGCGAAACCCGACTCACACGCAGGTAGAGCGCCATTGCCCTGGCGAGATCAGCCGCGTCCGTGCTCGCGTGCGGCGGCGTTTTCAGAGATTCTGCACTCGCTATGCTCTCGATGCGAGGCGGTAAGATCAGCCAGCGATCAGCCATGAGGCTTTTACTTATGAGCAAAAGGGGGATAATGAGAAGCTTCTTGTGCATGCGGTGCCGAAAACTATAGTTCTTCTTTTATATATCGGACAATCTCGCGCTGTGCCGCAGAGGCATTATCCTGCGTGGGGGATCGTCTGCTCAATGGCGCATCTTTCCTTTGCTTGCGCGACTGTAAAAAGCCCAAAAGACTCGTCAGGGCCGCCTCAACCTTAAAGGGGCGTTCGTCAAAGATCACGCAGTCCAGCTGGTCAAGAACCGCGTCTGCGTTTGCGCGCTGGTGGTCTGCTGCGGCGAAGGGATAAGGAATCAGGAAAGCGGGTTTCTGTGCCCAAACGAGTTCAGACAGCGTGCCGCTGCCGCAGCGGGCGACAACGAAGTCCGCAGCAAGTAGCGTCCCGGGAATATCGACAATGAAGGGATAAATCTCATCGCCACGACGGGCGGCCCGCGCAATTTCCGTATGTTGCTGCGGCCCGGTCGAGACAATACAGCGGTATTTCTTCGACTCGCCGCTTAAGCAAAATGCCAGGTAGAGCGCATTGATATCCTGCGCTCCCTGGCTGCCGCCTACGAAGAAGATGGTTTGTCTGCCAGGCAGGGCCTTTTTGGGAGCTTTTGCGTTCTGGAAAACGGACCTCAGCGGGTTACCCGTCACGATGAATTTCTGCGGCAATTTTTCCGCAGCCGGAAATGCCAGAAAAACTTTGCGGGCAAAAAACCGCGCCAGCCGGGTGACAATGCCCCAGCGCGCATTCTGCTCGCATAAAAAAAGCGGCAGACGGTTAAAAATTGCATAGACCACTGCCGGAAAAGAGCTGTAGCCTCCCATACCCACAATGGCAGCCGTGCGTTCTGTTTCACTCGCCTGTTTGACTAACTGGTACGCCGAGCGAAAGCGCTTGAAGAAATTCCACCAATACCGTGGATTCTTCGCCAGGCGCGGCGCATCGTAAACAACGAGAGATACTGCCTCATGGCGTGCGATGCGTACGAGATCGGGAAAATCTATATTTTTCATCAGGGTGGCGAGTATCACGCGTCCCCCCTGCGCCAGCCATTCTTCGGCGATGCTGACGCCCGGGGCGATGTGTCCGCCGGTGCCGCCAGCCGCTATGAGTAGCGTGGGCCCTGTGGCAACTGCCGGAATTTTTGTTTCTGCTGCGCGCTTTGCCATTTATTCCGCCTTCTGCTCTGCCAGTCGCTGTTGTACCATCGATACCAGAGTCTCTCGCTCATTGGCGGCGCGGCCTGCGGTAACCTCAGCGTGCAGGTATTTCAGAATCTCACCCATTTGCCGTGAGGCGGGAACTCCCATTTCCATCAGCGTGTGGCCGTTGATCGCCAGATCCTTTATTTTGAACTCCTTTTCTTTCGCGATAATTTCATCGATGTGATCGATCAGCTTTTGCAACGCCCTGGGAAAGGCCGTCTTCTTGCCCGAACCTTTGCGGTCTGCAAGTCGCAATGCTATGAGGTCCTGAAGTTCTTCGAGCGGAACTTTTTTGACGAATCGGCGCACAGCCTTGTCGGTCCATTCGTCAGTGTAGTGGAACATGTGGTTGCGCACCAAAAACTTCACTTTCTGTCCGATTGCAATCGGTACTCCCAGCCGCTTCATGATCGGCACAACCATACGCGCCGAGTACATTTCATGATTATGGAACGTAGCCTCGCCGGAGTCGGTTTCAACGCGGGTAGGCACTTTGCCGATGTCATGCAAAAGCGCCGACCAGCGTACCGGTTCGTTGAGGTCCATTGCGCCATCCACCGAGCGGAGCAGGTGTTCATAGATGTCATGTGCGTGAAACCGGTTCTGCGTGAGTCCCCGACCTGCCGTGACTTCGGGCAGGAAAAAATCGAGCAGACCAAAGCGATCGAGCACACGCAGCCCCGCAGATGGACGTCTGCCCATAATGATGCTGCGAAAAATCGTGCGGCGAAACGCCTGCGTAAGTGATCCCAGCTCGGCTTGCTCGACCGGCGATGCTGTGGCAACCACTGTGAGCTGAGGATAGCGCGCAGCCAGCCGCGCAAGGAGGAGCGCCTCTTTAAGCGTGACATTACCCTCTGCGCTCAGATGCGAATCAGAAAACTCTACCCGGTCGGGAATGATCTTTTGCGATGTGCTGCTGAAGGTCAGTGAGTCAGGTTGTCTGCCCGCGCCTTCCAGGGATATGGTAATGCAGTGCTCTTGAGCCCCGGTATGCTCAAAATCAGCTTTTATCCTCGCCAATGTCTCTTCGCTGGCCGACAGTTTAAGCGGCAGAGTCTCACGTTTGCTGTCTTCGGCAAATTCCGCACTCGTGCCTGCCGACTCGTACCAGAAGAGCTCCCAGGCGATAAGCTGTTTTGCTTCGGCGTCGAGCGGCAGACTCATTAGCGCCTTGAGTACTTCGACTGCTTTCATTTTGTAAGCTACTGTTTCCTCTGGAGGATTGCGAAAATGGTATCGCCGATGGGCGCGTTTTCGAGCGCCAGCCGATAGAGGCGAGCGAGCACTCTTACGCTCCCCAGCGGAAAACGCTGCGGGTGTATGCCTTCGGAATAAGCGGCGACGAGTTCAAAACCAAATGCGCGCCCGGTGAGCCTAAGCGCGCGCGGCGAATAGTCCACGCTATGGTCCAACGGGTGCGTGTCGTACCAGCGCTGGCGGTGGAAGCGAAATGTTGGCCCGTCGGCTGAGGGCAATGCCAGTAGCAAGTAGCCACCGGGGCGCACAAGGCCTGCGAGTGATTGCCAGACCCGTTTTTGCTCGGGTATATGCTCTAGCACGTAGAACATGGCGACGATGTCGTAAGGCTGTTTCTTCTGTTTTTCGTGCAGCGCGGCGCCCTTGAGGAAATCCTGCCTGATGGTCTTGATGCCCCGTGCATTGGAATATTTTGTCATGGCTGCGCTGATTTCCCAGCCGCGCACAGTGTAACCGGCCTCCTGCATTATTTTCAGGAAGTAGCCTGCAGCGGAGCCCACCTCGAGCACCTGCGGGTGGGTTAGGGCAGGGGCGAACTTCTTAATCTTCGCGAAGCGGATTTCATTGCGTGCCAGAATTGCCTGCCGGTCTTCTGTATAGCTGCGGCCGTATTGGTCGCGATACTCTTTTTCGAAATAATCGTGCTCGTAGCGTCTGAATTCGTACGCGCCGTTTACAACGAGCTTGTCTTTGTCACAGACTCCAAAGCGCTTATCAGACAGAGGTGTAAGCGAAGTTCCGCAGAGCGGGCAGGTCACAGGGGTGCGTCCGGGTCTTTACACAGGCTGAAAAACAAAAATCGTTCGATTGGGTATCAAATTTTTTCGTAGGAGAACCCTTTCTAATTGACGGCATGCG